>CBDTTY010000058.1:0-13175 GCA_965363875.1 uncultured Anaerolineales bacterium
AGCGATTACCCTCTGGGGACGAAACCTGAGGGTCGTAACTTTCCTCCACGCAATCGCATTATCAGCGGGCTTTCTTTGGCCGTGATTGTTATCGAGGCTGGCGAGTCGAGCGGGGCGCTCATCACAGCGGACTTCTCCGCAGATCAGGGGCGAGATGTTTTTGCTGTGCCGGGCGATATTTATAAACCGAGCAGTAAAGGGACGAATCGATTGATCCAAGCTGGAGCACACCCATTAATAAAACCCGAAGAGGTCTTAGAGGTATTAAACCTGGATCTTGTGAGTAGTCAGGATGATGTTGCAGAGCAACTCCCGGAAGACGATATTGAGCAAAAAGTATTTCAAGCGATAAGCAAGCAGCCGATTCATGTTGACGAACTGCAGGCACGCTGTTCGCTGCCGGTGTCAACCGTAAATGCAGCGCTCGCAATGTTGGAATTAAAGGGGCGAGTAAAGCAGGTTGGCGGGATGAACTTCGTAAGAATTCGAGAGGCGAGAGCGACATATAAGGTGGATTAAACCCATGGGTTCAAATTACTATGCTGCGATAATGGCTGGAGGAGGGGGCACCCGCCTATGGCCCTTGTCAAGAAAAAGGCGTCCCAAACAGGCGCTCAAGTTTTTTGGAGACAGGACGCTCTTTCAGGTTTCAGTGGAGCGGATTTTACCGATTATCGATTCTGCAAACATACTTGTGCTCACGGTTGAAGATCATGCGCGGATATTAGCTAAACAAGAGGAGTCGTTGCTGCAGAGTAATTTCATTATTGAGCCATCTCCGCGCGGCACAGCATCAGCAATCGGACTCGCTGCAATTTACCTCAACCATCGAGATCCTGGAAGCGTCATGGCCTGTCTGACGGCGGATCACTATATGGCCAACGAGCCAGCATTCCGAGAGCTTCTTAAAGCGGCCTACGAGGCTGCACTTGATAATCATCTAGTTACTCTGGGGATTACGCCCGAAGTCCCGGATCCAACCTACGGATACATTCACAAAGGGGATAAAGCAGATAAGCACCGGGGACTACAAACATTTACCGTGAAAGCTTTTAAAGAAAAGCCAGACGCAGCTCTTGCCAGGGAGTATCAACAAAGTGGTGAATACAGCTGGAATTCAGGGATGTTTGTATGGCGAACCGAGCGCATACTGGAAGAAATCCAGCGTCAAATGCCGGATTTATATTCGGGGTTAAAAGAAATCGAGAAGGCTTTGGATACGGATCTAGAGCGTGAAACTGTTGCTGTGGTTTGGAATGAACTGAAGAGCATCACGATTGACTACGGCGTGATGGAGGGGGCGGAAGATGTCGTCGTCATCCCGGCAGATGACTTGGGCTGGATTGATATTGGGGATTGGAATCGCTTGTATAACGTGCTCGAGAAAGATGAGGATGGTAATGTTTGCGATGCCGATACCACACTTTTGCTTGACACACGCGGAGTTATTATCCTGCAAGATGAGAAGAGAGACTCGGATCGTCTTATCGCCGCTTTAGGAATCGAAGACCTTGTCGTTATTGATACTGAGGATGTGCTGCTTATTTGCCGGAGAGAAAAGGCTGATCAAGTGAAGCGGCTAGTCGATTTAATGAACGAACGGAAATTGGGAAAGTATTCATAGTGGAGATTGTTTTATATGGAAGCGTATTGTGTAAAGTGCAAAGAGAAGAGAGAGATGGGCAGCCCAGAAGCGACGTTTACGTCTTCTGGGACTCCAGCAACGCGGGGAAAATGTCCAGTTTGTGATACAGGGTTATATAGGATGGGTAAAACACCGGCGCATGAAGGGCTTGAGAAACCTGAAGTGCAGCGGAAAGCATCAAAGAAAAAGACAAGCAAACGAAAAGGAAAGCTTGTCATCGTCGAATCACCCGCCAAAGCGAAGACAGTAGGACGAATATTAGGAAAAGAATATTCTGTGAAAGCGTCGGTGGGTCATGTACGTGATCTATTACGCTCACAGATTTCGGTAGATGTGGATAACGACTTCACGCCAAAGTACAGAGTACCCAACGAAAAACGCGTAGTAGTAAAGGGGTTAAAAGCGGATTCTGCAAAAGTATCCGAGGTTTTCATAGCCACAGATCCGGATCGCGAAGGTGAGGCGATCGCATGGCATCTTATTGAAGCGGCTGAGATCGAGCCAGAAATCGTCAAACGTGTTGTGTTCCATGAGATCACAAAAACTGCTGTTGAAGAGGCGTTTCAAAAACCACGCATAATTGATATGGATCTTGTAGATGCGCAGCAGGCACGGCGCATCCTCGACAGGCTTGTGGGCTACAATCTCAGCCCCTTGCTCTGGTCCAAAGTTCGCGGGCGCCTCTCGGCGGGTAGGGTTCAGTCCGTTGCCCTGAGGATGGTTGTAGAAAGAGAACGTGAAATCAGCGGTTTCATTCCACAGGAATACTGGACGATCGATGCCGGTTTCGTGAACCATCAGAAGCCGCCCGATTTTAGAGCGAGGCTTACTCGCTGTGATGGTGCGAAAGCTGAAATAACAAGCGAGGCGGAAGTTAAAGAGTTCGTCGAGGATATAGAAGCAGCGGAGTATCGTGTAGCCGGCGTCAAGCATGGCCAGCGCATACGAAAACCTGTGGCACCCTTCACGACCAGCACAATGCAGCAAGCTGCCTCTAGACGATTCAATTACACTGCACGCAAGACGATGGCTATCGCTCAGCAATTATATGAGGGACTTGATGTCGGCGAAGGTGATTCGTACGGTCTGATTACGTATATGCGTACAGATTCGACACAGGTGTCAAATGATGCGATTAGGGATGTCAGGCAATTTATCGAGAAGCGCTTTGGTAAAGAGTACCTTCCCGAGAACCCAGTAATCTACAGGACACGATCGCGCGGCGCTCAAGAAGCGCACGAGGCGATTCGCCCAACGTCTGTTTCCCGAACTCCTGAGCGGATTAAGTCGTATCTCTCAGCAGATCAGTTTAAATTATACGATCTCATCTGGCGGCGCTTTGTCGCCTCCCAGATGAAACCTGCAGAGTACAACACGCTCGCGATTGAGATCGAAGGCGTTTCTACAGACCACCAGTATCTTTTCAGGGTATCGGCATCAGCTATGCGCTTTCCAGGGTTCTTGGAAGTGTATGGTGATCGGGAGAAGAAAACCAAGAATGGAGATAACGGCAGAAATGGTCTTACGTCCACACTTGAACAACTTCCTGAACTAATTGAGGGGGATGCTCTTGACCTGACCGAGGTGTTTCCAGATCAGCATTTCACGCAACCTCCTCCGCGCTATTCCGACGCCAGCTTGATTAAAGCAATGGAAGAACATGGGATTGGACGTCCGTCAACTTATGCTCCAACGATCTCGACGCTGCGTCAGCGAGGATACGTAACTCGAGAGAAGCGCCGCCTATACCCAACCGAAATCGGCGAAGTTGTCACGGATCTTCTGGTGGAACATTTCTCGGATGTGATCGATATTACATTCACTGCAAAAATGGAAGGTTCGTTAGACGAAATCGCATCGGGTAAACGGGAATGGGTAGATGTGATCCGCGAATTCTACGAGCCATTCTCAGAGGAACTTGCGAGCGCTGTTGAGAATATGCCCGAGATAAAAACCGAGCCAGAATTGCTTGATCGTCCCTGTCCTGAGTGTGGAAAACCTCTGCTAATCCGACATGGGCGCTATGGGAAGTTCATCGGCTGTTCGGATTTTCCCACTTGTCGGCATACTGAACCTTGGTTGGAGAAAATTGGTGTGGATTGCCCGGATGACGATGGCGATCTGGTCGAGAGACGAACCAAGAAAGGGCGCGTCTTCTACGGCTGCTCAAATTATCCAGAATGTCAATTCACTTCCTGGAAACGACCTTTGAATATATCCTGTCCTGCCTGCAAGGGGCTGCTGGTAGTGGAGAATCGTGATCAAGCAGTGTGCATTTCATGCGAGACGAAACACGATCGCAGCGTATTACCAATTACCGAGGATGAAACGGCATAGATCATGCATCGGTTACTTTGCTTTGTTCTTATTGTCGGACTAAAATCCCGACATTGGAGTATCTTCAGCCCAGAGAATATGTAGTTGAGGGCTATAGAAGGAAAAGAGGGACCATGGATAACGCAAAAGAGATAATCACGAGGAAGTCCTTCGCAGTAATCGTTGCTGTAATTGCAGGAATTGCGCTGGGTTTACTTTACGCTTGGGTGATTCAACCCGTGCAGCTTGTTGACGCTGACATTTCACAGCTGCGCGAAGACCTAAAAGTCGATTACTTACGAATGGCGATTGATTCGTATTCGGTAAATTCAGATGCAGAATTAGCCATTCAACGCTATGAATCGCTCGGTGAAAATAAAGAAGAAATACTAAGCGATGTAGGCGAAAGCCCTGGTGAAGTCAGCCCTAGTGATCTCCAAAAATTCCAAGCGCTTGTGGCCGTGGAATCACCGTCAGGTGTGCTGATTGTAGTAACCACTGAAGCGAATGAAGAGCCCGCATCATCGGAACCGACTGCCGTTTCAGTAGAACCGACTCCTTCAGCTACGGAACCGACCACCGCATCACGGTACATATTGCCGGTTTGTCTGGGAACGCTTGGATTGGGCGCGTTGTTAGGTGTTGCACTCGTCCTGAAACGCAGGATCGAATCCAGGGAAAATGACTTTGATACTGACTTCACACCTGATCCTGAGGGTGCCGTTCATGATATCGGCTTTGAAGCTGAAATGGAAATCCCAAGCGACGAGTCGTTGGCAACATTCCGTACTACGTACACGATCGGCGATGATCTGTATGATGATTCGTTCAGCGTCGAAAGCCCAGCATCTGGCGACTTCCTGGGTGAGTGTGGCGTAGGTATTGCTGAAGCAATAGGGGTGGGGGATCCCAAGAAGGTATCGGCCTTTGAGGTTTGGCTCTTTGATAAAAATGACATTCAGACTGTCACCAAGATCATAATGAGCAACTACACCTTTAACGATGAAGAGACGCGCAATCAGCTCGCTGCGAAAGGTGATCCGGTTGCGGCTGAGGGAGGAGAAGTTGTGGAGTTGGAAACTGCTTCCCTTCGGGTCGAGGCTCGCATTGTTGATATTAGCTATGGCGAGGGTGCACTTCCTAAAGAAAGCTTCTTCGAACGCATGACGATCGAACTAAAAGCAATAGCAAAGACTTAGGAACCCCTTTGGACGATTTCTGAAAGAGACAGAGAATTACGTCTGTATCGTAGAATAAAAACGTGGCTGCCAGTATGGCCAGCCACGTTCGGTTCATTGCAGTTTTATCGCCCAACGAAAAATTTGTAGAGATGCAGCATGCTGATTCTCTACACCTCACGCTGGCACATTTATCAACGAATTTCTTGGATCTCCATTATGAGGTCGCCCCCCGGGGTCTCAGCAGTGGATGTGTCACCGACACGTTTTCCCATAAGAGAACTGCCTATTGGTGATTCGTTCGATATCTTGCCGTTTCTTGGATCGGCTTCTTTAATGCCGACGAGTTTGTATGTCTGCGGAGCTTCGCCGTCTATAACGACGACTACTGTCGACCCAATGTTAACCTGTTCGTTGCCGCCATTGCCTTCAACAATAATTGCAATCTTAAGTATTTGCTGGAGCTCGGCAATTTTCCCCTCTAAAAAAGCCTGGTCTTCCTTGGTGGAAATATACTCCGCATTTTCCTTGAGATCTCCCATTGAGATTGCGTTACGGAGACGTTTTGCTATATCCACGCGCTGTGGCCCGGTTAATTCCTTGAGTTCTTCCTGAAGTTTTTGTGCACCTTCAGACGTAAGATAGATCTCTTTATTTTCCATAACCATCCCTGATGAAATTTATTTACAACGCTGCCTGCGGGTCAAATAAGCGGCTGTGTTCATCTAATGCAAAGCGATCGGTCATACCAGCAATATAGTCGCAAATTACTCGATGAAATTCACCATTCTTTGCTCGTTCCTGAACTTCGGCGGGAAGTATACCCGGATTTTCTGTGTAAGCGTTGAATATATCCTGCAAGATGTGTTCTGCTTTGATCTGCATACGGAAAACTCGAAAATGGCGGTACATATTTACGAACAGGAAATCCTTCAATTCATGATTCATCTGAGAGAATGATTCGGAATGGACAACGACGTCCTTTTTAAGGTGCTGAAGCTCATCCACGGATTTAGCGCCGCTAGTTTCCAAGGCAAGTAAAGTAGACTCTAGCACATCTGAGATCTCAATACCGATCAAGCGTCGGATGATTTGGTGCCGAGTAATGTCGTCTAGCTCCACGGCGTCCCAGCCGACAATCTCCTTTAGTTTCTGCCAGAGCGTTAATCCTTGAAGTTGATTTGTTTTAAGTAAACCAGAACGAAGGCCATCATCCAGGTCATGTGCGGTGTATGCTGTTTCATCAGCTACATTAGCAATTTGTGCTTCTAAATTGCCGCGTTTCTCCGGGTCATATCCTTGCGCGTCTGCGATATCGTATTCTGTTTCGTGCTTGACCATCCCCTCACGCACCTCGTAAGTGAGGTTCAGACCTGGGAATCGTGGGAACCTTCTTTCAAGTGTCGTCACAATGCGAAGTGATTGGCGGTTATGATCGAAGCCGCCGTGGTCACTCATCAATTCGGAGAGAGCATGTTCGCCCGCATGACCAAAGGGAGTATGGCCGAGGTCGTGAGCAAGACAGATCGCCTCGACGAGATCTTCATTCGCACCAAGTGCCCGGGCGATCGTTCTGCCGATCTGCGCGACCTCAAGTGTGTGTGTCAGGCGAGTTCTGTAATAGTCACCCTCTGTGATTACAAAGACTTGAGTCTTATATTCAAGGCGCCGGAAGGCAGTTGTGTGGATGATGCGGTCACGGTCGCGCTGGAAGGCTGTGCGGTATTCCCGTTCCGGATCGGGATATTCACGCCCTTTGGAATCGCGGCTTCGGAAACCATAAGGTGCTAGTTGTTTATCTTCCAGCTCTTCGAGAATTTCTCTCAGGTAAATCATACCGCCCTCCAAATTGGTTGAGTTTGAGAGTGTAACCGAGCACGGAGCGGCCTGTCAACGCATAACGTTGACAGGCATGCACCTTATGACCCATAATTCAAGCATACTTTCTGGAGGCGCAAGATGGCTTATCCATTTCCCAGTGATGAATGGCTGCAGGTTCTTGTCGAGGTTCTCAATTCTGATGAGCGTTATGCTGATGTGGCGAAGAATTGGGAAGGGGATATGACGGTTGTGATTGAGCCGGAAGACGGGGATGAGCAACAAGATCTTCCTGTGGCCGTATACGTCGATCTGTGGCATGGGAAATGTCGCACCGCCCGGTTCATCGATATGGAGAAAGAAGAGTTGCCGGATTCGGCATTTACACTCCGCGCGCGCATAGACAATATCCAGAAATTATTTGCCGGTCAACTGGATCCGATTCAAGCGATGATGACTCGCCGTCTGCGGGTTGAGGGGAATATGGCATACATGCTGCGCAATGTGCCTACCGTGTTAGATTTTGTACGCTGCTGTCAAAGGGTTCCGATAGAAGAATAAACCTTAACATTTCGTGATGATGACCTGGAGGTCGACAATGCCTTACTACCTTCTCGTACATAAAGTTGCAATGTATCCCGAATCCCAGGATGAATGGGTCGATCAGTGGCGCGGAATTAGAAAGAAAGCCCATGGAGATGTTGAGTGGGTTCATTCTTTCTTCGATCCCGCCGAGGGGAAATTGTATTGCCAGTGGAAAGCAGAAAACATGGAATCAATTATGAAGTGTTTTCCACCGGGCAGTCAAGAGCAAGCTCCCATTGAATATTCGAGTGAAATCATCCTATTCGATATGCTATGGTTGGATTAGTCGCGATATACCAGTTTAGATTACGCACGCAAATTGTGGCGTTCCCCCGGTTATTCACATAGGAAATCAGGTTTATTCATGACATCAGAACTTCAATCATCCAAACAGATCTACGATTTTGTTATTATCGGCTCGGGTTTTGGCGGGAGTGTTTCTGCAATGCGCTTGGCCGAAAAGGGATATCGGGTCCTTGTGCTTGAGCGAGGTTTACGGTACGAGGATGATGATTTCCCGAAGAACAATTGGGTGTTGCGGAAATTCCTTTGGATGCCCGCACTTCGTTTTTTCGGAATAATGGAATTGACGCTTTTACGAGACGTGATGGCGCTGCGCTGGAGCGGGGTGGGCGGTGGAAGCCTGGGATATGCGAATGTACTTGTTGACCCAGACGAGAGAATGTATGAGGTTGGCGGTTGGTCTGGCCTTAATGATTGGAAATCTGTCCTCGCCCCGCATTTCGAGACGGCCAAGCGAATGCTTGGGCGGACTATAAGCCCCAGCATTACTGAAGCCGATAAAGTCATGAGAGCGGTAGCAGAGAAAATGGGCAGGGGGAGTACATTCAGAAACCTTCCCGTCGGAGTTTATTTCGGCACGCAGGGCGTCGAGGTTGATGATCCTTTCTTTAATGGAGAGGGTCCTCGACGATCAGGATGTACCTATTGTGGCGGATGCATGATTGGGTGCAAGGAAAATGCAAAAAATACGCTGCCCAAAAACTATCTGTATTTCGCTGAAAAACTCGGAGTTGAGATCCGGCCTGAGTCCCAGGTCAATGAGATAAGTCAAGTGAAGGATGGTGTCGAAAGTGGCGCTCGGTATCGCATTCGATATCACAACACTAGACGTGCTATCCGGTCCGGGAACGCTGAAGTCTATGCCAGCAACGTGATCGTCGCCGCGGGTGTGATCGGCACACTGAACCTGCTTTTGCAATGCCGAGATGTATCTCGAACGCTCCTTGAATTGTCCGTTAGGCTCGGAGAAAATGTGCGGACAAACAGCGAAGCGCTTCTGGGCGTTACCGATCTGGTTCCCGCAAGCAACCACACGGAAGGAATTGCGATCAGCACAGTATTCCATGCAGACGACGTTACTCATATCGAACCTTTTCGATTTCCAGAAGGCTCGTCGTTCATGTATCGCTTGTTAGGTATGCCGATGATCGAGGCTGGTAATTCTGGCGTTGCCCGCCGATTGTGGCTGCTCCTGCTCGCCATTCTCCGCCATCCCTGGTCCTTTATTAAATCGAAGTTCGATCCATCCTGGGGTCGACGCACTTTTGGAATCCTGCTTATGCAAACCGAGGATAATCTCATGCGTGTGAAACTGGGCCGCAGCCTACAGACATTATTCCGTTTGGGGCTGACATCAGATCGAGGAGCGGAGAAACAGGTGCCTGCGGAAATTCCAATAGGGCACCAGGTAGTCCGGGCGATGGCTGCGGAGATTGATGGTCTGCCTATGGGGAATATTGTAGAAGGCGCGCTGAACGCATCGATGACCGCACATATTCTTGGGGGGTGTCCGATGGGGAGTAATGATGCAGAAGGCGTTGTCAATAAAGAGCTTGAGGTGTTTAACTACCCCGGCTTATATATCGTCGATGGGTCAATCCTCCAGGCTAACCCTGGACTTAATCCGACCTTGACGATAACGGCGATGGCAGAGTACGCGATGAGCGGGATTGCAGAAAAGAATTAGATCTTCTAGGAGACGTGATTCTGTGAGTATGGAGTACGGCTTAATGTACAGTCGATTTCGTCAACGACAGATCCATAACATACTAAGGCAATGAGCAAGTACCAATTCCGTACCTTGACGATTGATCTTTCGACTGGCTCGAGTGCTGTCGGGATTATTAATAACGACGTTATGCAAAAGTATCTCGGAGGGAGCGGTCTGGGCGCGTATTTGCTTTACCCTGAGTTATCCCCAGACCTCGATCCACTGAGTCCAGAAGCCCCTCTTGCATTCCTGACCGGTCCGCTGACGGGCACGAGTGGACCCGCTGTGGCACGCTCTGTGATTTGCGGCAAGTCCCCCGCGACGGGGATTTGGGCTGAATCCAATATTGGTGGTTTCTTCGGAACAGAGCTGCGGAAAGCAGGGGTTGATGTCTTGATCGTTCGCGGTCGATCCGCAGCCCCAGTCTACTTAAGTATCCAGGATAACCAGGTAGAGCTTCGTTCTGCTAGCCATCTGTGGGGAGCTGCAGATACGTACCAAACGCAGGAAACAATCAAGGAAGAGCTAGGTCAGCCGGCAACTCGGGTGGCATGTATTGGTCTTGCCGGGGAACAGCAAATCCCCTTCGCCCTGATCCTCTGCGATCATGGAAGAGTGGCGGGTCGAACGGGATTAGGCGCCGTTATGGGTTCGAAGAACTTAAAGGCAATCGCTGTGCGGGGTCGGGGATCGATTCATCTTGAGTACCCGAGCGAATATGCAGCCATAAGGGCTCGAGTAAATAGAGAGCTCAAGGATGATACCGTAAGTGTGAGTATGCGGAACTTAGGCACATCCGCCTCAAGCGATTTATTCGATTATTTTGGTTTAATGCCAAAGAAATACTTTTCAGCAGGCTCATTGGACGGCACTGAAAATGTCTCTGGATCAGAGGCAGCGGAGACGATAGTAAGTGGCATCAGCGCATGTCATGGTTGCGTGATCGCGTGCGGTAGAAAAGTTCAATTGACGGACGGTATCGAACGTAAGGGTCCTGAATATGAGACGACAATCGGTTTCGGGCCGAATCTCGGGATTACGGATCTATCGTTCATTACGAGGATGGGGGAGATCTGTGATCGCTATGGAATGGATACGATCTCGCTCTCAAATACAATTGGCTTAGCTTTCAGATTATTTGAGGATGGTTCAATCACTTCAAAGGACAGCTGGGGAGATGAATTCAGGTGGGGGGATAGCGCGGTTGTCGAGAAACTCGTTCATCAAACTGTGCTGCGGGAAGGTTTGGGGGAGATCATAGCAAAAGGGGCGAGGGCTCTAGGGGAGTATTTTGACTCGCCGGATTCTGCGCTAGAAGTAAAGGGACTAGAAGTGCCTTATCATGAGCCACGAGGTGCTTCAGGGGTGGGTCTTGTTTATGCCACCTCTCCTCGAGGCGCTTGCCATAATCAGGGACCGTACTACTTGGTCGAGCTTGGGCAGACGATTGAGGCGATCGGCATAAACTTCTTCAATCGCCAGGCGGGAGCGGAAAAGGTTGAGAACATCATCCGTCATCAGAATTGGACATCCGTTATTAACGCTCTCGTGATGTGCATCTTCGCTAATGTACCTCCAAGCGACACCAGTAAGTTGATCCAGTTTGCAACTGGATATGAATACACCTTAAACGATTTGCTCCTTCTCGGTGAGCGCTCCTGGAATCTCAAACGGATAATCAACCACCGCCTCAGCCCCGCTGGGTTAGATGACTCTCTACCTGAGAGCTTTAAAGTTCCACTTGCAGAAGGCGGCGCTGCTGGCCATGTCCCTCCTTTTGAAGAGATGTTGCTTGCCTACTACGATGAACGTGGATGGGATTCAAGCACAGGAATACCGACAACGAAGAAGATGAGGAAGCTTGGATTGGACAGTCTAACCGAAGAGCTTTCCTTGAATTAAAAGGAAGGAGGTAGGCCATTGAAGAAAGTTGTCACGGTTGAGCAAATGCGAGCGATTGAGCAGGCGGCTGATGCGTCTGGGCTGACGTACGACAAGATGATGGAAAACGCAGGTAAATCTATTGCCGCTGCGATTCTTGAGTATTGGCCTGAATCAGAAAGATGGAGTGTGGCGATACTGGTGGGGCCGGGAAACAACGGTGGAGATGGGCTCGTTGTTGGACATTACCTACAGGAGGCAGGAGCGCAGGTATCGATCTATCTCACAAAAGAACGAACTGAAGAGGACGAGAACCTTCAGCGCATTACCCGGCATGGATGTCCGATCATAATTGCAGAAAACGACACGCGGCACAAAGCGCTTAAAGATTTGATAAGTTCCACAGATCTACTCGTCGACTCTGTTTTCGGGACAGGATTCAAGCCTCCGATTAAGGGTGATACAAAGAAAATACTGGCATTCGTCAAGAAAGTTCTAGAAGAGCGCGTTTCGAAACCCTATATCGTCGCTGTGGATTGCCCGTCGGGCGTAGATTGTGATACGGGTGAAATTGCAGACGAGAGTCTAGTCGCCGATTTAACTGTCACGCTCGCTGCAGCCAAGCCGGGGCTTCTGCGTTTCCCGGGAGCAGAGTATGTCGGAGAAATCGTGGTAGGGGATATTGGGATACCCGCGTCACAAAAAGAAATCGCAGCGATCGATCGTGACTTCGCCACGCGTGAGGGTGTTCGGGCGTGGTTGCCGGAAAGACCGCGGGACGCTCACAAGGGCACCTTTGGCCGAGTGATGATCGTCGCCGGGTCGGTAAATTTCCCAGGCGCCGCATCATTATCCGCACTAGGTGCGTATCGTTCTGGCGCCGGCCTGGTGACGCTGGCAGTTCCAGAACCCATCCAGGGATTTTTAGTTCCAATGATTCCAGAAGCTACGTGGCTCGTCCTACCGCATGAGGTTGGAGTCATTGCCGGTCCTGCAGCGGACGTCATCCTTGAAGAGCTTCCTCATTGCCAGGCGCTATTGCTGGGCCCGGGGTTTGGGCAAGAACGGCCAACACTGACCTTCATGAAACGGCTGATTAACCCTTCAGCGGCTGCAAAACAAGGAATAGGTTTCATTCGTAGCGAGGATAACGATGAGATGATGAAGCTGCCTCCTATCGTTATCGATGCTGATGGCTTGAAGCTGCTCGCAGGAATAGCGGATTGGCATGTCCATTTGCCAGGGCAATCTATTCTTACACCTCACCCGGGCGAGATGTCGGTGTTGACAGGGCTCCCGGTAACGGAGATCCAAGCGGACCGAGAGCAAACTGCCTTAGATTGGGCAGCTCAATG
Source organism: uncultured Anaerolineales bacterium (assembly GCA_965363875.1). Lineage (GTDB taxonomy): Bacteria > Chloroflexota > Anaerolineae > Anaerolineales > E44-bin32 > E44-bin32. The sequence continues at coordinate 12,793 of CBDTTY010000058.1, forward strand.
GGGGCATGTGGTTGTGTTGAAAGGGGCGTTTACCGTCGTCGCTTCTCCAACCGGGCAAGCAACGATTCTGCCCTTCGCAACGCCCGCGTTAGCGCGTGCGGGAACTGGAGACGTATTGTCGGGTGCCATCGCATCTCTGCTCGCTCAAGGTTTAACGCCTTATCAGGCTGCGATATTAGGCTGCTTTCTTCACGGATGGTCAGGTGAGATAGCGGCAGGAATGATTGGTTCTACAGCCGGAGTGATAGCAGGCGATGTGGCGGAACTTATTCCTGCTGCTATAAGTGAATTAGAGCGCGGATAATTTAACGCTCACGATGATTGCGGTTGAAGGGAGAATATGAAATAGGACGCCTCATTGAGGCGTCCTATTAATGAACAGA
>CBDTTY010000059.1:0-13069 GCA_965363875.1 uncultured Anaerolineales bacterium
GTAGTTAATGGAATTCATATATCTCGTATGTAAACATCTGATGATAGGTGGGTATCCTAGGAAGCGTAATCTGTATACCTATAAAGGAGTGTTGGTAATGAGTTACTACATGGTTCCACAAAGACATCGCAGGATACATCGTCATCACCCCGTTGGTTTCAACGGCGGCTGCCGGTTGCCGGTAGACGTCCAGACCAACAGTGATGAGTATGTGATCACTGCTAACGTGCCTGGCCTGAAAGCTGACGACCTGCAAATTGAAATTATCGAAGATGTCGTCACCTTACGCGGCGAAGTTAAGGAAAAGGAGAACGGACAAGAGGATGTCCTGTTGCGTGAACTGCATCGTGGTTCTTACGAGCGCAGTCTGCGCCTCCCCGCCTTGCTTGACGCGGAGAAGGCTGATGCGGTCATTGAGGATGGCGTGCTTATGCTGCGTATCCCCAAGTCGGAGGAATCTCGACCGAAGAAGATCGAGGTCAAATCCCGATAAAAAAGCATAAAATTTGTGAGGTACAATGGACGGCGAAGGCCGTCCATTGTGTATTAACAGGGCTGGGGGGCAGAATTTCACCCTCCCAGGAGATCATTTGACCCAGTTCATCTCCCTTGATTATCACCGGCACGATCACGGTCGTTTGTATTAACGTTTTTCTCCCAATACCGCGTTCTATACTGTAATGAGGACTGAAGATTATGGAGAACTCTGAAAAAAACACTTCAAGCGGCGAAAAAACCACAAGCAATCCTTTTACCAGAGCGTTGAAGGTGTTTCTACGCCTGCTTGTCTCAATCATGGTGGGGCTTTCTATCGGATTGGGGCTTTATTTTGGAGGGGTAACTCTCTACCGGATTGCAGTTGGACCTGGCCCATCATACGATCAGCAATTACAGGATTACCAAGAAGAAGTTGCACAGCTGCGTTTAGACTTAGCTAAAAGAGACCTGGAGATTGATGAACAGCACTCCGCACTTGAGGGACGTATCAATGACGGTGCAGATGAAATCGCAAATCAATCTGAGGCGATTAACGAGCAGATGACTGTGCTGGCGGCCGAACTAGCGGTACTGATGGATCGCTTGGATACATTTGAAGTATCGCTCTCTGAAGTGGGTCATCCCGTCGATGAGATGCAAGGTCGCCTGCAATTGATCCGGGCGATGACCCTTATCTCGCGGACACAATTCTGGCTGTCTGAAGATAATTTGGGGCAGGCAAGTGAAGATGTGACATCTGCACGGGCGATGATTTCCGCCCAAGCGGAGAAATGGCGTGAAGAGACAGAGTACGGAGATAGTGTTACGGTCCTCGATGAAATTGTGAGTCGGTTGGACATTGCGCTTGAGGATATCCGCACGCAACCATCTATCGCCGAGGACGAAATAGAGATTGCTTGGAAGCTGTTGATCGTAGTAACAGGCCCTGAGAATCCTAACGCAGATTAATATATTGAGAATGAGGTCGCGAGGAGAGCTTAGATGAATGAAGAAGGGATCCAGGCTAACGACGAACTAGAGATCAAGATAGAAGCTCCAGACGTCGAAGCAATGGAAGCCGAGAAGACTGTAACGGAAACAAAACAGGAAATACCTGAAGACGCCAAAGCTCCATCAGAGCCGGTGAAACCTAAGCGTCGCCTGAGAAGGTTCCTGTTTTGGACGCTTTGCGTCCTCGTCTTATTCGCGCTGGGTATGGTGGCGACGTGGTTTTTTAAAGTTGGCCCGTTGACAATCGAGCTTGAGAAGGCGCGGATTGAAATCGAGTCTTTGGAATCTGAACTTGAGGATTTGAGACCGTTGCCGGCGGAGAATGAGCAATTGTTGGACGCGCTTGAGATAAGTGAGTCGCACCGGCAGCTTCTCAATGTTTTAGTCAATGTGACTTCAGCGCAGCTTGCGCTGGCCCAAGGGGATACGATCGCGGCCAAAGCCGCTCTTGCCGGAACCAGGGCTAGCTTATTAGAGCTTGACGAAAATCTTAGCGTTGAGGATGCAGAAACAGTGCGGGACTTGATCGATCGTCTTGAACTCCTTCAAGGAGAATTAGACACTGATGAGTTCGCGGCGAGTCGCGATCTGGAAATTCTGGCGAATAATCTTCTCTCACTTGAACGATCGTTGTTTAGATAATATGCTTCTTCGAAGCATGCGAACGGCTCCCGGTATCATGTTAGCGGGAGCCGTTTTTGTCTATTATGGGCGGGCTCCAATGGTGAGCGTGATGTACATTTCCACATTGTCGCGAATCACAGTTAATTCAACATCCTGACCCGGCTCTGTATACTTGAAAAGATAAGACAACATGTCGTCGAACTGACGAATGATTTGTCCATCAATGGCGATGAGTAAATCGCCGCCGGCCAAGAGCCCAGGGATAGATGTCTCCTGACTGCCGCCGCGCAATCCAGCATCGTCGGCAGGTCCGCCAGGGACGACCTCTGTGATATAAGCGCCGAACATATTGGTGCCGAAGCCCAATGCTTCAATTATTTTTAAGTTCCAAAGCTGATCGTTCAGGCTGGACACACCTAGGTAGGGATAGTGATAGCGGCCGTCCTGGATGATTGCCGGCGCAACGCGCCGAAGGATGTTCACCGGGATGGCAAAGCCCACCCCAGAGTTGGCGGCGCTGCCATCAACCGTGAAGGTCTCGGTATGTATAGCCCGGTTAATTCCTATAACCTGACCGCTGAGGTTCAAGAGCGGACCTCCGGAGTTTCCGGGGTTTATCGCTGCGTCCGTTTGGATCAGGTCTCCGGCTGAGAATCTGATGCCCTCGGGTGTCAGGTGCTCCGACTCAAGTGACCGTCCGATAGCGGACACAATGCCGACCGTCATCGTACCTTGCAGGCCGAAAGGGTTTCCAATTGCAGCGACAAATTCCCCCACTTTAATTTCGTTTGAATCCCCCAGGGGAATCGGGACAAGATCGGCCTCGGGAACATCAACTTTCAATATAGCAAGATCCGAGTCGGGGTCGATACCAACCAATTCTGCCCATACCTTCATGCCGGAACTGAAGTCAACTTCTATCGCATTTGCTCCGGCAATAACATGCTGATTGGTGACAATGTGTCCTTCGCGATCGATTACGAACCCCGAGCCCTGTCCGCGAGGGATCGAGACTTCGTGAGGAGCATCACTCTCCGCGAAAACCCAGATCGTTACCACGCCCGGGTTAACTCGTTCATAGAGTCCGGTGAGGTCACCACCAGTAATTGACGTCCCGTCAGCTATTACCGGCTCCGTTGCTACTCCCTCTAATGCGGTAGCAACCGGGAGTGATGTGGCGGGGAGGGGCGTCGGCTCCGGTTGTAGGGGGGGGATAAGCTGAAAACTACAAGCCACAATTGAGAGGCTAAGTGTTACCGCGACAGTCACAAGTATTCGTGTCTTCATTGTTACCTCGTCGTGTATTTGCACCCCTTCAACCCATTAGTGATGAAGGAGGAATGCAAATTGAGATCAAGTTGCTGCCCAGCCGGCTTACGTGGATGGGGAAACTAGTATGAACACTTCGAAAACGAGCATTGCTGGAGTCCCATTAGGAATCCTGCGGATTGGCAAGTTCTTCGAAGAGTTTTCTTTCGCGTGGATTAAGATCACGCGGCAGGGTGATGTCCAAGCGCACATATAGATCGCCCCGCTTCTTTTTATTTCGAAGATTGGGCAAACCGCGCCCTTTCAAGCGGAAGCTCTGATCAGGTTGGCTGCCCGCTGGGATGGTCAATACGACGTCGCCGGATAGTGTGGGGACTTCGACTTCTCCACCGAGAATGGCGGTGTAAAGATCTACGGTCGTCCTTGTGTAAAGGTCATCTTTTTCGATGTTGAAGCGGGCATCGGGGGCGATGTTAATTACGAGAAACAGATCGCCGGGCTTCTGTGCGCCTGCCTCGCCTAGTCCGCTCACGCGCACCTTAGTGCCTGTACGGGAGCCTGGCGGGATGGTTACCTCGATTTTTTTCCCGTTGATGGTTAGTACGCGTGTTGTACCTGTGTTGGCTTCGCTGAGTGTAATTGTGACGGGTTGCTTGATATCGCGTCCGAGTCTGCGGCCCTGGGTGCGATATCCCTGCTGTTGAGCACCCATACCACTGAAGATGGCAGAAAAGAAGTCGGAAAAACCTCCAATGTCAACGCGCACGCCGCCCCCTTGTCCCCCCTGCATCCATTCAGACCAATCGAAAGAACCCGGCTGACTACCGGTCCGTTCCCACGATCGATAAGAAGAGCCCAGTTGGTCATATTTCGCGCGTTTCGTAGAGTCGCCCAATACTTCGTAAGCTTCGTTGATCTCCTTAAAGTGCTCTTCAGCCTGGCTGTCGTCAGGGTTTTTGTCGGGGTGATACTTAAGCGCGAGTTTTCGATAAATGCGCTTGATCTCATCACCGCTCGCAGAACGATCGACCCCTAATACTTTGTAGTAGTCCTTGTATTCCATACTTGCCCTTCCTGGTACCTTGATTCTAAACGGGCGCTAGAAAGCGAGTCAAGAAACTTTGGGGTTTCTAAGGTGATTCTAATTATCCTGTTGGGAAGGGTGGATTCTACTCCCCGGGACTATGCGCGCCTATAGATTTCCATGCTATCATACTTTCATGGTGACAACGTCAAAGCTTGGCAAGATACTGGTTGTTGACGAGGACCCGGATATTCTCGACCTGCTGGAAAGGCAGATATTAAGGCCGCTTGGTTATCAGGTCGAAACAGCGGGGGACAGCAGCACAGCCATTCAGAAGTCGCTGCAGTTTGGTCCGGACCTGATCATCGCCAGTCTCACGCTGCCCGGATTGAGCGGGAAGGATCTGCTCGTCGCATTACGTTCCCAGGGGACGGATGTGCCGATGATTGTCACTGCGCCTAAGGGAATGGAAACGGACGCAATCCAGGCGTTTCGCCTGGGTGCACGCGATTACCTTGTGAAGCCGTTTCGCGAGGCGGAGTTTGTCGCCGCTCTAGAGCGGGTGGTCAAGGAAATCCGGCTGCGGCGCGAGCATCGACAACTAGCTGAGCAGTTGGCGGAGAGCAATCGTCAATTGGAAAGACGGGTCCGGGAGTTGACAACTCTATTCGGGCTCGGCAAAACGGTAACTTCAACCACGCATCAGGGGCAGCTATTTTCAAAACTGATCGAAGGGAGTCTGTATATTACCGAGGCGGATTTGGGGTGGGTTTTACTCAGGAAAGAGGGATCAGAGCAGCTTGTATTGCGGGCGGAAATGAATCTTCCCAGTGGAGCTACAAAGAAATTGCATCAACCCTGGGATGATGGCATCAGCTCGCTCGTCATGCTATCCGGCGAAGCGCTGGCGATTCATGGAGAAGGTCTGGCGAAGTTCAAACTGGCGCAGTTCTCAGGCGCAGCCCTCATCGCCCCTATTAGCGTCAAGGATCAACCTGTTGGAGTGATCAGTGTGGGGCGTAAAGCCCCAAGACCTTTCACAGAAAGACAACTGGTGATGTTGGAGGCGGTCGCTGACTACGCCTCGATTTCTCTCGTAAACGCCAGGTTGTTCGAGGCCTTAGAAGATCGCGCCCAGCGCCTTGAGAGAGAAATTCAACGCTCGGCAGAGCGGGATCAGGTTGACGCGAAATGGCTGAAGGACGTTCACCGCAATTTGCGGGCGGCGCAAGCTGAGATTGCCAGCTTGATGAGCAAGCGCCAGGCCGCAAGATTATCAAAAGAGCTCGGAACAGTTATGAATGATATCGAATCCGTTTTGGATGGAATTTCCGATATTGTAGATGAGAGGTCCGGAGATCCCGCACAGTAAGATCTCTGGATAATCCAATAGCCCTCTGTGATGTTAAAAGCCAAACCTGCTATTACCCTGTAATTCAAAAACAATGAAAGGATAACCAAGGAGTGAGCGGGGAAATAATTCTTCTCGTGGAGGACAGTGAAGACATCCGACGGTCCATTGAGGAGGCCATCCTCAAGCCGGCCGGTTATTCTGTGCGTTCCGTTGGGGATGGCATGTCCGCGCTCAGCCTGATGGGTGAATTGCAGCCGGATTTGGTGTTGACGGACTATCGTATGCCCAACCTCACCGGTCTTGAGCTAATAAAAAGTCTGCAGCAGGATTTCCCGGAAGTTCCAGTTATTATGATGACTAGTGATGCGACCAGCCAGCTTGTGCTGGATTCCATGCGTGCTGGCGCTGTGGATTTTCTAACAAAGCCTTTTGAGGCAGAGCACTTGCTTTCGGCAATAGGGCGAGCCGTTAAACGGGGTAGGCGTCTCCAGGATCTGCAACGGGTTGGAGAAAAGACTCATGGAGATGCCAAGTTGCTTGAGCGGCGTCTGTATGAATTGGAGACACTCGCCCTCGTCGGGCGAACGGTTACCGCCCTCTTGGAAATTGATACGGTCCTCACAACAGTGGTGGAAGCCGCGGTGAAACTCACGGGAGCGGAGGAGGGGAGTCTGCTGCTGTTGGATGAAGAATCTGGCGAACTCTACATGCGAGCTTCTCAGAACTTCGATGAAGATTTCGCAAGTACCTTCAGGTTGCATGTGCGCGATTCGCTCGCCGGGCAGGTGATGGAAATGGGCGAGCCAATACTGCTCGATGAACGCTCTCCTCAAAAAATCAAAACGGCGTACTTGGTCCACTCATTAATCTATGTCCCCCTGCAAGTGCGTGGGAAGACGATCGGCGTCCTTGGGGTAGATAACCGCAAGGCGGGCCGAGTCCTCTGTCAGGATGATGTTACGGTAATGATGGCAATGGCGGACTACGCCGCTATCGCGATTGAGAACGCGCAGCTGTACAACCGAACCGAAGCTGAACGGTCCAAGCTTGAAACAATCCTCACGCAAACTGAAAACGGCGTTATCGTCGTCGATAATGAGAATCGACTATTGCTGATTAATTACACCGCGCGAGAGGCATTTAACATCAACGAAGACTTCATTGGGCGCTCTGTCGTAGAAGCTTTTGATGAACCCCTTCTCTTGGAACTGCTCCGTTCGCCCGGACCGTCCACGCGTCGCGATGAGATCACCCTCTCTGACGGGCGTGTGTTCAACCTGCACCGCAGCCCAATCCCGGGTGTTGGTCAGTCTGTATTGATGTATGACATCACGCATCTAAAAAAACTCGACCGGATAAAATCCGAGTTCGTGACAACGGTCTCGCATGATCTTCGGTCGCCGCTCACAGCAATCCTCGGTTATATCGAGCTTGTCGATCAAGCGGGACCCCTCACGGACCAGCAGCAGGAATTTGTGCACCGGGTGAGATTGAGCGTTGAGCAAATCTCTCGCCTCGTGACAGACCTGCTAGATCTGGGGCGGATAGAGGCCGGGTTGGACACAAGGAAAGAAGACACACCGATTTCTGTATTGGCTCGCTATGCCTTGCAGGGTCTGGCGAGCACTGCCAAGGCTAAGAAAATAACCCTTCAGGTTGACCTGCAGGAGAAGCTGCCTTTAGTCCATGGCGACCCCATACGTCTTCGACAGGTGATCGCGAACCTGTTAGAGAACGCGCTGAAGTACACGCCACCAGGAGGCCGGGTTGTCCTGGATGCCCATGTAGAGGATCATCAGATCATCCTATGTATTTCTGATACTGGTCCGGGGATCCCGCCGGCGGATCAGCCCTACCTGTTTGATAAATTCTTCCGGGCGAGCAATGTGCCGGAGGAAGCGCGCGGAACGGGGTTGGGCCTCTCGATCGTAAAATCTATCGTTGAGCAGCACGACGGGCGGATCTGGGTAGAATCGGAACTGGGCAAGGGGGCGACCTTCACCGTTGTATTGCCCGTATCGAGTTAGTAAGCACTGGAAGACGTAATAAAGGCAGCGTGTGATCCACGGATCACACGCTCTTTATTTAAATGGCACCTCCGCCGGAGTGGTGAGGGGTAGCCCGGCGGAGGCTTTCGCCAAAGGAGGAGACAGCGATGAGCATAGGAGTGCCCCGTCTCTCGTCTCCGAGCGTTATAATACTTGGGCAGTGTTGGATGAGCCATGGAAGAATATCATTGACGCCCCATGACTTTCTTCTCCGCATTGTGGTCCGTTAAAATCACAAATTTGCAGGAACTGTTTAATGTGGATTTATGTTCTGTCGCCAACCCACAACGACAGCATGAAAGTCGCGTCGTTTCCCCAAGATATCACCAAACGAGTGGTCTAATTCATTGTATGGATGAAGGAAAACGACTCCAGCAGCGTTTGCAGCGCATCAGGCGAAAGAAGGCAACCCGAACGCCTCAACTTGAGAAAGCCAGGCGAGACGTTTTGATATCCCACCCTGGGGAGCCTCAGGATACACCATACGGACCCGCATTTATCATAGAAACTCAATATCCAGGGACTCATGAGCACGGTTCAAACCCATTAAACTCGTTGAAGCATTTCGAGTCACAGTCGGCTGCAGAGATGGCCGCTGATCCCTCCCTTGAGGGGCTCAGCCTGGATGGCCTTGTCTTCCTCGACACCGAAACCACAGGGCTGGCAGGCGGGGCGGGGACGGTTGTATTCCTGGTGGGGATTGGGAAGTTCGTCGAAGGAGAGTTCTGGCTGCGGCAGTATTTTCTGCGCGATCTTGGCGAAGAGCGGGCTATGCTGCATGCCATCGAGTGCGATCTAGAATCCAGCGCGGGTTTCGTCACTTTTAATGGTCGGACTTTCGATGTTCCCCTTCTCGAAATGCGTTTCACCCTTGGCATGCGGAAGCGTTTTCCGCTTACAGAGTGGCCGCATTTAGACTTACTCTACCCCGCAAGACGGTTATGGCGTAGAGAGCTTCCTGATTGTAGATTAAACACGATTGAAAGCGAGATTCTTAGAGTCCACAGAAGTGGAGAGGATGTCCCCGGTGAGCTGATCCCCGGCCTCTATCTGGATTATCTGCGTACGGACGACTCCGTGGAGATGGAGCGCGTCATCTACCATAACGCCATGGATATCCTCAGCTTGGTGATGCTGACTGTAGAGGTCCTGGACCGCCATGGAACAGATGCTTTCTCAAATTTATCGGCGTCGGAGGCTTTAGGGGTGGCCCGATGGCATCAGGGTGCCGGGCGGAGCGGGCCGGCGGAATTGGCTTATCGAGCAGCGATTGAGGGCGGGGATTCTGTTGTGCGACTCGATGCGCTGCGCCATCACACAGCATATTTGAAGCGTCTGGGTCGGCGCGATCAAGCACTTGAAGGATGGGAGCTGTGGCATGCGTTGAAACCAGACGATCCACGCCCTTGCATTGAAATGGCCATGTATTATGAGTGGCATTTGAAAGACTTGGACATGGGGATAACCTGGACGGAGATCGGGCTAACTTGCTTGTCCACCTGGCCGGATGACTGGCGTTCTGCGGAAATGAGCAAAGATCTTCAGCATCGTATCAGCCGCCTGAAGAGGAAGTTGGCAAGCCGCTCCTGAGGGTAGATTGCGAACAAGAATCCCAAAATTTGGATAGTTACCGTCAGGAAGTTCGAGGCCGGGCTTTGCCGGAGGCTTCATCGAGCTCTTGTTTGACGGCGTTGTAGAGATGGTCGGCCTTTAGCTCATGCAGCGTATAGCATGGTCCGCCCAGATGATCCGCCAGACCCTGGGCCAGACCCTGGTCGAACGCGGCGTGTTCCATATTGATCACGACAGAGCGCACTCCCTGTTCGCGTAGGCGGTCAGCTACTCGATGCGCCTCCTCCTGGGGCGGCAGTTCGCCCATCGATACATTGCCTGCGCCGTCTGTGAGCAGGACCATTAATGGGAGCACTTCAGCGAGTGAGTTTATCTCCTTGCGGAAGACTTCGCTTGCCAGATTCAAGCCAGCTGCAAGAGGAGTTTTGCCGCCGACGGGGATGTCTGCCAGGGCGCGGTGTGCAAGATGGACGGAGTTCGTAGGCGGCATCACGGTCAGGGCGCGATCTTTTTGAAAGACGATCAGCCCTACACGATCCCTGCGCTGGTAGGCATCCGTAATTAGAGAAAGGATGGCGCCTTTAGTCGCTGACATCCGTTCGGCGACGGCCATTGACCAGGAGGCGTCCACGACGAAGAGGATCAGGTTTGGTGCGCGGCTGACGCGAACTTTGCGCTGCAGATCAGAGGGGAGAATGGCGAAGGAGACGCGTTTGCGTTGTTCACTGCGCTCGCGTTGGTGTGGAGCAGCGGCGCGGATGGTCGCATCAAATGCGATATCAGAAGTCTTTTCTTTTACAGGTCTTGCCTGGATGTATCGTCCACGTTTTTGTTCGGTTCGAGTGCGGGTCCGCCTCCCGCTCTGATGACGAGTCAGGCGATCGATGTGTCCTTCGAGTTTGCGAGGCACGAAAGATCGCCCAACCTTAATTTTATCGCCACCTTCCCACCAACGAGCATGAATGGTTTCGGGTGTGGATTGTCGAACCGGTTCAGAGGATCCTTGCTCTTTTGATGGTTCAGCATCGTCATCGGCTAGGCTTGCTGGAGGCCTTTTTTTTTATCGGTAGGTTCTTCGGTGCCCTCTGTTGGATCTGCGCTTTCACCGCCGCTATTGAAGTCCGACTGGATTTGCTCGATCAAGTTCTCGATGTTTTCGATATTGATATCTGTTTGTTGAAAGGGTCCACGTCGCAGGCGGTGTGGGAGGGTTAATTCTGCGGCGAGGGCGATGTCGCGCTCGCTGATACGCGTGCGCCCTTCGAAAGCGGCGTGAGCACGTGCGGCTTTGAGAATAACAAGGTCTGCTCGGTGACCGTCCACTTGAAGGGAGGATGTGAGGGCGGCGATCGATAGTAAATCGCGCTTGGTGTAGGTTACATCGTTGAGTATTGCGCGGGCAGCGGCAATCTCGTTGGAGAGCGTATTTTCATTGTCTAGCCATTTATTGCGAAACGCATCTGGTTCCGCCTCGAACTCCAGATTTCGTTCCATGATAGAAACTCGGTCTCGTGGGTCGGGCAAACCACGTATCTCGACGGAGAGTGCGAATCGATCAAGGAGCTGCGGGCGCAGGTCACCTTCTTCCGGGTTCATCGTTCCGACGAGGATGTAGCGGGCGGGATGGGTAAACGATATCCCTTCACGTTCCACGAAATTCATACCCAGGGCAGCGGAGTCCAAGAGGAGATCGACGACATGATCGTCAAGCAGGTTCACTTCGTCGATATATAGGAGACCCCGATTGGCTGCGGCGAGGACGCCGGGTTCGAAATGGCGTTCGCCTTCCTTAATCGCTCGTTCGATGTCGAGTGTTCCGACTACGCGGTCCTCAGTGGCCGAGACGGGAAGGTCAATAAAGGACGTTTTACGCATCGCCACCGGGAGTTTCTCGCCGCGAGCTAAGCGCTCCCGGCATTCTGTACACAGACTTGTCGTTCGTTGGGGATCGCAATCAAATCGGCAATCTGCGACGACTTCCACTTCCGGGAGAAGGGCGGCTAAAGCACGGGCGGCGGTGGATTTTGCCGTGCCACGCTCGCCGCGGATTAAAACACCTCCGATGCGTGGGTTGACGGCGTTTAGAATCAGGGCGCGACGCATGCGCTCCTGTCCAACAATTGCTGTAAATGGATAGACAACCGTCATTGTTTCACCTGAGCGCGGATTATACCCTATCCAGATATCCAAGATAAGTTGAAGGTTTACAATAGGGGTGAGTGCTTTTATAATGCGCATCAACCCATTAAAGGGAGATATGATTTATATGGAACACAACGAGGAGACCTTCGGGGAAGAAATCCTTCCGGAGAAGGAGGTTGAAGACCAGGAGGAACACCCGATGGAAGCCCTGCTTCAAGCAGAGGCATATGAGCTAAAAACACCGAAACGCGGCGAAATTAAAACAGGTACGATCGCACGGGTCACCGATTCGGATATCCTGGTAGACATTGGCGCCAAGTCAGAGGGCGTTATTCCCAGCCGAGAACTCGAGCAGCTCTCAGATGAGCAGCGAGAGGAAATGGTCGTTGGGAAAGAAGTGGATGTTTATATTGTCCGAACTGCCGGCCGCGACGGTTCGATGTTGCTTTCAATCTCGCGTGCGTCGGAAGAATCGGATTGGAAAGATGTCGAAGAACTTCAAGAATCGCGCGAGATCTATGAGGGGATTATTTCGGGGTACAACAAGGGCGGTCTTATTGTTAAGTTTGGACACCTTCGAGGCTTCATCCCAGCCTCTCAAGTCAGCATCTCACGAAGGCGCCGTTCAGAGGGGGAAACGCCCGATCAGCGATGGGGCGAGATGGTCGGTGAGCCGATTGTGGCGAAGGTGATTGAAGTCGATCGACGCCGGAATCGCTTGATCCTCTCGGAGAGAGCGGCGTCGAGGGAATCGCGCGATGCGTTAAAAGAACGCCTTATTGAAGAGTTGGAGCCAGGCGAGGAGCGCACAGGTACTGTAATAAGCCTGGCGGATTTCGGCGTGTTCGTGGACATAGGCGGCGCCGACGGTTTAGTCCATATTTCGGAACTATCTTGGAGGCGCGTGTCGCACCCGAAGGAGCTCGTGAAGGTCGGCGAGGAAGTGCAAGTAAAAATCCTTGGTGTCGATCCAGATCGAAAACGGATCAGCCTCTCAATGCGGGAGCTGGAATCAAACCCCTGGAATGAAATTATGGAAGGTTTCCAAGAGGGGCAGCTGGTAGAGGGAACGATTACCAAGCTCACGAAATTTGGAGCATTTGCCTCTCTGGCTGGAGCGGAGGAGTTTGAGATTGAAGGCCTTATTCATATCTCGGAACTCTCTGATCAAAGAGTTGAGCACCCACGAGAGGTGGTCCAAGAAGGGCAAATTCTCACGCTGCGGCTGATCAAGATTGACGGGGAGCGAAAGCGACTTGGATTAAGTTTAAAGAAAGTTGCTTCTCCTGAGTTTGCTGAAATCGACTGGCAAACAGCAGCGCAGGATATTGATGCTGAAGAAACGGGGCGGGATGAATCTCCGGAAGAAGTCGAAGATTTCGACGCAGCGCTAGAATCAGATACCACAGATCTTCCGCCGGCAGAAATCGTTGATATTGAACCTGACGACACAGCAGATGATGCAGCAAGCGAGCCGACTGCTGAGGCAGATCCTGAGGAAGCCGTTGACGATGCAGAACCTGAGGAAGCCGTTGACGATGCAGAACC
>CBDTTY010000060.1:0-13039 GCA_965363875.1 uncultured Anaerolineales bacterium
CTCTCCTCCAATGAAGCGCAAACCATAGCAGATTGAACAGAGCCCGGCTTTGGAGCTTTGGCGTATATGGATTGCATACCTAGCCATTCGGAAAGGGGTGCGGGGGACGATGAAATGGTCCCCTGCAGCCCCCGGGTCAAACTCTCAACTCAAACCAACCATGCAAATCCGAATATTTGGAATGTACATTGCGGTTGTTCCCACGCTGGTGAGGGGTTGAGACTGGTCGTTGCCGGTTATACCCTTCTGGATATAAGATTAGGAGATACCGCGACAGGAGAGGAGAAGTATGGGTCAGACATACGACGTCATCATCATCGGTGCCGGCATCATGGGTTGCAGCACTGCATTGGAGCTCTCAAAACGAGGGTTGAAAGTCGCTGTACTAGAAAAAAGCACGATCGGCACCGGCTCAACCGGTAAGTCCTCGGCAATCATACGCCAGCATTACTCGAATGAAGTCACCGCCCGAATGGCGCATTACAGCCTGGGCGTCTTTCAGAACTTTTCGGACGCAGTGACCGGTGATTGTGGTTTCACACAAGCCGGTTTCCTGGTCCTGACCTCCGCGAGCGATGTAAAAGGGCTGCAGGAAAATGTCGCCCTCCATCGAGGGTTGGGAATTGAAACTGAGATCATCAACCGTGATGAAATCCAGAAGCGTTGGCCGTACATCGCACTTGGCGAAACAACCCTCGCCGCGTATGAGCCCCAATCAGGGTATGCTGACCCGAACCTCACATTAAATGGCTATGTTCACGCTGCAAAAAATCGTGGGGCGCGTTTCTATCAAGAGACCCCTGTTACGGGCATACGTCTCTCCAGAGGAAAGGTGTCCGGAGTAGATACTCCACTTGAGAGCTTCGACGCCGCGGTCGTCATCAACTGCGGCGGTCCCTGGAGTGCCGGGATCGCCAGTTTAGCCGGCGTTGAGCTGCCTATCAATTCGTGCCGTGTGCAGGCTGCATTCTTCCGCCGGCCTTCTCCTTACAGAGACCATCACCCCGTTGTAGCGGATTTCGTTCACGCCGTGTACTGGCGCCCAGAAACAGGTGATCTGACACTGGTCGGCTTGATCGATCCCGAAGAGGAGAATTACATCGTCGATCCTGACGCCTACAACGAGAAAGTCGATTTCGACTTCATCGCCGACGCCGGTGAGCGTTTGGTTAAACGGTTCCCCGCACTCGAAGATAGCGAAAGTGCAGGCGGATTCGCGGCGTTATATGCAATCACCCCGGATTGGCATCCCATCATCGATGAGTTGATTGAAGGGAGCGGGCTCTACGTCTGCGCAGGTTTCAGTGGCCATGGGTTTAAGCTTGGTCCGGCTGTGGGTCTGATGACAGCGGACATGGTCACCGGTGTAGAGACTTCGGGAATGGAGCGGCACATCTTCCGCCGAACCCGCTATGAAGAAGGCAAGCCCGTCCGCGGGCAGTATGATTACAGCATTGTGGGATAAGCGCCAGTGGATATAGATGCTAGGGAGATAAAACAGGGGGCTAGAGGTCATCTTGGGATTGCTGGCACTAGGTCCCTCGCCATCTCTTGCGGTAGGTTCTAGGGGCTTCTTACGAAAAACGTACATCCCAACGCAGCCGATAACATTTTGCTTTAACCTAACGGGTCGACCTCAGGGTCGACCCGCTTCTTTTTCATCATCAGCGAATGGAAATTCCAGCTCTACTCGTAACGCAGCGCTTCCACCGGTTCAAGATCGGCAGCCCGCTTGGCGGGGTACAAGCCGAAGAAGAGGCCCACAGCTGCGGAGAATAGTGTCGCCATCAGGACTGCGTTAATGCTCACAACAGGGTTGATATCCGCATTCGAGGCAGCAGCTATGGCCCCTACGAGCATAGAGAGCGCCCATCCCAGAACGATGCCGATGAGCCCTCCAAAGAGGCTCAACAGAGCTGATTCAGTCAGAAACTGGAGCAGGATATCCCGTTTTCGAGCGCCTACAGCTTTCCGCAAGCCGATCTCGCGCGTGCGTTCGGTCACCGACACTAGCATGATGTTCATGATCCCTATTCCCCCGACGAGGAGCGAAATACCGGCAACGCCGCCGAGAAAGATTGTGAACACATTTGTGATTGTCTCCGCCACTTCCAGAAAGCTCTGTTGGCTGAAGGTGGTGAAATCGTCCTCACCAATGTCAGTGCGGTGGCGATTGCGCAATATTGCGGATATCTCTTCTTCAGCGGCGGTGACAGCATCTGCGTTGAGGGCCTGTACCAAAATCATATCCACATGATCCCTGCCCGACCGCCGAAAAAGTCGAGTTTGCGCCGTGGACATCGGGACATAAATCTGATTGTCTTCGTTGGTTGGCCCCTGCCCACCTTTCGCGATTGTAATACCGATGACTCTAAAAGGCTGTCCTTCGATGCGGACCGACTCGCCAACAATGCTCTCCGTTCTGCCAAATAGGGTTTCGGCGACATCTGGTCCTAACACCACCACAGCTGAACGACCCAATACGTGGATTTCGTTGATAAACTCACCTTCGGCAATTTCGACGTTGCGTACCGACTCATGTTCGGGGGTCACGCCAACCGCGGCAACAATATCACCCTCTCCTGCGAATGTGATCTCCGCGCTCCCTTGAAGAACTGGAGCCACACCAACTACCGATGGCGCGGCGAATGGATCGCGCATCGCCTCAGCATCACCGAGTGTGAGAGGTTGGGGATTACGAACTTCTTCACTGCCTCCACGCATAACGAAGAGCAGATTAGTCCCAATTCCGCTGATCGATCCAGTGATGGTATTCTGTGCTCCGGCACCGATGGCTAGCATTGCAATTACAGCACCTACGCCGATCACAATGCCCAATACGGTTAGCGCCGAGCGCACTTTGTTACTAGCCAGACTGTCCAGCGCTTCTAAGACGATTCTCCACAAATCCATGTGCATACCTTTTTCGTGTTACCGGTGACATCAGCCTCTGCTGATGCAGCGGCGATTTACTTCTCTACAATCCGATCTTCCGTGATCAAACCGTCCAGCAGGCTGATCACCCGCTTCGTATGTGAAGCTATCTCCGGATCATGTGTGACGAATATGAGTGTCGTTCCTATTTCCTTATTCAGGTCAAGGAGAATCTGCACGATTTCAACGCCCGAGGTCGAATCCAGGTTACCCGTTGGCTCATCAGCCATAATCATGGCCGGGTTGTTCACCAGCGCGCGGGCGATAGCCACGCGCTGCTGCTGCCCGCCGGACAACTCGTTAGGGCGATGCTTGACTCGATCCCCCAGGCCGACCGCTTCCAGCGCTTCCAAGGCACGCTTGCGGCGGCCGTTCGCTACCCCAGCGTAGCGCATGGGTAACTCGACATTGGTCAATGCAGTCTGGCGCCCGAGAAGGTTGAAGCTCTGGAACACAAAACCCACCTTTTTATTCCGGATTTCCGCCAGTTGATCATCACCCAATTCGGCTACCTGGCTGCCGTCCAAACTGTAACTTCCTGAAGTGGGCCGGTCCAGGCAGCCCAGAATGTTCATCAACGTCGTCTTGCCAGAGCCAGAGGGTCCCATGATAGAGACAATCTCGCCGCGAGCAATACGCACATCAACCCCTCGCAGCGCATGAACTTCGATGTCGCCCATGCGGTAAACCTTCGTGATACCCTCAGCCTCGATGACCCAATCGCTCATCGCATTCCACCCATTCCACCCATGAACCCAGGTGGTTCTCCTGCTTCAAATATGAAGGATGGCGGATTCAGAATGACCTCATCGCCCACATTCACGTCGCCTTCTAAGATTTCGCTGTAAAGGTCGGACGTTGCGCCAAGCACGACCGTTGTTGGTGTTATCACGCCATCCACGAGCAGGTAGACTACTCGCTCCCCATCCCGCACACGCACGGCGCGATTTGGAACGAGCACGACGTCTTCAATCTGCTCAACGATGATGTTCACTGCGGCTGTCATTCCAGGCCTGATGGCTTCATCGGCATCGATGAGTTCCACAGTCACGGGAAAACTTACAACACCTTGCAGGGAGGTGCCGATCAAGCCCTTTTCGATGACGACTCCGTTGTAAACCTGATCCAACACAGCGTCGAAATTCAAAGTTGCAGGTTGCCCTAAGGCGACGCGGTTGATATCCACCTCAGATATTTCCACTTCCACCAACAGGCGGGAGAGGTCGTCGATCCGGAACCCTGGCGTACCTGGAGAAATTTTATCCCCTGCCAGCACATCGATCGAGGTAATGCTTCCCGCAAAGGGAGCAGTAATGCGCGCCAGATCCAACGTAGCTTCCGACGCGGCGACACGCGCCTCTGCTGCGCGAATATCGTCCGGATTTGGTCCATCCTTCACCCGCTCCCACTCTCGCTGCGCATCAGCCAGACGCGCTTCGGCGATGGCGACATCGGCATCGAGTAATGCTTGTTCACCATCGGTTGGGGAACCCAGGTACCAATTTATATTCCTTTGAATTGAATCCCTTCTATTTTTCGCGGCGATAAGATTCGAAAGAGCCAGCGCCCTACTGGTATCACCAGTTGCATGATCGTAACGCTGCTGGGCAACATCCACCTCTTCGTTCGCCAACACAAGATTCGCCTCTGCACCTTTGATTGTGTCTGTACTGGCTCGATAGCCCTCCTGTCGCACGTACTCTACATACTCTGCATCCTCAAGCGTTTCCACCCCCTGTGCCAGCGCCAGCTGCGCCGCGGCGGAGGCCTGCCGGGAATATAGCAAGTCCTCCAGAGCGCGCTTTGCAGAGACGAGTTCAGCTTCGGCCAGGATGATCTGTGAGGAAAGTGAGCTCATCTTCAATGTAGCCAACACTTTTCCCGCAGATACTCGCTCGCCCAGACTCTGATAGACGAAATCTACTGTTCCGCTCGTCTGGAAACTTAGCAGGGCAGTTTGATTCGAGCGCACGCTCCCCGTCGCGCCGACGGTCGCCGTTAAATCACCTTTGGTGATGGTCTCCGTCTGAAGATCCTCAATGCTCTTCTGAGCTTGAGATTGGCGGTATGCTTGAACGCCAAAGTACCCGGCGACCAAGACCGCGGCAACAATTAAGATAACTACCCAACGCTTCATGTAACGTTTTCCTCCATACGCCGTTTGGAAATCTGGCGTGATTCAAATTTTCGCAATACGGTCATAGTCAACTTCCGGATTCTACTATGCGCAGAATAATAATAAATAAATATGAAGCTGTTGTGAAGATATACTGACAATATTCTGACGCAGGAAACAGACGATCCGAACATCCCCTTGCCTAAATACTGATTCCAAGATTGCTAATTACGAAGGTTCTTGGAGCCCCGCAATTATCTTCACCATCGCTGGCGGATGCCAAGGTACTGCAACGCAGGATGAATTTTACCGCAACATTGATAAGTAATCCGAGCTTGTGACAACCGTCACAGACTTGAGTGACGTTTTCGACTAATATCAGACCACTTTGGTCTGTAAAATTCTTAAAGTTGAACAACTGCCTTGAAGATGGAGAACTATTATGTCGGTACCTGAAGGATCGGAAGTAGTCATTGATCGCAAAGCGCGAATGAAGCTGCCCTACGTGGAGGTTAAAGCACGCCCTCCTGAAGTTCGGACACGTGATTTTGAGCCTACCTTTATCACGATGACGCCCGAAGAGGCGATGCAAGCAGCCGAACGCTGCATCCATTGTCCGGATCCTGCTCCTTGCGTTGAAGCATGTCTGCTGCACAACGACATCCCCTCGGCGATGTGGCTCATTGAGGAAGGTGATTTCATCGGCGCGGCTGAAATCTATCGCCAGACGAGTTCGATGCCAGAAATCTGTGGGCGCGTGTGCCCGCACGAAGCCTTATGCCAGGGTGCATGCCCTCGCAATAAACGCGGTGAGCCGGTTATCACCGGCGCCCTTGAAGTCTTTGTTACCAGCTACCAGAGGGAGAATGCCCCAACGAAGATCCCTATCGGGAAAACCATTGGCAAGAAGGTTGCCATTGTCGGGTCTGGACCATCTGGTCTGGCTTGCGCTGAACAGTTGGTCCCTAAGGGATATTCGGTTTCGATCTTCGAGGCTGCACCTGCGCCCGGCGGACTGCTCCTCTATGGCATCCCGAACTTCAAGCTTGCCAAGGACGTCGTCGAGGCGGTTGTTAATGATCTAAAAGAAGCCGGTGTGGAGTTCGTCCTGAACACCCGCATCGGAAAAGATAAAACGATCGAGTCGCTCTTCGAGGATGGATACGAAGCTGTTTACATTAGCGTGGGCACTGGGATCGATGCCACGATGGATGTCCCCGGGGCTGAACTCCCCGGAGTCTACTTAGCTACGGAATTCCTGATCAGGGCGAACGTCGACCCCGATCAACTCCCGGAAGATATGCGCGGCAAGCTTGAGATCGGCAAAAAGATTGCCGTCATCGGCGGCGGCGACACCGCCTCAGACTGCCTACGCAGCGCATTGAGGCTAGGTGCAGATGAGGTAACCTGCCTTTATCGACGCACCGAGGCTGAGATGCCCGGCGGTAAGAAAGACCGCGAACTCGCCAAAGAAGAGGGCGCAGTCTACCGCTTTCTCACCCAGCCCATTCGCTACATCGCCGATATGGACGGGAAGGTTTCGGCCGTAGAATGCCTGCAATGCGAGCTCGGCGAACCCGACGATAGCGGACGCCGACGCCCCATACCCATCGAGGGCTCTAACTTCACGGTTCCCGCCGACACAGTCGTACTTGCTCTGGGCTACTGGCCAGATACTTCCATCGGCGAGACAACACCCGACCTTGAAACCCATAACTGGGGTCTTATTGTTGCCGACGCGGAGACCGGGGAGACTTCAAGAGAAGGCGTATACGCAGGGGGGGATGCAGTGACTGGACCTGATCTTGTTGTCACCGCTACAGCAGCAGGTCGCCAAGCGGCTCAATCAATTTCCGAGTATCTAACAAAGTAATTAGCCGCTAATATGAACCTATGGGAATGCGACAATGTTCACAATCGCATTCCCTTTTTTATATCTCCCCTTTGAACTAGACATGGAATCGGGGTTTAATTAGGGCGATGAAGGGTCTGGATAAGCCACGAAGAAACAGTATAGACAAACGGGTTGAGCTTACGCTGTTTGTAAAAGAAGAGGCGCACCGCCTCGGTTTCACGCTTGCCGGCATTACAACACCCGATCCCCCCTCACATTTCGATGTCTACCAGCGTTGGCTTGAACAGGGCAACCACGGAAGCATGAGCTACCTCTCATCCGAGCGAGCTCTCCATCGACGCGCCGACCCGCGTACTATTCTCCCTGAGTGCCAATCTATCCTTGTATGTGGGACGATGTATCTCCCTCAGGACTCCTCTGCCAGCACCACAACTTCACCTGTTCAAATCTCTTCCTATGCCCTGGGAGAGGATTACCACAACGTCTTGAAGGAGCGCCTGGAGAGCCTTGTCAACATAATCGAGGAGCGGTTGAACAAACCGGTTAAATACCGCGTCTATACAGACACTGGTCCTTTGCTCGAACGCGAGCTTGCCCAAAGAGCGGGCCTGGGTTGGATAGGCAAGAACACCTGTTTAATCCACCCTCAACTCGGCTCATACATCCTGCTCGCTGAGCTGCTGCTCGATATTCCACTCCAGCCCGATCCGATTTTTGCTTTCGATCGTTGTGGGACGTGTACTCGCTGCATTGATGCCTGCCCAACCGGATGCATCCTTCCGGATCGTACGCTGGATGCCCGACGCTGCATCTCGTATCTAACGATCGAAGAGAAACAATCCATCGACCCCGACCTGCGCGGCGCAATCGGGAGCTGGCTCTTCGGTTGTGATATCTGCCAACAGGTGTGTCCCTGGAATCAACGATTCGCAAAACCAACGGAAGACCCGGTATTTCAACCGCGCCCCTTCCTGAAACAACCGACCATCGCCGATTTTCTCATGCTCAAACCAGAAGCATGGCGGAAACCACTTAAAGGGAGCCCACTCGAGAGACCAAGGCGAAAGGGACTGGTTCGCAACGCCATCATCGTCGCCGGCAACGCACGTGATGAGTCGGCCACCCCCTTCCTTGCGAAGCTTCTTCACTCTGATCCTGAACCTATCGTCCGGGCTCACGCCGCGTGGGCTCTTGGTCAGATACCAGGTCGTAAAGCGCAATCCTCCTTACAGGTCGCCGCTGACCATGAAACCGATTCCATCGTACAAGGAGAAATCGACCAGGCGTTATCCTCTTCTTGAACCGGTAGAACCATATGGTCGGCAAGCCTGCTGTATAACACGAAGGCTGCTGGGAACAAAACCGCCCCCGGTGAAACTATTCCCGGGGGCGGTGCGCTATTGTGTTAGATATTTCGTTTTAGGATCCGCTTGTCGCCGTCGCCTCCCCGACCACCGGAGTGAAGGTTGGTGTTGGTGTGGCAATATTCACTGGCACAAGTATGATCTGCCCAACGCCAATCGAATTTGGATCTTCAATTTCATTCAGTTCAGCAATTGCCTCAGCCGTGCTGTTGAATTCCGCTGCGATCGTTTCCAGCGTATCGCCGGCTTGAATCTGATATTCAATTTTCTGGCCGGGGTATAGATTCTCGGGCAACGGTGTCTTTGTCGGAAGTAGCGATCCCGACTCAGGGATGGTGATTTTTGTGTTAACGAAGAGTTGATTGGGATCAGTGATGTTATTCAGCGCCATCAACAGTACAACCTCGACACCGTATTTCTCCGCGATCGAGCTTAACGTATCACCGGGTTCGACGATGTATACAATTGGCCCTGAGGGGGTCGGCGTGAGTGTCGGCGCTAATGTGAGCGTGACAGTCGGCGTCGCAGTTGGCGGGCGCGGCGTATGAGTCACGGTTGGAGTCGGCGTCTTCGACGCTAAGAAGCCGGGCAACGCCGGCGGAGAATCCCCCGTGAACCAGAGAACAACGAAGAAGATACCAACCACAAGCAGGACGATTGCCAACCCACCAAGGATCAGTGGAACCAGCCGCTCTTTCCGCTTTCGATAGGATTCAATTACGTCCGCAGCTTCGCTATCAATCTCGGTCATCATTCACTCTCCTCCCCTTAAGCAGGGTGAGGTACTGAAAAGGTTAGCGCCAACCATTGTACCTGAAATCTAAGTGCCGGGGTTAAAAATTTCCTTTAAACCCCTTACTCCCAGCTTTGCATGATAAATTGGATTACCTCAGGCAATATGCCCTCCCAAGACTCATCGGTATGATTGCCGTCTGAAAATAGAAATGTGTGGCTAATACCTTCCTCGGTTAAATGCTGTACAAACAACTCGATCTTCGTGAGGAACAATGGTTCGCCTGCTCCTCCACTAATGAAAATCATCTCTGGTAGAGAGTTGTCCCCGCCAGCGATATTAAACGGATCATAGGGTGCCCGCGGGTGGTTGACATGCAATGAAGGGCTAAGAGCAGCGACAGAGTTGAAAACATCCGGGTTGCGAAGCGCTATCTCGAGCGCCCAGACACCCCCGCGCGAGACTCCCGCAATTGCCCTGGACTGCGGTTCTGCAAGAGTTCTGAAAGTCTCATCAATGAAAGGAACTAACCCGTCAATCATCTCTTGTTCATAGGAGCCCGGACCACCATCGGTCTTTGTAAATAAAGGTTCCGGTTGATTTGGCAAGATTAGCAGGATTGGCGGCCATTTACCGGCGAGGATACCTTCCTCAACAAGATCAATGACCCCCAGCGTCTCCCAGTGCTGTTCGTCCTGTGGGTAACCATGCAAGAGATAGAGGCTGGGGTATCGCTCATTTGAGGATGAATCGCATGGCGGAAGGTAAACCGTCAGCTGCACGTCTTCATCGAAGACTGCCCCGGGATAGGTCAAAGAACGCACTTCACCAGCTTTCTCCTGGCATTCTCCTTGCGCCGTCGGGCTGGCCTGTGGTCTCGCTGCAGTTACGGTCGGTAAAATCGGTTCTGCTGATCGCGTGGCGGTGGCTTTTAGGCTGACCCCATCACTTATCTTCCCGGGAGACGGGCTGCAGCTCGTTGGGAGGATGCACAGGACCAGCACAAGCAGCGAATTCGACAATCGCCTCATGCTCATCCATTTGCATCCGGTCCCTCGGAAAGCTCGCATTTTCCTTAAACCCTCGATTCAATAAATGCCGGTTGGTGCCATCCAAACGCTAGTATCATACTCCAACCGCAATCGAACTCAACAACTGTCACCTTTCCTGGTTATGCTTAGCTGACAATACGCGCAAATTCGGACTGTCTCACGTTATAATCCTCGCCATGAAATATCACATCTGGACTTCTGGCTGTCAGATGAACGTCGCTGATTCGCAGCGAGTGGCTTCAGCCCTCGAGAGACTTGGTTATCAGCCAACGTCAAAAGCGGATCGAGCCGACGTAATTATGTTGAACACTTGCGTTGTGCGGCAAAGCGCTGAGGATAAAGCTCACGGCAGGCTCACCTCCTTGCGTCCCCTGAAGGAGAGCCGTCCCGACCTCGTTATCAATCTGATGGGCTGCATGGTTGGTGTAATGGATAATCAACAAATGCGTGAGAGATACCCCTTCGTGGATGTCTTCTCCCCGCCCTCCGACCCTATTCCTTTGATAGATCACCTGCTCAATCTTGAGGGCAAGGAAACGGTTGAAGCCAAGACACAGAGACGATATGAAATAATGGATGATGAACTTCTCCTCCCGCAGAGAGAACAGGGGAGATTAGTTTCCGCCTACGTACCTGTTGTCTATGGTTGCTCACACGCTTGCACTTACTGCGTCATCCCCTTCCGAAGAGGCGTTGAACGGAGTCGTCCGATCAACGAGATCGCAGTAGAGGTTGAATCCCTCGTCTCACAAGGGGTGCGCGAAGTGACACTGCTCGGTCAGATCGTCGACCGCTACGGCATGGACATCGAAGGCAGCCCCGACCTTGGCGATCTGTTTTCTGCACTCCACGAGATCGATGGGTTAAAACGAATACGCTTCCTCACCTCTCACCCTAATTGGATGAATGACGAGCTGATTAAAGCTGTAGCCTCGCTTCCCAAGGTCTGCGAACATATTGAGGTCCCGATTCAATCTGGCGACGACGAAATTCTCGACCGCATGCACCGCGGTTACACCTCCGACGATTACCGTCACCTCATCCATAGAATCAGAGAGACCATTCCTGGAGTTTCAATCGCCACAGACATCATCGTTGGATTCCCGGGTGAGACAGAATCACAATTCCAGAGATCGCACGATCTTTTAGAAGAGCTCGCACTAGACGTTGCTCATCTGGCGCGATACTCCCCCCGACCGCAGACGGTTTCTGCACGGCGCATGCAAGACGACATCTCCGCTGCAGAAAAAATGCGCCGATTTCGGGCGCTGGAGGAGTTGCAGGCGAAGATCGCAGATCGAATAAACGCCCGCTTCGTTGGAAACACGGAGGAGGTTCTTGTCGAGGAGAAACATGATGCTCGCTGGAAAGGGCGGACGCGCACAAACAAGCTGGTCTTCTTTGAATCCGAAGTGGATCTCCTCGGTGAGCTCGTCAAAGTGAAAATCGAGTGGGCTGGTCCGTGGAGTATGATCGGTGCACCAGTGTTAGACGGCTGAGGCTATCCAAAACTTTACCTGCCCTACTTCATGTACCATTAAGTTGTATACACTCGCTCTGCAACGGATCAATCGCACTTCGTGCCGATCGATCCCACTTGACCCGCAGGCGAGTGCACTGTAGCATGCTGGGTAGAAAGTGGAATATGTAATAAAGACTCATTTCATTCGAATGATCCATTCGTAAGGAAGGTATTTGATGAAACGTCCTTTACTCTTTTCCGCAGTATTAATCCTCGGTGCGATCGCCTGCAACCTTCCAGGGGCAGCTTCCACTCCGGATCCGCTCCCCACGTATGCCGCCCAAACTGTTGAGGCTCGGCTGACGGATTCTGCAGGTGAAACGCAGGAACCTCCACCAACCATCGCCCTTACGCCTCCTCCTGCGACAGCGACCGAACTTTCGGCATCGCCAACGAACACGAATACACCCATTCCCACAACGACAGAAGTGCCCTGTAACCGCGCCGCTTTTGTATCCGATGTAACCATCCCAGACGGGACCGAACTCGCCCAGGGTGAGGCATTCACAAAGACCTGGCGCTTGCGCAACACCGGGTCTTGCACATGGAATTCCAGTTACGCGCTTGTCTTCGATTCCGGCGATGCCATGGGCGGTCCTGCTTCGAAGTCGCTTGTCGGCAGCGTTGCTCCCAACCAGACGGTAGATGTCTCCGTGGATCTCACCGCTCCTAATGAAAGTGGGACATTCAAGGGCAACTGGAAGCTCCGTTCAGATGGCAGTGTGCTGTTTGGCGTCGGCGGTTCTGGGGACGTCGCCTTCTATGTTGAGATTAAGACCCCGGGCGCTGGCGAGACGATTGCATATGACTTCATCGCCAATTACTGCTCGGCCGAGTGGCGCAGCGCTGCAGGTGTGCTGCCCTGTCCGGGTTCATTATCGAACGACGGTTTCGTCGCTAAAATTGACGAACCAGAACTGGAAGATGGCAGGACTGAAAATGAGCCCGCATTACTCACTTTTCCCCAATGGGCTAACACTGGCGTGATCACGGGCAAATTCCCGGCATTCAACGTCCAGGCAGGAGACCAATTCAAGACCATTATCGGTTGTCTGCACAACAGCCCCAACTGTAACGTGAAATTCCAACTAAATTATCGGGCAGACGGCGGTCCACTGCAGAACATCGATTCATGGACTGAGACCTACGATGATAGTATTCGCTTGCTTGAAGTCGACTTAAGTTTCTTGGCCGGAAAATCAGTCGAGTTCGTTCTAGCAGTAACAGCCAATGGTTCACCTGATGATGATGCGGCGTTCTGGCTTTTCCCGCATATTCGACGGTGAAACAGTCTAGCCCGAGAACCAACAACGTTAACGCCTGGTGATTAGCCAGGCGTTATCTATTATCCAGCCAGCACGTACTTTGAATAGAACCATTGCAGCAGATATATAATGCTACAATCATTAAAATGACCTTTTCTGGGAGACCCTATGTCCTCTAAGCCACGCCTCTTTCTTATA
>CBDTTY010000061.1:0-12810 GCA_965363875.1 uncultured Anaerolineales bacterium
TTGAAACCTGAAATGGCGATGATGTGGGTGGTCCCGGTGCGGTTATAGGCTTCAAGCAAATCAGGGGGGATTCCGCTTTCTTTGCCAAGCAATATGCCTGACAGCAAAGAAGCCTCGGGTTCAGGAAAGAGACGCAGGATGGCCTTGTGTACATGCGTTCGCAGGTCGAAAATCATGGAGAGGATGGGATTTGCCCGGTCGGAGCCGATCTTTCTTACGTAAGCGGTCGGCATAAGACTGTGGATGCCCTGATTCCCAAGATATTCCCGGTATGAGAAGCCATCCATCTCCGGTGGAGTTTCGAGCAACCCTTCCGCATGAACCCAATCGCCATAACGCCAGTCGATCAAGCGGGAAGCGCGCACGAGAATGCGCCCTTCCACTGTCTTCGTTATCCCCATCTGCGGGATCCGGACTCGCTCTACGGAGAGGACAAGTGCTGTGTATCGATCGCGAACGTCCGGATCTGCCACGACGACACCCGTAACAGTTGTCTTAACGTCCAGGTCGTTATAGAAGGCAATATGCCCTGGTTGCTTGATAATCTCGGAGGGGAGATACCGTGCAGCCCCGAGGCATAAGGGAATAAGCAGCAGGAAAAGCCAGCGATGAAGTTGGTTTCTTCGGAAGAGGAGAGCGAAAAGAAAGGCACCGGCGGTGAGCGTCAGCCACTGCCATCCGGTCAGCGGTAAATACCGACCAGCGGAAATGCCGAGCAGCCACATCATGCCCAGCAAAAACAATTTCATTAAACCCCCTTCATCCCCCTGTTCTGCCTACGTCCTGCTCCACTGGAGCTTGTGAGCTCTACCGGGAAAATTCAAAACCAGAGGCGGACATTTTTATTAGTCCTTGATCTGTGGAGTTAAGGCTCGATCCCACGAGCATCAGGGACCTGGATCTACCCTGGTATTTTCGGGATCTCATCTTTCGGAAGCATCGCCACGGCATCGACCATTCGCCGATTGAAGATCATCGCCGCGCTCTCTGCATTTACGTTGGGAAAGAGGATCGCAGTTAGCGAAGCGCTGTACAACGGCATAAAGAAGCGCTCACTATCGAACATCAGCGATCCGAAATTGAATTTACCGGGTGTCTCGATAATCCCCATTAATTCATACCCGCCCATAATCACGCGAACCCAGTGAGGGACATTGGTTGTATATCCCCCTCTGGTGAAACCGGTGGGGCCCATTTCATTGCGTCCACTTAAAAGGATGACAACGATTTCGCTCTTCACGAGCCATAAGGTTGGATAACGAGCGACCAGCTTGCCGGGCTGATGAAGCCGCATCAAGTGGGCTCCTTCAATCTCGATATAAGAGGATGTGGGCATGTTGAGGTAACTGAATAGACCGCTGGCTGATGGATGTATCCGGCCAAGCACGCGGTGACTGGCTGTATAGATCTCGATTGAAATTGACCTGTTTGCCATAGTTTTCGTTTCCTTTAGAGAATGGGTAGGGCAAAGGTGATGGATGTGCTTGCTGGGGTATGCTCATACCACATCACACCTTTCATGCTCTCTACGATCATGCGGATTTCGCCCATAGAAAGGCCCGGTCCCATTTGGCCAGAGACTGGATCTAATTCTGGGGATGTGATCGCCTGTACGGTGTCAGGCGAAAGCCCAGAGCTGGAGTCGGAGACACGGACAGCAGCCCAGGCTCCGTCATGCATTTCGACATTGACTGTCAATGGAAACTCTTCACTCTGCGCGCGGAGGATTTCGAAGTAATGAGTCTCCAGGATAACTCTGCCTCGGACCGTTCGACGGACCGCTGCTGCAACTACAGCCTCCAAGATCTGCTGCACTTTCTCGGGGTCGCCACGGAAAAGAGGGATGTTTTTTCCTCTCTCAGAGATGAGTTCCAGGCCCTTCGCTTCTGCTGCATTCTTCATTGATGCCACAGTCTCATTCACCAAACCGGAGATATCCACCATCTCGCTGGACTGTTCGGCATCGAGGTTGACAACAGGCATCGCGTCCAATCCGCGCAGCTGTCCCAGCAATTGGTCCAGCGCTTGACGGATGACCTCCTCATTCCCAGGGTCCGATTTCAAAATACCATCTAATGTTTCCAGCGCCTGGCTTACCCCATGTGAAAATTCCGGAGTTGCTGCCGAGGAGACTGGTTGTGGGGTGAGAGGTTTGGTTTTTACACTGCGTTTTAGTGTGGCCTGTTCGAGTGCAACACCAGCCCAATCAGCTAGAGCCATCATCAGCGTTAGATGATGCTCATTGAAGGTCCGGGGAGCGAGACGGTTGTAAACTCCAAGAACACCGACGACCTTGTTTCGCATCCGCAGGGGAACATTGACGATAGACTGTACGAGAAAACCAGTCTGGACCTTGACCGGCCCGGCTTCCATTGAAGGCTGGCGCAGGATTGGTTGACCGCTATGGAACACTTCTCCAACAATCGTATCGCTCACCCGCAGCTTCTGTAGGCTGGCATGCTTGTCGCCTGCCTGTTTACTCGCCCGCAGCACGAGATCCTTGCTCTCAGGTTCCGCCAGGTAAATTGAGGCCTCTTCAGCATCGGTAACAAAGGCGGCTGCCTCAACAACGCTGCGGAGGATCTCGTTCAGGTCATCCAAGCTGACGACGGCCCGACCGATCTCGCTGAGCATCCGAATTTCATCGGTTCGCCTTCGGAGCTGCTCCCGTAATACATCCATCCGCGAAGTGAGGATCTCAGTATCCGCTTGGGTGGATCGGGTTTCGCTCACATCGGTTATCGCCTGACACAATTCAGAAGGGCGGTACGGTTTCAATAGAAAATCGTTTACACCGAGTCGAAAAAGCTCTCTCAAACGAGATAGAGGAAAGTGTGCTGCAAGT
The DNA here is from genome assembly GCA_965363875.1 of uncultured Anaerolineales bacterium. Taxonomy (GTDB): domain Bacteria; phylum Chloroflexota; class Anaerolineae; order Anaerolineales; family E44-bin32; genus E44-bin32. Next base: position 2,846 of record CBDTTY010000061.1, read on the forward strand.
AGGATGGCAGGCGAATCATCCCCGTTAGAGCGGAAGTTCCTAAGGCTTGCGAGCGGATCCCCGCGCAGCTGGGTCACGTCCACGACCAATATGTCTGGGTCAGGCGCCTGCTCACTTTGCACCCAAGCATGAAAGCCGGATGGTTTAAGGATGCGTTCAACGATCGCTTGTGCGTTCGACTCAACATCAGCGATCACAATAATTTGTGGAGATGTCTCAGAAGACAGGTTCTCGCTCATAACATTTCTTTCTGTGAGGACGCAGCAAGGACTGCGCTCGGTGGCGATACGTAGATGTGTATCCGGTCAAGATTAAGTTGATGCCCGGCTATTATCATGCCGCCAGTAACCGCAATTATTCATCAAACGGGTCTAGAAAGACAGTCCGGGTGATAAGGAAAGTCGACCTTCGCAGTGCGTGCACAAACACAGGCTTCGTAGTCAGGCTTCTTCGATTGTAGCATAAGGAGGGATAGATGATTCGTTACTTTGGTCACTCTTCCGCGGCGACGGCGAGATCATAATGTGGGATTATTCCCGCCTCTGAGGGAGGCCAATAGACAAGGACAGCCTTGCCGATGATTTCCTCGATCGGTAGAGGCCCCCAATTCTGAGAGTCTGAGGAGTTGTTGCGGTTATCACCGAGGACGAAGAGTTCATCTGGACCGATGACCCACTCGCCGTCATAGCGGGGGGTGGCTGCGAGATAAGGTTCATCAAGAACTTGTCCGTCGATGTACACATCCCCCCCGCGGATTGTGACTGTGTTTCCGGGAAGGCCGATCACGCGTTTAATAAATCGTCGTGAGGGGTTGAGCGGGAAGCGGAAGACGATGATGTCCCCCCTATCCGCTTCGTTCCAGCGATAGGCGATGCGGTTTACAACGACAAATTGCCCTTCGTGCAAACTCGGCTCCATACTGATACCTTCTACACGAATTCGTGCCGTAAGGAGATTAACGGCGAGGAAGAGCACTCCGGCGATCGCAACAGTCTGGATGAGTTCTCCAAAAAACCGTAAGATACGCGTTCGCAGCGGCGGTGAGACGGATGCGCCCCACTCGGGGGGCGCGGTTTCATGCGTCGGAGTGTCTTGCATGGCGATAGATTATATCATGGCCTCCAGCCACGAAAGTGCAAAGACACCAGCGAAAATTGGCGCGATCTTTATCTATCACGCTTGCGGAACGAGAGCCGTATCGGTGTGCCAAGAAAACCATATTCGTTGCGAATCTGATTTTCAAGGTAGCGGATGTACGAGAAATGTACTAAATCAGGATTGTTGACATGGAAGAGGAAGGTAGGAGGGTTGGTCCTTACCTGAGAGGCAAAGAGAATGTTCAGGCGCTTACCCTTGCGTGTGGGAGGGGCATGTGTGTTGAGAGCTTTTTGGAGCAAGCGATTCAACTCTCCGGTCGGTATCCGAATAAGACGTTCTTCCTGAACTCGCAGTGCTGCCGGCAGCACTTGGCTTACACGTTGACCTGTCTTAGCTGAAATGAAGAGTACGGGTACGAAGTCCAAGAAGTTGAGTATTTGGCGGACCTGCTCCGTATATGCGTTTATGGTGTGAGAGTCTTTTATTACGAGATCCCATTTGTTTACAAGTACAACGACGCTTTTCATCTTATCGATGACCATCCCGGCAATGTGGGCATCCTGGGCGGTGCCACCTTCAACAGCGTCGATCAGCAGCAGAACAACATCCGCTCGTTCAATCGCCTTGAGTGCACGCAAAACAGAATATTTTTCAACGCCGGGCTCGATCCGTCCCCTGCGCCGGATCCCCGCGGTATCGATGAGCGTAATTGGCAAGCCTTGGTGAACGAGTTGTGTATCAACCGCATCTCGGGTTGTGCCGGGTATGGGCGAGACGATGACGCGTTCCTCGCCGAGGAGTCGATTCAGTAAACTCGATTTACCGACATTGGGTCTGCCCACTATTGCGATTTTTAAAGATTCGTCGTCAGTCTCTTCGAGATCAGCTTCTGGTTTAATGGTTTCGATTAATTGGTCAAGCAGGTCTCCTGTGCTGGTTCCATGTAGAGCGGAGACGGGGATCGGTTCTCCCATACCCAATGCGTAGAATTCTGCGGTTCCGGCACGGCGCTCTGCGTTGTCGCAGCGATTAACAACAAGCAGAACGGGGGGGTGTAACTTGCCCGCAACCAAGCGCTGCTGTTTTCGCAGGATCTCAACAATCTCTTCGTCCGCGGGTGTGACCCCGCTCTCTACATCCACCAAGAAGAGCACTGCATCGGCTTCGCGCGCAGCAATCTCCGCTTGATCGCGGATGCTGGAGATGTAATCCGCAGAATCGATGGAGAGCGGCTCTAACCGGCTCATGTTGGTTGGGTCGATCCCGCCAGTGTCGACGATGTCAAATATGACCCCGTTCCATTCCGCTTCAGCCACAAGACGATCGCGAGTGGTGCCGGGTTTATCGTCGACGACAGCAAGACGTTCGCCGGCAAGACGGTTGAAGAGTGTAGACTTGCCAACGTTTGGGCGTCCAACCAATGCGACAATCGGGCGGGGCATGATGGATTAAGAGCTAGGTGTGGCCGTCGGGCGGGGGGTGGCGGTGAGGACTACTTCGATGACGGAGGGGTTTGGCGTCTCCCAGGTGAGACCATCAGGCAGTACGATCACCTCAGGCTCCAATTGGTACGTGCCTATGGTAAGGCCCTGCACGTCTAAAATGGCTCTTACGTCTTCCGGCTTAAGTGTGTCAAGTAGTTCCGCAGGGCCGGAAAGAATTAGGTTCACCCTATCGGGAGATGGATAGCTGTAGAGACCTAAGCCCACCCCCTCAATTTCCACAGGGAGGGAGATCGTGATAGATGTTTCGATCGGTTCGATCTCAACCTGAACTAAACCCGTCTGTTCTCCAATCAGGATGAACCCCGGTGGAAGATCGAGTGGAACACGTTCTTCGAAGTCATCGGTCCGTTCAGCCACACTCACAGGCAGAGTCTGCAGGTAGCCTGGAAGAGCCTCTAAAGCCTCCGGGTCATCTGAAAAAACTGCAACTTCTTGAGGGGATACTGAGATACGAGCGACCCGGTAATACCCCTGTGCCTCTAGAATGTCCTGTCCTTCAATGACTGGAATGACCAACAACCGGCGAATGTTCTCGATCTTGGTGATCTCAATACTAACTTGAACTTGTTCGTCAGCGGAATTCACATCAGGGACAACGTTGCCTTCGCTATCGATGAAATTAATTGTGTAAACCTGATCGATAGAGCTCTGGCGATCTGTAAGATCTACGACAACCTGCCCGATGACAACTTGGTCTACTCGACTGGCCGGTCCGACGATAGTCGTCTCGGTCAGATCTGTAACCGGCTTCTCTGCACGGTAATCAGGCGCTGGGTCTCCTACGGTGGTCACTTCGATGTTGACTGTCTTTGTGGCGAGCGGCTCGATGTTCAGGGTTACGGTTGAGGGGGCAATCGAAGTATGTTGGATCGCCCGGCGGCTGGTGTGGAATTGCAGGGTTACATGCGTGATCCCCTCCTCACGCTGGCTCAGGTCGGCATACACCTCCAGATCGGAGATGGTTAGATTGCGCCAAACAGAGGTGGGCGCACGCAAGGTCACATCTGCAAACTCCGGGAAGTCCCCGGTGATAGTTAATCCATCCTTCAGATTGCGGTAGTCAATGGCAATTTGCTCGGGAAAGATCTGCTCGACGACGGGGTCCTGCTGGCCTACTGCGGCAACCCATGCAGTAAGCGCCAGGATGAAGGACATGAGCAGTGTTCCAAGATTCTGTCGAAGCCAGCTGATCATTGCTTAGACTCTCGTTCGCCTTGGATGCGGGCAAGGAAGCGCTCGAGCCACCCAGGAAATCTCCCGGTCGTTCGAGGCCGGAAGAATGCGGTCAGGATGTTTTTCAAACGTGCTTGATCCAGCCGGCGGATAATCCGACCATTATGTGTGACGGAGATGCCGCCCGTCTCCTCCGAAACGACAACAGATACGGCGTCACTCACCTCACTGATCCCCAGGGCAGCACGATGACGCAGGCCCATCGACCGATCGGTTGAACGGGAAAGTGTGCCGCTGGAAGAGAGCGGCATAACGCACCCTGCGGCTGCAATTCTGTCTTTTTCGATGATCGCGGCGCCATCGTGGAGCGGAGTATTGATGTGGAAAATTTGGAGCAGTAGTTGCGGCGTAAGCTCTGCATCCAACGCCACGCCGGTTTCTTTGTAATCGGCAAGAGGGATTTCACGCCCGATGACGATTAAAGCGCCATAGCGCCGGTCAGATAAGCGCTGGGCGGTGACGCATACGGTCTCGATGAGCGCTTCAATGTGATCCGGTGCTGCGCTCAGTAAGAACATATTGCTTGTACGGCCGAGGCGCTCCAACGCACGCCGGATTTCAGGGGCGAAGATCACCGGAATTGCTATTAGCAGAGCTGGTAAAGAGGCCTCTAACAACCATGTGAACGCCGGGAGGTTAAGCAGGCTGGTGAGTACAGCGATGGTGATGACCAATACGATCATCCCGCGCAGAAGGACGACAGCTTGTGTCCCCCGGACCAGGCGCAGCAGGAAGAAAACTGCCAGGGTCACGAGAAGAACGTCTACTGCACTCAGTAGGTCGAACCGTTGGAAGAAGAAAGTCAATTCCGAGATGAAATTTGTCACGATGTTACTCTTTACTGAGCGGTTAGGAATTAAGCGCTGTCTTTAAGATTACGCAAGAGATCATGATAGCCCTCAATATTTGGGGGATCCAGATCGACGATTGTCTGTATTGTCGCAATAGCGTCCTTGGTCTGACCCGCGTCCAATTGGATCTCACCCAGCGCGTCGTATTGGGCGATCGCGTCGGCGGTTCTCCCGGCTGCACGGTATGCCTCTGCAAGGCGGGAATGCAGCGCCTGTTTCCCGGGATATTCACGAGCAAGATCTTCCAAAAGGGCGAGAGCTTCCAATGCATGATCCGAATGCACGAGATAATCCAGCTGGATGTCCAGGGCAACTGCTGCCTGTTCCTCCTGCCCAAGCCGCAAGTTTAGATCGATCAGATGGGAACGGGCTTTCTCGTTCTGTGGGTCGATCTCGCAGATTTCTTCAAAGGTTTGCAGCGCCTGACGTAGATCCAATCTCGAGAGATCGATATCCCCCATCATGTCCAGGGTCTTAATTTTCCACTCTCGGCTGACAGGGCCGCGTTGGCTGAGTTTATAGGCATCATCCAGTGTTGAACGCGCGGAGTCAATTTCCGCCATCTGCCGGTAAAGCTCGGCCAGGTCGAGATATTGTTTAAGCGCCTCTTCGGTCCTGTCTTGTTGCGCCAAGAGATCGATAAGCTGCTTCCTCGCCACGATGTCGATTGGGGAATGACGAATAATGCGGGCGTAGACGTTGGATGCGGCGGAGATTTCGCCGCGGACGTGGTGAGTCTTGGCGATGATTCGCAGTTTGGTCATGCCTCCGGTTGTGTTCCCTTGCCGGATCATAATCTCCGCCATTCGTAAGTGCAGCCCGAGATAGCCGGGAATAAGGTCGAGCGCAAGCATGGCTTCTTCCATGGCTACTTCGTACTTCTTCTTTTTGACCAAGTCGTCGACCCGACCGATGGCTTGCAGAATCCGTTCTGTTCCACCCACTGCGAGCATTTCGGCGATCGGCACCAAATCTGCCCCTTCTGACTCGCCTTCAAGCTGGCGGCGCGCCTGACGGAGACGTTCGAGCCACTCCGGACCGCTCAAGAAGCTGAGTGTGTTTTCAACGATCTGCGAGAGCGTCTCATCATCTCCCTCGCTCATTGTAGCCATGATCGTATCGTAGAGCTGATTAAGATCGCCGGACTGGTTCTCATCGACCGAAAGAGTGTCTGCGTAGCGCAGTGCCTGAAGCAGAAAACGGGCTGCTTCTGGAAGGTCGTCACGCATACGAGCCAGGCGGCCGAGGGCGAGGTTTGCTCCTAGATCGAGATCGGGATGGCCAAGGGACTGGGTTAAGTATTTCGTTGCCCCTTCTTGGTCACCCTGGTTCTTGAGTAGAATGCCGAGGCTGTAATAAACTGCAGGGTGGTCCAATCCGGCTTTGATCGCGCTCTCGTACTGTTTGATCGCCTGTGGGATATTTTCGTGGGTTTGATAATCAATCGCCTGCCTTAGATAGCGGAGCATCTGCGGCTGGCCGACGCTCTTGCGCTCCTGGCTGATGCGGCTCTTTGTGAGTTCTGACATATCTATCGGAGATGCCCCATTTCCGTTCTCATCACCCGACTCTTCAAAGATCAATCCCGCAAGGATAGTCAACGCTCGAGCCTGGGCTGTCGTCTCCGGGTCTGCCTGCTGGCTGTCGTCGATTTTCTCAACATCACCGGCTTTCAGGTAATCTTTTACCTGGTCCATCCGCAGAGGGGCAGTGGTCCCTCGCGGTTCTGAGGGAGGTGGTAAAGGTTTGCCCTGCTGGAGAAAGCGCAGTGCCCGAGCGGCTTCCTTCTCACCGGGGATCAGGCGCAGAGCGCGCTCAGCAGCATCTTTGGCGCGATCTACCTTTCCGTCTGTTTGTAGGATTGAGGCAACTGCGAGGTATTCATAGACCGCCTCTCGCTTGCGGCCCAATCGTTCGAAGGTCATGGCCAATTTGGTCCGCGTGTTGAGGTCACCGGGGACCATCCGGGCGATTTGGGACCAGTTATCGATGGCTTTATCCGCATCTCGACGCTTAAGGTGCAGCTCAGCTGCGGCGGTTCGCTGGGCGACCGCGCTGTCGATTTGGTTCATGAGTTCGAGAATTTCGGATGTTTTTTCTACGGGTACGGGGTCATCCGGGGCTAATTTCGCTGCGTGTTGATAGACTTCGAGCGCTTCTTGGTACTTCTCCGACTCTAAGAGTGCCAGCCCGAGACTCGTCAAAGCCCCAGGATCGTCGGCTTTCAGTGCGAGCGCCTTGCGGTAATACTCGATCGCTCGGTCCCATTGGAGATCCCAAGCTGCGGAGTGCCCAAGGCGCATGGATTCTTCGAAGAGTTCTTGGCGTTCTGTCATGCCCCATACTTTTTATTAAAATAGGTTAGAGAGGCGAGTATAGCACAAGTTGGAAGCGGTCGCCGTTCATATTGTCAGGCATAAACAGCCAGCTTGAAGGATTACAATTTTTGATGATGTGGAAGCAGACCTGCGCTCATAGTGGCTGCATATCTGCCCAATTCGACCCTGCTTTGGCATCCGTCTTTAGAGGGACGACGAGATGATAAGCGCCCTGCATAACTTCCTGAACGATGGTGGTGGTTTGCTCTATCTCTCCTTCAGGGCATTCAAGCACAAGCTCATCATGCACCTGCAGCAGCATGCGGGCTGAGAGGCCGGCGCTTACCAACCGTTCGGGCAGGTTGAGCATCGCCAGTTTGATGATGTCAGCGGCCGTACCCTGGATGGGTGCGTTTATCGCTTCACGGTTCGCCCGGGAGCGGTCCATCTCGGAGACGGAGGCGCCGCTCACCAACTGCGGGAAGTACCGTCGCCGGCCTAGAAGGGTCGTGACATAGCCTTTCTCGACGACCTCTTCTCTAATGCTGTCCAGGTAGCTTTTTACACCTGGGAAGCGTTCAAAGTATGCACTAACGAAGTTTTCAGCTTCAGCCAGGGTGAGATCTGTGGTTCGTGTTAATCCAAAGGGACTCATGCCGTAGATCAAACCGAAATTGACCGCTTTAGCGTGGCGACGCATGGCAGAGGTAACATCCTCGATGCTGGTCCCGTAAATCGCCGCCGCCGTCGTTGCGTGGATATCCTGGTCATCTTGGAATGCTTCAATCATCGCCTCGTCCTCTGCGATGTGAGCGACGATGCGTAATTCAATCTGGGAGTAGTCCACACTCAGTAGTAACTGACCGGCAGCGGGGATGAATGCGCGGCGAATCTCCCGGCCGAGATCTGTCCGGATTGGGATATTCTGGAGATTGGGGCTGGACGATGCCAGGCGGCCCGTCACCGATCCGGCTTGGTTGTAGGATGTATGCACCCGGTTTGTCTCCGGATTCACTTGTTCGGGGAAAGAATCCGCATACGTCGACTTGAGTTTAGCGATTTCGCGCTGCTTAAGGATTAATTCTATGATGGGGTGAGCTTCTCTCAGTTCATTCAGCACCGCAGCCGCTGTGGAATAATGCCCGGAAGAAGTGCGACGGGTGCGGCCAGGAGGTTCTAAGCCTAGCTCTTCGAATAACACAGTCGAGAGCTGCTGCGTTGAGTTGATGTTGAAACCATGACCGACAATTTCGTAGATCTGCTGTTGCAGGGTCTCTAGTTGGGTCGCCATGTTTTCGGAGAGTTCAGCCAGGAAATCGGTGTCCAGCGAGATCCCGGCTAGTTCCATGTCGGCAAGGATGGGGATGAAAGGCATCTCCACTTCTTCGAAGACCGACATCTGGCTCTTCTCTTCTAATTCATTTTTCAACTCGGGCATCAGGCGGAGGCAGATCTCAGCGTCGGCGATAGCATAGGGGGCAACTTCCGCAATGGGAACGTCGGCCATCGATTTCTGCCCACGGCCGCTGCCGATGAGTTCTTTTATCTCCATCATCTGGATGCCCAAACGAACCCAGGCTAAGTTTTTCAAACCCAGATTGCGAGAGGATGGATCGCAGAGCCACTCGGCAATCATCGTGTCGAACGACAAAGGTTCAACGATCAATCCGTTCCGCGCAAAGATGGTGAAATCATATTTAAGGTTGTGTCCTATTTTTGGAATCTTGGTATCCGTGAGAGACTCGCACAGCGCCTGGATCACGTCTTCAAGATTAAGCTGCGGCCCGCCGGCGTACAGTGGATTGTGCCCTATAGGTAGGTAATAGCCTTCTTCCGGTTTCAACGCCAGGGATATGCCCACAAGGTCTGCGGTAATGGGGTCAGTGCTTGTGGTTTCGGTGTCGAATGCGATCTGCTTGGCAGTTCGCAGTTCAGCCTTTAAACGGGCGAGGGCTTCCTGAGAATCAACCACAGTGGTCTGGATAAGGCTATCTGCCGGTGCGATCGTATTTGTGGTGAACATGTTGAGTTGTCCGGCTTCGACAGGCTCCGTCCCCCCGGGGATTCTGTCCACGAGAGTGCGGAACTCCAGTTCGCGGAAGAGTTTCTCGACTCCGTCACGGTTGTATCCAGCAGCCCGGCAAGCATCCAGGTTGAAATCAATCGGGACGTCGGTGACGATCTCACCCAACTTGCGGCTGAGATAAGCAATCTCCCGGTTCTCTTCCAGTTTCGACTGAAAACGGGTCGGGATGTCCTCGAGATGTTCGTAGATTCCATCCAGGTCTTTGTATTCTTGAAGGAGTTTGACAGACGTTTTCTCGCCGATCCCGCGCACCCCAGGGATGTTGTCGCTTGAATCTCCCACCATGGCTTTATGATCCACCAACTGAGATGGTTCCAGGTTATAACGGGCTCTCACTTCCTTGGGTCCGTAATCCAGCGCTTCGGACAGTTTTTTTCCGGCTAAGCGTATGAAGACATTGTCGTCAACAAGTTGGAGGAGATCGCGGTCGCCGGTGAGGATGATGACCTCTACTCCCTCGTTGGATGCCAGGCGCGCGACTGTGCCGAGTACGTCATCCGCTTCGAATCCATCGGCCTCAAGAATCGGGATCCCGAAGGTGTTCACCACTTCACGAATGCGGTCGAGCTGCAGGCGCAGATCGTCGGGCATTTTTTCGCGAGTTGCTTTGTACTCCGGGTACAGGTCGTCTCGAAATGTTCTGCCAGTATCGAAAGAAACCGCGAGATATTCTGGTGTTTCAGTCTCAAGCAAGCGGAGCATAACGGACGTGAATCCATACGTCCCAGCAGTGGGTTCGCCTGATTTTGTGATCCAGCGCGACCCTCCGCCCACACCGGTCAGCGCGAAGTAGGTTCGATAGGCAAGCGCGTGGCCATCTATAAGAAAGAGGCGTGGCTTAGAGGACATAGGGTCTCCCAGAAAAGGTCATTTT
>CBDTTY010000062.1:0-11594 GCA_965363875.1 uncultured Anaerolineales bacterium
GTGCGCAGAATAATTTACGGTTGAGTCGCTACGAATAACAAGGAATAACGAGGAGGAGACACCAGATGATCAGCAGACTCTTTCCAGAGAAGCATGGTGCAGTAATCAGAGCGGTCGGAATCGTGGTAATGATGACCGTTATCGTACTGGGAACAGCGATGTGCGCACCAGCAGCGGAAGAACCCCCAATAGTGGAAGAACCCCCAGCGGTGGAAGAACCCCCTGCGGTCGAAGAAGGTGCGACCCTGGCGATAGAACACTTCAGTGTTATTGAAGGGACCACCTGGTCAGGCGCTCACGATCGTGCTGGTAAGCGAATCGCCGAAGTATATCCCAATGTAGATTACGTCTACAGAGAGGAAGTAGGACCTGATCTCACGAATCCTTACGCAGAGGAAATGATCGCGGATGGCGCAGACATCGTCATTGGCAATGCAGAATTCATGGGCATGCCCTTGAAGGAGATCGCGGACAAGTACCCGGATGTCTACTTTGGCTCGATCATCGCCAGTGATCTATCCACAAAACGGAACTTCATTCGACTATTCCCGCGACAGTATCAGGCGCTATATCTCGAAGGCCTAATTGCTGGAGCACTTACTGAAACGGGCAATATTGGCATCGTCTCCGCGTTCCCATGCGTTCAGGTGATCCGGCGCCAGAATGGCTTCATCCTTGGTGTACAGGATGCGGCAGAGCTGCTCGGGAAAGACATCGACATCTACGTGAAATACGTAGGTGACTGGTACCTGCCCACGGAAGAACGTGACATCGCAGAGACCCTGATCGCCGAGTACGACGTGGATGTCCTCACCCATCAAACCGATTCCGGCTCCCCTCTCGATGTTGCTTCTGAACAGGGCATCTGGTTCGTCGGCAAGGACATGGATATTGTCGGCTTCTATGGTTGGTCGGACACAGATACCGTCGCCGTATCCTTCGACACGCGGTGGGAAGTCCTCTACAACTACATGTTGAGCGAATTCCTGGCCGGAGAAGAGAATCCGACGACCGTTCTCTATCTCGGTATGGAATCATTCATGGTCCTGGCGGACGGCACGGAAGCTCTCACAGTTGACATCATGAATGACAATAAAGTTGGCGTGGACGCTATCAGCCCGGCCGCACTGGCACTGATCCCGCAGGAGATCGTAGATCTTGTTGAACTACGGAGAAACGAGATGAGAGCCGGGGTATGGGATCCATTCACCGAGCTTGCCTTTGTCAGCAACGGAACAGGACTGGCACTCGATGGCACACCAATTCCTGCCGCAGGGACAACGGTTAAAGCTGCTGGCGAGACGCCGACTAACGAGTGGCTGCTCTCCCAGTTCAACTTCGACGTTGAAGGTGTGACGATATTAGAGTAAAACAGCGTTAGGTGATCCTCCACGATCACATTAATGCATAAAGGACACGACCAAGCACAAGCATGAGACTCCCAATCTTGAGCGCATATCCCTGGAATGGGAGCCTCATGCCTGCTTGCAGATCAACTTCAGATTATTACAATCTCATAACAAGCTTGGAAGTTATCGATATCTCCCCTATCGAGTATCGGCTGTTTCGAATCACGGATGAAAACAGCTAGACTGGCAGACAAGACAATGACCTCCTCACGGAAGAGTGTCCAGTGCAAAAAGTGCTCATACAAGATATAAAACGCGGGGAAACGATCTTAGAAGCGCGAGGAATTACAAAGCGGTTCCCAGGTGTAGTAGCCAATGATCAAATCGATTTTAAGATTCGGCTAGGTGAGATTCACGCTGTTCTAGGGGAAAACGGCGCTGGAAAAACCACCTTGATGAAGATCCTTTTCGGACAGTATCAACCTGACGAAGGTGAGATATACATCGGTGGAGAAGAGGTCAGATTCAGATCCCCACTCGATGCTATCGACCTAGGAATCGGGATGGTCCATCAGCATCGCAAACTCATCCCCGCTCACAGCGTCATCGAAAATATCATCCTCGGGCATCCCCACGCCGGGAAAATACTTAATCTGAAGAGAGCTGAACAAGAGGTGCTTGAAATTTGTGAAAAGTATGGATTCAGCTTGGACCTGAATGCAAAAGTTTGGCAGCTTTCTGAAGGCGAGAAACAATTGGTGGAAATTATTAAGGCGCTCTATCGTGGCGCAGAAGTTCTCATTCTTGATGAACCATCCTCCGCCCTAACCCCGATCGAAACCGAGAAACTTCTCATTTCCATCAAAGCTATGTCCGAAGGCGACCTTGCCATCGTCCCATTCATCACCCACAAACTTCCCATCGTTTTACAAATAAGCGATCGCGTGACGGTATTACGAAAAGGGAAGGTTGTCTCCTGCATCGACACTTCTGAAGCTACAGAGCAGAGTCTAGCCAAGGAAATGGTTGGACGAGAAGTTATTTTTCGGACTCAAAGGACTACGGTAGAAAAGGGAGAGACAATCCTTCAAGTCGATAACCTCTCTGCCTTCAGCGATAAAGGTGTCATGGCGCTGAATGGTGTCTCCTTCTCGATCCGTGAAGGAGAGATCTTCGGGGTAGCGGGAATCTCTGGTAACGGGCAACGCGAATTGGTGGAGGTGCTTGCCGGGCTTCGAAAGCCAGAGGGAGGCAGCATTTCGCTGGACGAGGTAGATATCACATTTGCCGACAGCTTAAAAAGGTGGCAGCTGGGAATCGGGTATGTCCCCGCGGATCGTATCGCCATGGGTTCGATTGCAGATTTCTCCCTGGTTGAAAATGTAACGATGAATTATTACTTCGATCATGAATATTACCGGCGCGGCGTTCTTGACACTAAGAAGATCCGCGAGCTCACCAACGACATCATCGCAGAGTACGACGTTGTCACTCCAAGCGCCGACATCGTGGCAAAATGTCTCTCTGGAGGGAATCTTCAGAAGCTCATCCTGGCGCGTGTGCTCTCCCGAAAGCCACGTCTTCTGATTGTGGATTTACCCACGCAGGGTCTCGATGTCGGGGCCACAGAGTTTGTTCGCAATAAGCTCATCGATGCGAAAAAGGAAGGTGCGGGGGTTTTGCTCGTCTCCGAGGACCTGGATGAGGTGTTATCGCTTAGCGATCGGGTTGCGCCGATCTATGAGGGTGAGTTCATGGGTATCCTGCCCGGAGAAGATGCAAAACGTGAGCTTGTCGGCGCCATGATGGCAGGAATCCATCTGGATGAGGAATCAGCATGAGGATAGGCAGCCACGAACTTAAACTGGAGAGAAGAGTATCGCTATCTGGCTGGCAGGCAGCAGGAATCTCCATCCTTGCCATCATCGTAGCTCTTGCCATCTTCAGTATCATTTTTATACTCGCCGGGATCAATCCGCTCACCGCCTACGCTGAAATCTTCTCCTACGCGTTTGCAAACCCCTTCGGTCTCCCATTGACGATTAATAGATTCATCTTCATTTTACTTTGCACGTATGCCTTCATCATCCCATTCACAGCCGGATTATGGAACATAGGTATGGCCGGCCAGCTCTACGCGGGATCATTAGCCGTCTATGCTGTGCTGCTTGCGTTGGGGGTTAAAGAATTTCAATCCGTCGCCCTTCCCGCCACGCTGGTGATATTGATGATGTTGATCGCGGCCATGCTTGGAGGCGCGCTTATTGGCGGGATCGCAGGATTCCTTAAAGGAAAATACAACGTCAATGAGATCGTGGTGACCATGATGTTGAATTTCATGATATTCTGGGTGGTTTCATTCTTCATTAAAGAAGGCGGCATCTTTATGAACCCTGGAGGAAGAGGCGAAAGTTTTGAACTACCTCCATCCCTTCAGCCATCGTTAATCTTTGGCGTCCCTTTCACCATCTTAATCGCGCTTGGGGTAGCTTTGCTACTATATTTCGTGCTGCGCAAAACTAAAATCGGTTATGAAATTCGAGCGTACGGCGAGAATCCAACCGCAGCCGCATACGCTGGAATTAGTAATTTTTCAATCCCGCTGCTTGTGTTTATCATCGGCGGATCATTGGCTGGATTGGCCGGGTATCACTACTTCGCCGCCGTACCAGGTGTCTATAAAATCGCCAGGAATTATGGGTACTTCGGCGACCTTGCTTTCTATGGCATTATCTGCGGTTTAATTTCTCGGGGGAATCCATTAGCTGCCATCCCTGTGGCGTTTCTTTTTGGAGGGCTTTCAGTTGGTGGCCGGTTCGTACAGGGCAAGATGGGCATGAGTTTCGGCGTTGATTTTGCCCTGCTCGGCGTATTAATGATTACGCTCGTCGCCTTCCAGTATTTCTACAGGTATAAGTTTATTTGGGAAAATTCCAAAGGAGAACCTTGATGTGGGAGTTCTTCATTAGAAGTCTAGATGCATCAACCATCTTCACAATTGCCGCGCTTGGTGAACTCATCGGACAGCGTTCGGGGATTCTCAATGTTGGCATCGAAGGCGTCATGCTCTTCGGCGCCACACTGGGTTTTATCACCGCCAAAACCACCGGGAGCTATTTGCTCGGCTTCTTAGTGGGAATTGCCGCCGGAGGATTGATCGGACTTCTCCACGGATTTTTTTCCATAACGCTCGGAGGGGACCAAGTGGTAAGCGGCATGGGAATATGGATCCTGGGCTTCGGACTCACCACGTACATCGGCAGCCCTTATACGGGCCCACTCGGAATGGAGAGGATCCCCACGATCCTGGGTCTCTCCCCCTTCTTCTTCGTGGCCATCACCTTGACGGTGATCATCTGGTTCATACTATCGAGGACGAGCCTGGGATTAAGTATTCGATCGGTCGGAGAGAATCCAGAAGTCGCGGAGGTATCAGGCATTAGCGTCGCCAAGACGCGTTATCTGTGTGTTGTCGGCGGTGGGATGTTGATGGGCTTTGCGGGTGCGATCTACTCCCTGGATTACAACCCGGTGTGGAATTATAACTTCCTTCTCGGCAGGGGCTTTATCGCCCTCGCTCTCGTTTTCTTCTCGATGTGGAATCCTTTCATCCTCCTGGGTGGTTCCATCCTTTTCGGCACACTCTGGCAGCTGTCGCTTAACCCACAGTTGTTTCTCCCTGGTCTCATGTCCCGATATATTTGGAGGACGGTGCCCTTCGCCATCACGCTTGGTGCCCTGCTGCTCATGTCTACGAAGTGGTTCAGGACGAAATGGGGTGCGGCAACACCCGAGGCGCTTGGACAACCCTACGTAAAAGATTGATATGTCAAGAAATATTTTCTCAAAGCAGCAGATTTATTCCATAGAAACGATCTATCTGCTCAAAGCTACTTGCCGCCGCAGCACTACTGGTTATGGGATCCAATAAACCCCAATCTCCATCAATATGACCACAACAACGCCCTTTCTCCATAAGAATATATTTCTCTTGTCAGCCAAACATCTTGTCCAAACGGTCCTCACAGCAATGTTGGAGCCTGCGAATTTGGAATGACTCTCGAATATATGCGACAATAGCGAAGACAAGGGATTCCCAAAGCAGTTTGCTGTGTGTGGATGATAAGCTTACAGCCCAATAGGTTTTACGGAGACCATAAATGAGTCCACTGAAAGGCGTTCGAGTACTGGATCTTAGCCGGGCAATGGCAGGGCCGTATTGCACCATGATGCTAGGGGATCTAGGTGCGGACGTGATAAAAGTAGAGCGACCTGGCCGCGGCGATGAAAGCCGTGGGTGGGGGCCGCCTTTTGTTGGGCAATCGGATGACAACCTCCCGGGTGAATCGACTTACTTCCTATCTGTAAATCGTAATAAACGCAGCATCACCGTTAATCTGAAGAGCAGCGAAGGGCAAGAAGTTATTCAGCGTTTAGCGAGCTTGTGTGATGTGCTCGTAGAGAACTTTCGGACCGGAGTGCTTGAAAAACTGGGGTTGGGCTATGAAGACATGAAGAAACTCAATCCCAGCCTGGTATATTGCTCCATCAGTGGGTATGGGCGAACCGGCCCGTACGCCGGACGACCTGGCTATGATGTGATTATCCAGGCCGAGGGGGGGATGATGGGGATCACCGGTCCTGTTGAAGGACCCCCTTCAAGGGTAGGCGTACCGATCGTGGATATCACAACAGGCATGTTCGCGGCGACCTCCATCCTGGCGGCGCTGCGCGCCCGCGACCAAACGAATGAGGGACAACTCATCGATATTTCGCTCTTCGATACGCAGGCAGCGCTCCTAACGAATGTTGCCTCCAGCTATCTGATTGGAGGAACCGACCCACTCCGAACGGGGAATGACCACCCCAATCTGGCGCCCTATGGAGCCTTCCGCGCCAAAGATGGCTGGCTCGTCCTCGGCGTCGCCAACGAGCCCCAATGGGAAACCTTCTGTGCGGTAATTGATCGGCAAGATCTCCACGAGGATGTACGCTTCAGGACGAATGGAGACCGTGTAGCTCACAGAGTTGAATTCGGGGAGATTCTCAGCGAGGTTATCGCCTCGCGCCCGGCGAGTGAATGGCTAAGCGCCTTGCGTAATGCCGGGCTGCCCTGCGGTCCCATCAACGACGTAGCTGCTGTCTTCGATCACCCCCAGGTTAAACCCAGGGAGATGGTATTGGAGGTGGAACATCCCAACGCCGGTTCGATCCACCTCACCGGGTTTCCGTATAAACTTACGCAGACGCCTGCCGAACTACACTATCCTCCTCCATTGCTCGGGGAGCATACTGAGGAAGTACTCACGGAGATTTTGGGTTACTCTATTGAGCAGGTTGCACAATTTCAGGAGCGAGGGGCGATTTAGAATAATTCTGCTAATTGCTCTGAAGATCCTCTAGTGGGATCATCCATCTCGAGGTGAATTTTTCAAGGATTGTGGTGTTGTCATGATGATATCTAAAGTAGAGATTCGATCCGGTGCATATTACGACTCGGTCATCCTCATGCAGCTGCAGCGAGAGCTCGCTGCTCTCCCGGATGTCATTGATGCTGGTGTGGTGATGGGGACAGAGGCGAATAAGAATATTCTCAGTCAGAACAACATGTTGTCGCCCGAGGGTCAAGCTGCCGGGCCGGAGGATTTGTTAATTGTCGTGCAAGCTCCAAGCGAGGATGTCGCGCTGGACGCGCTCCGCAAAGTGGATGAGCTGCTTACCCGCCGACGCCAAGCTGCAGATCATGAATACCGGCCAAAGAGCATCGAAACTGCAGCAGAGATGGCACCGGACGCACGCTGGGCGCTCATCTCTGTGCCAGGTCGCTACGCTGCCGACGTCACCCGAGCTTTACTTAACCTGGAGAAAAATGTCTTCCTCTACAGCGACAATGTCACCCTCGAGGATGAGATTGCGATCAAGCAAGCAGCAAGAGAGAAGGGTTTAATGGTGATGGGCCCCGATTGCGGCACCGCAATTGTGAATGGCGTCGGGCTGGGATTTGCAAACCAGGTGCGTCGAGGACCCATTGGTTTGGTCGCCGCCTCAGGGACAGGCCTGCAGGCGGTGAGTGTACGCGTTCACCAGCTGGGAAGCGGTATCACCCACGCCATAGGGACAGGTGGACGAGACCTCTCCGATGCGGTGGAGGCGATCACTGCGTTTCAAGGGCTCGACCTCCTTCGGCGTGACCCTGATACGCAAGTCATCGTCTTGATTTCTAAACCCCCATCCTCAGCTGTGGCAGAAAAACTTGTGCAAGCTGCACGGCTATCGGGTAAACCTGTGGTCGTAGATTTTATCGGCTATGCAAGCCCTGTCCGACGAGTGGAAAACGTGTTCTTTGCAGCTTCCTTCGATGAGACTGCGGAACTGGCTGTAGAGTTGGCTTCCGCCTCTTCCGAAGTTGCACCGTCAAAAGATGTGGACGCCAGTGCTTTTTCATCAACCCAACGCTATCTGCGCGGCCTCTTCTCGGGAGGCACATTAGCGTACGAAACCCTGCTGATCCTGCAGGCGTATATCCCCGGTGTTTATTCCAATGTGCCACTAAAGGAAGAACTCCGCCTACCCGACGCGTTAGTCAGTCAGGATAACACCATCGTCGATCTCGGTGAGGATGAGTTCACCGTTGGACGCCTGCACCCGATGATGGACAATGATCTTCGTATCCGCAGACTGGAGCAGGAAGCTTCCGACCCTGAAGTGGCCGTGCTCCTGCTCGACGTGGTCCTGGGCCACGGCGCACACGCCGACCCCGCCAGCGAGCTGGCGCCTGCGATCCAGAGCGCACTTGAGACAGCCAGCAAGACGGGTCGCCATCTAGAGGCGGTCGCGGTCGTGGTCGGAACAGATGAAGACCCGCAAGGTCTGGATGCGCAGATTTCACAGCTCGAAGCAGCGGGCGCCAAAGTCTGGACCAGCAACGAAGCCGCGGCGCGGTATGTGGGGCGCTTGATTCAAGCCCTCTCGCCGGAACCCGAGATCGATGACCATACGCCAGTAGATTTGAGTGTTTTGAAGGATTCGCTGTCGGCAATTAATGTGGGGGTGGAATCGTTTGCCGAAAGCCTGTTGGCTCAAGATGCTTCTGTGATCCACGTGGATTGGCGTCCGCCAGCGGGGGGTAATCAGGAACTGATGTCCATTCTGGAGAGGATGAAGGGCAAATGATCGGAGAACAGGAATGAAGGAATTTATTGCCGCCTGCGTTCAGATCGCAATTACTCCCAATGACATACAAGCGAACGTATCGAAGGGTGTTCGCTGGTTGAAGAAGGCTGTGAGTGAAAATGAAGCCGAGCTTGTAGTTTTTCCAGAGACGGTGACGACCGGCTATGAGACCGGCCTGGATGCCGAGGGCTTATGGGACCTGGTCGATGAAGCCCCGGGATTGATCACCCAGGGAATCCAGGAAGCTGCTGATGAGCTTGGCGTCTATGTCGTCTGGCCATCGTACCGTCGGGGATCCGTGCGTGGAGAGGTCTACAATTCGTCGATCTTGATAGGTCCGGATGGAGAGATAATTGGCGTCTATGATAAGACCCACCCCGCGCCCTGGGAGCGACGCGATCATGGTGGATGGGCGCTCGTGGGCGATCGCGCTGATGTATATGAAACCGAGCTTGGTACCCTGGGTATGATCATCTGCTACGACGGAGATTTCCCGGAGCTATCGCGTATTCTGGCGGTGAAGGGCGCCGAGATGATCATCCGTGTATCTGCACTGCAGCGCAGTTTCGATATTTGGCTCATGACAAATTCCGCGCGAGCCTACGACAACCATGTGTATGTCATTGCCAGCAACCTGATCGGACGGGATGCGAAGGATAACTACGGGTTTGGCCACAGTATGATCGTCAACCCGATCGCCTGGCGATTAGCGCAGGCACGCGGCACAGAGGAAATCATCGCCGCTCGCCTTGATCCCGATCCCCTTCGCTACATCACCTGGGGCAGCAAACATCCACAAAATTTCGATCACCTGGAGGATCGCAACCTCGAACTATATAAAGAGAGCCTTAAAGAGGCTCGATCTCGCTTCGAGATCGGGAAACGTTTTCGACCGTCGGGGGCAGAGGGTGATAATTGAGGTAGACCATCATTGTTTGATGACTACCTGGCAATAGCAGGCCAGCGTCATCGAGCAGGGGAGGACCCATGGATATTGATAAGGCTAATTCAGAAGCGTGTGAACGAATGATGGAGTCTCGTCCGCTTGTAGTGGGTTTGGGGAAAGCGTTGGAAGTGATCCCGGACATGCGCGAGAACTTGTTGCTGCACGCCGGACCTCCCATCACCTGGGACAGGGCGTCAGGACCCATGCGCGGCGCCATCACCGGGGCCTTGATCTTTGAAGGTAAGGCGAAAAACGAAAAAGAGGCCCAGGCTCTGGTTGAGTCGGGTAAGATCGCGCTTGAACCCTGCCATGATCACCAGGCTGTGGGACCGATGGCCGGCGTCATCTGCCCTTCTATGTCGGTCTATATTCTTGAGGACACGGTCCATGGGAACAAGTCTTTTTCTAACCTGAACGAGGGCTATGGCAAGGTGCTGCGTTATGGCGCCTACAGCGAAGATGTTTTAGAGCGCTTACGCTGGCTAGAGGATGTGATGGCTCCGGTCTTGAATGATGCCATCCAGGCCAGCGAGGGGATCGATATCCGGGCGCTTCTGGCCGAAGCACTTCACATGGGCGACGAAGGACACAACCGGAACAAGGCCGGTTCGGTGCTTTTCACGAAGATCCTTGCCCCATTCATCGTTAGGGTGACCAAAGACTCAGAAGTTGCCGCGCAGATCATTCAGAATTTGGGCGATAACGCTTTGAGCGTACTCAACCCCGTAATGGCCGCCTGTAAAGCCATGGCTGATGCAGGTCACGGGATCAAAGGCAGTACGATCGTAAGCGTCATGGCCCGCAATGGAACCGACTTTGGGATCCGGGTTAGCGGATTGGGCGATCGCTGGTTCACCGCGCCGGTGTCTGTGCCCAAAGGGTTGTACTTCCCCGGGTTCACGGAGGAGGACGCAAGCGGGGATATTGGTGATAGCACCATCACCGAGACGGCAGGCATTGGTGGCTTTGCCATGGCCAGCGCGCCAGCCATCGTCACCTTCGTTAGCGGTACGCCAAGAGATGCGTTGAACGCCACGCTGGAAATGTATGAAATCTGCTTCACTGAGCATAAATACTTCACGATGCCCCCTCTCGATTTCCGGGGGACACCGACCGGGATTGACATACGAAAGGTCGTCGAGAAAGGCATTACTCCCCGAGTGAATACGGGTATCGCCCACAAAGATGCAGGGGTAGGGCAGGTTGGAGCCGGTCTGGTGCGTCCACCTATGGAGATGTTTGAGCAGGCGCTCGTGGCGTTTGCCAAAGAATACGGTATTTGAGAGTCAACGAAAATCATCTCTCGCCAGAATTGAATGTGAGCGGGATTACAGCTTTGAAAGTGAGGCTTGAATGGAGCGAGATCGTTTTATCAAAATCATGAACGACGCCAAGCTATATGACTTGACCCAGGATTGCAGCATCTTTACACCTCCTTGGCCCGGGGAAAAATCGCTGGAGGTTCATTTTTTCAAACGTGTGACCGGCGCATACGGGGGAGGTCAGGGTGCGAATGGTCAGATCCTCAATTGGAGCAACACTGTGGGCACGCATTTGGTTGGAGAGCGAGCCTTCCATTCCGCGGGTAGAGCCATCGCCGATGTTGGTTTGAGAGATCTTTGTGGTCCGGGAGTCGTGGTCGATATTTCGGATGCGGTCTCCGACTACAGCCTGTACACCCCCGAGATGATCACTGAGCGGGCAACGGTCAAAGAGGGGGATATTCTGATTATCAACACCGGATATCACAAATACTCGTGGGATCAACCTGATGTTTTCAATGAAGATGCGCAGGGTGGTGTTGAGTCGAAGGAATTCGGCTTTCTCGTTCGCCATCCTGGCCCCTCACCCGATTTCTTCAAGTGGGCTTTGGAGATGAAACTTAAAGTCGTGGGGGTGGATTGTGGCTGCGCCGAGCACCCGATGAATACGCCTATCCGCAGGATGCATGAGCGTGAATTTCAGAAAGCCGAGGAGAAGTTACTCAAAGAGCACGGAAAAACGTGGGATGAGATGTACCCGCAAGACGAATACTACAAGATGACCCACGCGGACATACCCAACGCCCACTTGCTCTTCGTTGAATCCATCGTCGGCGACATAGACAAGCTGAAAAACCAACGTGC
>CBDTTY010000063.1:0-11579 GCA_965363875.1 uncultured Anaerolineales bacterium
GAAAACAGCGCCTGATTGACAATGCCCAGGTGGCTGAGTATAATGACCTCGCGTTCGCAGGCCGGTATAGAATTTGGTCTTTGCGAGATAGTCAAAGGAGTGCGCCAGAGCGAGTATCCGATTAACAGAAATTGTCGGATTAACATGGTAGCCTGGTCGGTCTGGGAATGCGCTGACCAGGTGATTTCATTTAACCGGGGAAAGTAAGGATGACCGACGCGGTGGATGATCTTAAAGCACTGCTCGCGAGTGATGACCGCTTTGCAGCCCCTGAACGAGGGGATTTGCTGCAGGGTACTGTGATCGCTCAAGATTCCCATGGGGTGATCGTTGATTTGGGGCAAAAGCGTGATGGCGTTGTTCCGCAATCAGACCTTGAAAAAATACCTGAAGAGGACGCCCAATTGAAGACCGGTGACCTTGTTTCTGTGATGGTCATTAATCCGGTTGACCCTGACGGCAATTTGCTGGTCTCAATTTCGCAAGCACGTGAAAGCGGAGATTGGCTCGAGGCTCGGCGTGTAATGTCAAACGACGAGCTCTTCAATGCAGAGGCGACTAGTTTTAATAAGGGCGGTCTCCTCGTACCTTTTGGTCATATTACCGGCTTTGTCCCTGCTTCTCACCTGAGCGGATTGCCGCGCGGACTGGATGACGAAGAACGGCTGAGCTATTTTAATAAGATGATCGGAAAGCAGATACCGCTTAAGATAATTGAGGTGGATCCTCAACGCAGGCGCCTCGTATTGTCCGAGCGTAAAGCGATCCGACAATGGCGGCAGGATCAGAAAGCGGATGTAATCAAAGCTCTAAAAGAGGGTGAGCATCGAAAAGGGATTGTAACGAGCCTGCGTGAGTTCGGTGCATTTGTAGATATCGGTGGCGCAGATGGATTGATCCACATCTCTGAACTTTCCTGGACGCGCATCGAAGATCCTTCGGTGGTCCTGGAGATCGGGCAGGAGGTGGAGACACTGATCATTCGCCTCGATTCCGCCAACAATCGCATTGGTCTAAGCCTTAAACGTCTCGAACCGAACCCCTGGGAACTGGCCAAGGATCACATCGAAGCGGGGCAGGAATTGGAAGGCGAAGTTACCGTACTGAGCGCGCCCGGTGCCTTCGTTCTTGTAGAAGAGAACCTCGAGGGATTACTCAAGACGCCAAATGGTCCGGGGGAACTAACCCCGGGTTTGAAAGTGAAGGTTCGTGTCGTCGATTTCAGCCTTGAACGCGAACGGCTCGACCTCGAATTAGTAGATCAAACGAGCTGATCCAAAGAGCTCGAGCGGGAGGAGGTGAGAGAAAGTGCCGACAGTTGTTATTCGGCCTAACGAATCACAGGAGCAGTTGCTAAAACGCTTTCGCAAGAAGGTAGCGAAGAGCGGGGTATTGAGCGCGGTGCGGAGAAAGCGCTGGTTCATATCAAAGAGCGAGCTGCGTAGGATTCAACGTAAGAAAGCCATCCGCCGCTTAAAGCGCCGCGAGAGGAAGACGACGCCAGGACGCCGCTAGGCGGTATAGGGAGAGCGGACAATCTACAGAAATTGGTCTTCTCTCTGGAGGTGCGCATGACAAAGAAAGAAGAAAAAATCGTCATGGAAGGTACGGTCTTGGAGGCGTTGCCCGCAACACAATTCCGTGTTGAGCTGGAAAACGGGCATGAAGTTCTCGCATATCTTTCAGGTAAAATGCGTCGATATTACATCCGAATTTTGCTGGGGGATCACGTGCGAGTGGAACTATCTCCTTACGATCTGTCTCGAGGGCGGATTACATATCGCTTCAGGAAACAAAGACCGGCAAAAGCCTAAAGCCGATTGATCGCGTCAAGCCTCTCCGTTTTTCCCTTTCGTTTCGATCTGCCCCGGTAATATTCGGGGCAGTTTTCGTTTAAAGATGAGCCCCCGCCAATCCTTTTCGCTGCGGACGTCTAGTAGTTCCAAGTCCGTATCTGCTGCCAGGTTCACCAAGGGTTCTAGTTGCTCCGCAAGGATGCCCGAGAGGATGATTCTCCCCTTTGGCTTCACATAGGTGGCCAGTCCAGATTGGATCAAATCCATTAAGATATGAGAAAGGATGTTCGCAACAATGAGATCAGGTTTTTGAGTTTCAGGTTGAAGAAATTTCACTTGCTCGAGACTTCCAGATTCAACACGAATATACTCGGCGACACGATTCCTTTCTGCGTTTTCCCTGGTTGCCTGCACCGCAATCTCATCGGTGTCTACAGCAAGCACATGGTTCGCTCCCAGTAGAACCGCGGCGATACTCAGAATGCCCGTGCCGCATCCGATATCGAGAATATTGTCCCCGGGTTGTAAGATATCCTCAATGGCTTCAAGACATATGCGTGTTGAGGGGTGAAGCCCGGTGCCAAAGGCCATCCCCGGCTCAAGGACAATTACCTCACGCTCAATTTCTTCGATTGTGATCCAGGGAGGGATAATCAGCAAACGTTTGCCAATTGCTATGGGCTGAAAGTGCTTCTTCCAGGATGTTTGCCAATCCGCTTCTTTTATAATTCGAAGTTCAGGTTCGGGCAGCGGTTGAATCTGGCTAAGGTGCCAGAGGCCTTCTTCTATGCGCCGTCTTTGTTCATCTTCCTGCCCGTCGATTGGTATATAAGCCTTAACGAGTACATCCGTTGCGGCTGAAAGAGCGCCCTTGCTGTCCGCTGCCATCTCGATGGCGACCCCTCCCGACGAATAGCGGGATAACACCTCTGTGACTGCTTCGGCAAGCTCGCCATTGAGATTCAGGGAGAGCTCGAGCCAGCTCAATCGGTCAGTCCTCCAAAAATATTCTTCAAGGTGTCAAATAAACCGCGCTCTCGCGGTCGGACCTCGGTTCCAAGGGATTCGGCCAGGCGCTCCATGATTTCGCGTTGTTCCGAATCTAGCGTGCGGGGAATCTCAACCGAGAGAATTACCAGTTGATCGCCTCTGCTACTCCGATTCAACCGCGGGACACCTTTTCCACGTAATCGCAGAATCTTCCCGGGTTGTGTGCCGGAAGGAATCGTCAGTGTTTCGTCGCCTTCGAGCGTCGGCACTGAAATGTCAGCGCCCAAAGTAGCCTGAGCGATGTTAATTTCCAGCTCAAGAAGGATGTCATCGTTCCGTCTCCGGAAAAAGCGATGGGGTTTGGCATGGATCACCACGTATACATTTCCAGGAGGTCCCCCATTCACCCCGGGCTCGCCCTCGCCAGCCAGGCGGATTTGAGTGCCATCGTCTACACCACCGGGCACTGCAATAACCTTCTTTACATGCTTGCGTTCCAGGCCGCGCCCAGAGCAGTTCTTACAGGGAGTGGCGATAATCTGGCCTCTCCCGCCGCAGTTCTGGCAGGGGGCGACACTAACCATCGAGCCTAAAAAAGTCTGCCGCATCTGACGTACTTCACCCGAGCCGTTACAGGTTGTGCAGCGGATCGGCGAAGTGCCGGGTTCTGCGCCCGATCCCTGACAAATCGAGCATACAGCTTGTCGGGAAAATGAAATTTCCTTTTCGATGCCGAAAACGGCTTCCTCGAAGCTTAGCGTGAGATCGTAACGCAGATCGGCTCCGCGCCTGGGCGCATTTCGTCTCTGACGGCCGCCCATGCCGAAGCCAAAAAGCCCTTCAAAGATATCGCTGAAACCGCCGAAGTCGAAATCAATGTTCATCCCCCTGAGCCCCTCATGACCAAAACGATCATAGGCGGCTTTTCGTTCGGCGTCAGAAAGCACGGCGTAGGCTTCGTTGATCTCCTTAAAACGCTCTTCGGTGTCGCTTTCCTCAGCTACATCGGGGTGATATTGTTTCGCTAGAGCACGGAACGCATTCCGAATTTCATCGGGTGATGCGCTTCGGGATACCCCTAGTACTTCGTAATAATCTCGTTTGCCAGTCATAGATATTGGATAAGGAAAGGCGCCCAAAGGCGCCTTTCTGCATAGAGAGGTACCCGCTTAGGCATCTTCAAATTCACCGTCTACGACATCATCCTGATTCGAGGGTTCATCGCCTCCAGGAGCGCTGCCTCCAACCTGTTCTTCCTGCTGGGCGTTCATATCAACCCCCGCAGCTTCGATCATCTGGCGAAGATCGTTTGTCTTCTGCTCCACCGCATCGTAACGATCGGCGTTGATGTCTGATCGCAGCCCATCTATCTTAGCTTGCAGGTCGGCTTGTATTGATTCTGAGAGCTTGTTGCCGCTGTCGAGCATGATCTTTTCGGCGGTGTAGATCGTCTGGTCAGCACGATTCCGGGTCTCGGCGAGTTCGCGGCGCTCAAGATCTCGTTCGGCATTTGTTTTTGCTTCATCGCGCATCCGCGTTACTTCATTTTCAGAAAGCCCGGAGGAGGCATGGATCGTAATCTGTTGGCTCTTTCCAGTCGCCTTATCCGTGGCGCTGACTTTCAGTATGCCGTCGGCGTCGATGTCGAACGTAACCTCGATCTGCGGTAGACCGCGCGGCGCCGGCGGTATGCCCTGCAAGGTGAAACGGTCGAGTGACTTGTTATCCGCGGCCATCGGCCGCTCTCCTTGCAATGCGTGGATTTCGACCTCCGACTGGTTATCAGCGGCAGTGGAGAAGACCTGACTCTTACGGGTTGGAATGGTCGTGTTGCGGTCTATGAGGGATGTAGCAACCCCTCCCAGTGTTTCGATGGAGAGGGTGAGAGGTGTGACATCGAGCAGGAGGATATCTTTCACCTCGCCGCCAAGGACGCCAGCCTGGATCGCTGCTCCAACTGCTACTACCTCATCAGGGTTTACGCCTTTATGAGGCTCGCGGTTGAAGATCTTGTTTACTGCCTCTTGAACTGCTGGCATGCGTGTCATCCCGCCGACGAGGATAACCTCGTCAATGTCATCCGCGGTGAGACCCGCATCCTGAAGCGCCTGCTTACAGGGTTCGATCGAGCGTTCGATGAGATCATCGGTGATCTGCTCAAGCTTCGCACGCGTAAGTGTAACGTTCAGATGCTTGGGGCCGGATGCATCTGCAGTGATAAAGGGGAGATTGATATCGGTCTGAGTCACGGTCGAGAGCTCGATCTTTGCTTTCTCAGAGGCCTCTTTTAGGCGCTGGAGTGCCTGGCGGTCGCTGCGCAGGTCGATGCCCTGTTCGCGCTGAAATTCATCGGCAATGTAATCGATAATGCGCTGATCGAAGTCGTCGCCTCCAAGGAAGGTGTCACCGTTGGTGGACTTCACTTCGAAGACGCCGTCGCCGACATCTAAGATGGAGATGTCGAAGGTGCCTCCACCCAGATCGTAGACGGCGATGGTTTGATCTACTTTCTTGTCGAGACCGTACGCCAGTGCGGAGGCTGTGGGTTCATTGATGATGCGCAGGACTTCAAGCCCGGCGATTTTCCCCGCGTCCTTTGTTGCATTGCGTTGCGCGTCGTTGAAATATGCGGGGACGGTGATGACGGCCTGGGTTATGCTCTCCCCGGTGAATGCTTCTGCGTCGGCTTTAATCTTGGCAAGGATCATGGCCGAGACTTCGGGGGGGGCGTATTCTTTTCCGCCAAGCATGACGCGCACATCACCGTTGGGCGCTTCAGAAACCTGGTACGGAATGAATTGCAGACCGTGCTGAACTTCTCCATCGGAGAACTTGCGTCCCATGAAGCGCTTGATTGAAAAGATCGTATTTTCCGGATTTACAATTGCCTGGCGCCGGGCTACCTGGCCGACCATGCGTTCTCCGGTAGTCGGATTCTGAGACACAACCGAGGGGATCAGCCGGCTTCCCTCTGAGGAGGGGATGACCTCAGGGTCTCCTCCCTCAATGATTGCGACTACAGAGTTGGTTGTTCCAAGATCAATTCCAATTATCCTTCCCATTGCGGACATCTCCTATTTGGCGACTCGTACCATCGCGGGACGAAGCACACGCTCGCCTATCTTGTATCCTGGTTGTGTAATATCGATGATCACCCCTTCTTCGTGATCATCGCTTTCCTCAAACGAAACTGCCTCGTGGAAGTTCGGATCAAAGCGCTCGCCTTCAGCATCGATGAGTTCGACGCCTTCCGCATCAAATAATGCTTGAAGTTTCTGGTGGATCAACTCAATCCCTAATATCCATTCCTGGAAATCATCCGTTTCAGGAACTCTCGATAGCGCGCGTTCGATATCATCTTTCACTCCGAGGAAATGGGTGATAATTTCTCCGGCGATCCGCTCCCTGGTATGTTCGTTCTCGCGTTGGGTGCGTTTTTTGAAGTTGGCAAATTCCGCGCGGGCTCGCTGCCATCCATCCAGGTATTCATCGGCTTCGGTATGGAGACGTTTAACCTGTTCTTCCAAGGACTCTTCCTCTGATGTTCCAGAAGATTCAAGAGAGTCATCTATTTCACGAACATCTGCATCGACGACATCATCCGACTGCAGATTATCGTTGAGTTCTGAGTTCTCAATTTCTTCAGCGGCCTGCTTTTCGTTGGTTGTTTTGTTATCTTTCATGCTCTTGGGCTTTCTCCTCATTGAATTACCTTGGTATAGGTCTGGACAGAAAGACAGATAGAAATTCTACTCTGCGAAGGTCTCGATCACCAACTCGCTCAGTAATCCTGCTACATAGCGAACGGTTGAGATCGTTCGACCATAAGCCATCCGTGTTGGTCCTAAAACACCGAGAGCACCGATCGCGATGCCGGGAGCGCCGTAGCGCGTAAGCACCATTGAACAGTCTCTCAACTCCTCCCATCCACCTTCGCCGCCGATCATAACTTGCACGCCGTTGATATTGGGGCTGAGTACGTGTGCAAGGACCTCGTCTAAGAAGCCGCGTTCTTCGAGCAGGCGCAGCGCGGGTCGAGCGGCTTCGGAACCAGCGAACTCCGGTTGTGCGAGGACGTTGGTGAGACCATCACGGTAGATCTCCCCGGTCCAAACTTCATCGGCGCGGGCCATCATTTCTGCGACCAGGCGAGAGATATCCTGCAGAAGGTCGGATTTTTGGTCCGATTGCAGCTGGATGTCTTGAGCGTCCATGCCGGCACACAGCGTGGTGATCTCAGCGGCAGTCAGGGCGAGTTTGGTTTGATCCCAAATATCAGATAATGTGAGCATCTGCTGGCGCACATCGCCCCCTTGCAAGACAAGCACCAGAAGCACCTGGCGATCTTTGATTGAGATCAACTCGAGGTGTTTGAATAAAGCTCGTTCGGGTCGAGGTGTAGTAACGAGTGATGCGACGCTAGAATGTTGAGCCAGGATGGAGGCTGAAAGACGTAACCACTCATCCATATCAATCGGTGCCTGGTGGAATTGGTGGCTGATCAGGCGTTTTTCGGCCATTGGAAGCTCGGTATCACCGACCAATCGACGGACGAAGTAACGATAACCGGTTTCCGTCGGGATCCGGCCGGCAGAAGTGTAGGGTTGACGGAGGTAGCCTGAGTCTGTCAACGCGGCCATCTCGTTGCGAACGGTCGCTGAACTCACCCTCAGGCTGTAACGGTCAATAAGGCGCTTAGAACCAACCGGTCGGGCAGTTTCGGTGTATTCCCGCACGATGAGCGCGAGTATCGTCTTTTGGCGATCCGTGATTGGTGACACTGTTTTCCTCATAATGTTAGCACTCTCGGACCGAGAGTGCTAAAAGGGGCATTTTTTGATGATACCATAGCCGCAACCAGACCGTCAAGAAACTGGGGTAGCATAGAAGTACTTTTTTTCGAACCTGCATGGAGAATTGGCTCCAGGAGGGCATTTCTTTTCCGGTTAACGCACAGTCGAGGTAAGGGCCAGGCGGTTAGTGTTGTCTCTGCTGTGAGGCATTGATTCTTCCCGGGGGGTTGACTTTTCAAGTCCGCCTCGATAGTATCGGCACCATATCTCCACAAGGAAGTGAATTGAAAAATGGCGAAAATTGTAGAATTAAGTGATGCGACATTCGAAACGGTAGTTGTGAAATCCAGCGGGATGGTCCTGGTGGACTTCGGTGCAGAGTGGTGCCATCCCTGCAAGCAGTTAGATCCAATCGTTGAGGAACTTGCTGAGGAGTGGCGGGAGAGTGTGACCGTTGGTAAGGTCGACATTGATACGAACGTTAACAGTGCGATGAAATATGGGGTCATGGGTGTTCCAACGTTGATCTTGTTTAAAGACGGCGTGCCGGTTGAACGGTTGACGGGTTTTGTACCGAAGAAACGGATTCTTGACAGATTCAGCCCGCATATCCGCTAGCCGGCTGATTGGCGAAGGTATTGACGAGCGATGGAGCGCGGCATATACTGGAATCTCAATAGAATAGATAAAAGCGAAGAAGAGGACGAGTAGCCGTTGTAAGGTCGCCACAGAGAGCGGGGAGGCTGAGAAACCCGCGCGGACGATGACGGATGAATGGACCTTGGAGCTGTGGGGCGAACAGTGAACGCCAGGAATTTGGCGAAATCCCAGTAGTCCGAACCGGATTGGCCTCCGTTATCAAGGCCGGCAGCCTTAAACATATGTTCTGGAGGTTGCCTTAAGCGAGAGCAGTTGATCGAACTTGGTCTTCACGGTTCAGTTGCTCTAAGCGGGGTGGCACCGCGGGCTCTTCAGCGCTCGTCCCCAATCGGGACGAGTTTCTTTATTTAATTGGGATGCAAGAAGAACTGCCGAGATTATCAAACTGGGGAAGGAAGAAGGAGAGAAAATGACGAAGAAGAGGATCCTTACTGGGGACCGCCCAACAGGGCAGATGCACCTCGGGCACTATGTTGGCACGCTCGAGAATAGGATTCGGCTGCAGGATGAGTATGAGTGCTTTTTCATCGTCGCCGATTTGCACACACTTACAACCCAGCCCGAAAAAGAATCGATTAAGCAGATCGAAGAGAACATTATGCAGATGATGCTAGATTACTTGTCTGTGGGTATCGATCCGGAAAAATGCACAATCTTCCTTCAGTCGGCTGTACGCGAAACCAGCGAATTGAATCTTATCTTCGAGATGCTCGTGACCGTCCCGAGGTTGGAACGCGTGCCAAGCTTAAAGGAAATGGCGCAAGCCGCGAATCTCGAGCGTATGCCCTTCGGCTTGCTCGGGTACCCTATCTTGCAGGCAGCAGACATCCTGCTGCCGCGCTCTAATCTTGTACCGGTGGGCAAGGATAACGAAGCACAAGTCGAGGTCTCACGGGAAATAGCGCGACGCTTCAACAATCTCTACGGTGAAGTATTTCCCATTCCGGACGTGATGATAGGGAACGTTCCGACGTTAGTTGGCACCGATGGGCAAGCCAAGATGAGCAAGTCGTTGAACAACAGCATCTTCCTCGGGGATGACACGGAAACCGTGAATAAGAAAGTGCGAGGGATGTTCACAGATCCCAACCGAGTCAGCGCCGACATCCCTGGCCGTGTTGAAGGCAACCCGGTTTTTATCTACCACGATGCTTTCAACCCGGATCTGGAGGAAGTAGAAGATCTCAAGGCGCGCTATATCAAAGGGAAAGTCGGCGACGTTGAGGTGAAGCAGAAGCTCGCCAAAGCGATAAACGATTTCCTCGATCCAATCCGCGAGCGCCGGGTGACATTTGAAAAAGATATGAAGCAGGTAGAAGAGTATTTGATTGAGGGGACAAAACGGATGCGCAAGGAAGCTGAAGAGACGATGGCGCTTGTGCATGATGCGATGGGGATGTATCGACCTATGTAGTTGGATCGTAACAACATTCGATTGGAATCTCTTCACGGGGCTATGCCAGGATGGCAGGGAAGGCAAACGCTCTCTGGAGCGCAGCGAAGAAGCCTGGTGTATAATCGCGACGTCGTTGACAATCCCATCCTTTGAAGGTTCAAGCCATGGTTAAGAAGAAAATTCGTGTCTTGATCTGCAAACCAGGTCTTGATGGTCATGATCGTGGGGCGATGGTCGTAGCGCGTGCGCTGCGTGATGCTGGCATGGAAGTGATCTACACAGGTTTGCGGCAAACACCAGAGATGATCGCCGAATCAACTTTACAAGAAGATGTGGATGTCGTAGGACTCTCCA
The DNA here is from genome assembly GCA_965363875.1 of uncultured Anaerolineales bacterium. Classification (GTDB taxonomy): domain Bacteria; phylum Chloroflexota; class Anaerolineae; order Anaerolineales; family E44-bin32; genus E44-bin32. Next base: position 9,990 of record CBDTTY010000063.1, read on the forward strand.
TTCTCTCAGGGGCGCATATGGCTCTGGTTCCCAAGATCGTCGAGCTAATACACGGTCAGGGCCAGAAAGATGTTGGCATCGTTCTCGGGGGGATCATCCCTGATGAGGATGTTTTAAAACTCAAAGATCTGGGTGTTGCCGAGGTGTTCGGACCTGGAACGAACACACAGGATATCATCCGCACCGTATCCGATCTTGCCGGTGTAGAGGCGAATGACATCGACTGACCTCATCCTTCAAGGCGATCGACTTGCCCTAGCACGACTCCTCACACAGATTGAAAATGAATCGCCAGAAGGGCTCGAAACCCTTGGAGCGCTATATCCTCACACAGGACAAGCTCATCTTGTCGGAATTACAGGCGCCCCTGGTACTGGTAAATCTACTCTCGTAAATCAACTTGCACTCCACCTGCGAAAGCGACCGATGCCCGGCGAAGACACGCCTCCGCGCGTGGGAATTGTCGCCGTCGATCCGAGCAGCCCCTTCTCAGGGGGGGCGATACTTGGTGATCGTATTCGTATGCGGGATCTCGCCGGCGATCCGGGGGTGTTCATTCGCAGCATGGCGAGCCGCGGCGCGCTGGGAGGGCTGGCGCGCGCTACGGCTGCAGTTGGACTGGCTCTTGATGCTGCTGGCTTCCAGATCATCTTGATTGAAACCGTTGGCGCAGGTCAGGCTGAGGTTGATATAGCATCTAATGCTCACACCACGATCGTGATCGAGGCGCCGAGTATGGGAGATGCCATTCAAGCGAACAAAGCGGGGATTTTAGAGATCGCCGACATCCTCGTCGTAAATAAGGCTGATATTCCCGGCGCGGATACTACCGTCGCTACGCTCCGTCTATCACTGGAGATGGCTGGCTCAGCCAACGCCCATGCCGCAGTTGAAGATCGAGCCGGAGGCGGAAGAGAAAGTTCATGGGAGATACCAGTGTTGGAGACAGTGGCGACCAAGGGGGAGGGGATGCGGGATGTGGTTGATAAGGTATACGCTCACAGGGAATATCTAAGGACCAGCGGGGGGTGGAAAATTCGGGAAGGAAAACGTGTCCGGTCGCAGTTGGAATCGCTATTGCGCGACGAGCTTGTTAAACGCTTTCTAAAGAGGCGAGCGGATGGGCGATTTGAAGAGACAGTTCAGATGGTAGTCGACAGGGAACGATCCCCAGCACAAGCCATTGAGGAGCTATTGAAAGGCGAGAAATTGTGATCTTCGGCGAGCGGATTCGTCTTCGGGCGGTTGAGCGCGAGGATCTTCCACGTTTCGTGGAGTGGTTCCATGATCCTGAAGTGAGAGCTGGGCTCTCACTATTTATGCCGATGAGCCTTGCTGAAGAAGAACAATGGTATGAGGGGATGCTCAAACAGGACCCTATTGAGCACAGCTTATCGATCGATGTTCATCAAGGAGAGGAGTGGACCCATGTTGGTGGCTGCGGTTTATTTGACTTCGAGCCGCAGTCCCGCCGAATGGAATTGGGAATCATAATCGGCGAAAAATCCGCCTGGGATCAAGGTTTTGGAACAGACGTCGTGCGCACGCTTCTACGCCACGCGTTTGATACGTTAAATCTCAATCGAGTGG
>CBDTTY010000064.1:0-11314 GCA_965363875.1 uncultured Anaerolineales bacterium
TTCCGCTGTTGCTTAGCGTAAGTGTTTTCTGTGTTTTGGAGGGTTGTTTGGCTGGAGGAAAATAAAATCACCCGGCGATTATTTCACCGGGCGATGTTTGGCTGGGGGTCGAGGATTCGAACCTCGGCTGACGGATTCAGAGTCCGCTGTCCTACCACTAGACGAACCCCCAGTGCTTTGAGAATTGTAACATAGCGGAAGTTAGCCTGTCTATCGCTCTCACTCGAGCGAATTAAGGTTCGCTGCGGCACGCTCGATACGAGCCAGGACGATTTTCTTGCCAATAATTACCATGCTTTCGATGAGAGGGGGACTAACCTTCTGACCGGTCACAGCGATACGCAAGATCCCAAAAAGCTGGCCGGCTTTAATTCCCAACTCGTCCGCCAAGTCACGCAACGCAGCTTCAAGTTGAGCGAATTCGCTCTCTGCAAGCGCCTGGATGACCTCATGCGCTCTCTCCGCAGCACGCGCAGATTCTTGCGCAGACATGTTCTTCCCGACGAGTTCCGAAGGTTCTGGATGGACATCGGGTTGAAAGAAGAAACCAGCCATGGCGACCGCTTCATCGAGCGTGCGAATCCGCTCCTGGATCAGTGGAACGAGCACTTTAATCTCGGCTAGATCAGCGTCGATCTCTGCTATCGTGAAAAACGGGAGCAGTTCTTCAGCCAGCTCGTCCGTTGACAAACTGCGGATGTAGAGGCCGTTGAAGTGATCGAGTTTGCTGAAATTTACCGCTGCCGGGCTGGGGCTCAACTTTTCGATTAAGAATTTTCCTATCAGATCATCCATCGGAAAGAACTCGCTGTGGTCGTCGTATGACCACCCCATTAGACTGATCCAATTTATCACAGCCTGTGGGAGGTATCCCATTTCACGCAAGTCATTCACAAATACTGCCTTTGCCCCATCTTTCGGGTCCACAGTGGAACGCTTGCTGAGCTTGCCTTTGCCGCTGGGGTTAAGAAGTACGGAGAGATGGATCCAAATTGGCTGCTCCCAGCCGAAAGCTTCGTAGATCAGGACGTGGAGCGGGAAGGTGGGAAGCCATTCCGAGCCGCGCAAAACGTGCGTGATCTTCATCAGGTGATCATCGGCCATCGCCGCCAGGTGGTACACGGGCATACCGCTTGATTTAACGAGAATGTAATCATCGATCGTGTGATTGTCCACCGTAATCGGACCTCGAAGAAAATCCACAGCGGTTGTCTGTCCTTCCTGCGGTGTCTTGAAACGGATGACGTAGCTCTCGCCTCCCAGGGCTCTTTCCTGAGCTTCTTCCGGTGACAGACGGCGGCAGAGCCCATCATAACGGGTCGGTTCTTTACGTTTCTGCTGGAGTTGACGGACCTGCTTAAGCCGCTCAGGAGTACAGAAGCAGTAATATGCATGGCCTCCAGCGATCAATTCTTCGGTGAGCTGGCGGTAGATCTCTGTTCGTTCAGACTGGCGGTAGGGTGAATAAGATCCACCGATATCCGGGCCTTCATCCCATTTCAAGCCCAACCAGCGCAGTGCTTCGTAATATTCTTCCTCCGCCTGGGGGTCGAAACGGTTGCGGTCGGTGTCTTCAATGCGGAGGATGAACTGGCCTTCCGACTGGCGCGCCAGAAGGAAGTCATACAGGGCTGTACGGGCGCTGCCGATGTGGAAGCGACCGGTTGGGGAGGGGGCAAAGCGAACGCGTGCGGGATTTCCTTCGGTCATTACAATACCTCAACGGATGATTATTTGTTATAGCTCGATCTGTTTATGACGCAGGAGCACACTCTCCACGAGACCGATTCCTAGCAGGCTGGCTAGCAGCGAAGAACCGCCATAACTTAAAAATGGAAGTGGGAGACCAGAAACAGGGAGAAGCTTTAAATTCATGCCGATATTAAAGAAACCCTGAAATGCCAGTAGAACGGCAACGCCGTAGCAAATCAAAGCGCCATAAAGATCGCGGGCCATGCTTGCCGCCCGTAAACAACGATAGATCACGAAAATAAAAATCAAGATGAAAATGAGTGCGCCAACGAAACCAAACTCCTCTGACATCGCCGAGAAAATAAAATCCGTGTGGCGCACTTTCAGGAAACGGAGCTGGACCTGTGTGCCGCTCCCGTAGCCCTTGCCAAACCAGCCCCCGGATCCGATCGTGATAAGCGCCTGAATTACATTATAGGTCTCTCCGAATTGCGCGTTAGGATCTGGAAAGAGGAACGTGATCACGCGTGCTTTCTGATAATTCTGCAAGAAAGGCCAGGCGAGCAATGGTGCCATCGCTCCAATACCTGCCAGGGCAAGCAGGTGTTTCGGTCTCGCGCCAGCTGCCCAAACCAGCGCGACCCAGATTACTCCCAAAACAATTGCAGTGCTTAGATCCGGCTGGAGGAATACTAGCATCGCTGGTACACCGACCAATACCAAACTGCGGATGAGAATCTTTGGTTGATCGATATCCAACTTGTGTTTGGATAGGTAGTCTGCGAGGACGAGGATCATGAGAATCTTCGACAACTCGGATGGTTGGACATTGACGATGCCGATGTTGAACCATCGGGCAGATCCAAAGCCGACAACCCCTGCTGCTAGTATCAGTCCCAGGAATCCTAAAACAACCATGTACAATGCGCGGGAAAGAGCGGACCAGATGCGGTAGTCGATCGCGGCAGTGAGGATTAAAACGACGAGACCGATCAAAGCGTAGATCGCCTGCCGCGGTACAAGCTGCGCGAGGTCCTCGTTCCCGCCGATGGCGGATTGGATCATCGCCACGCCGGCAATTGTCAACAAGGCAACAGCCGCCAACAGCCATATATCGAAGTGGCGCCAGATACGGGTTGTGTTCATCGACTAAGAAATTGAATGCCTTCGTTTACGCGTCGGAGCGAGCGGAATATCTGCCACGAGTCTATGCTGGTCTCGCTCTTTCGTCAGGGTAATCTCTACGGCATCCGATTCGATCTCGATATGCCTGGAGATCACGTTGATTAAATCATCTTTCAAGGCATCGAGTTTACCAGGGGAAATGCCGGCTCGATCGTGAATTAGGACTAACTGTAGCCGTTCTTTGGCGGATTTTGCGCTGCGGGAACGGCCAATCCCTGCTTTTTGAAAGAATTTCATGATTCGCCTCCCGCCCTCATCATGCGTGTAATCCGACCGAAGAACCCATCGCCTCCTCCAAGGTCAGCGAATGGAACCTCTTCCCCCTTCATACGACGGGCTATGTTATGGAAAGCCCGCCCAGCCTTGCTGTTCGCTTCCATCGCGACAGGAATGCCTTGATTGGTCGCTACAATGACCGATTCGTCTTCAGGCACGATGCCGATTAGTTCAATAGCGAGGACATCAAGGACATCCTCCGTACCGAGCATGTCGCCCCGGCGCACCATTTCCGGTTTAACCCGGTTCAGGATCAGCTTGCCTGGTCCCTTCTCCTCCGCTTCGATCAGCCCAATGATGCGGTCTGCGTCTCGGACCGCTGAGACTTCAGGGTTGGTGATGATGAGAACCAGATCGGCAGGAGCGATTGCATTTCGGAAACCGCGCTCGATCCCTGCGGGCGAGTCGATCAGGACCCAGTCATACTCCTGTCGCAGTTCGTCTGTGAGACGGACCATATCTTTTGGAGATACCGCAGTTTTATCCCGCGTTTGCGCGGCAGGGATCAAGAACAGGGTATCCAGACGCTTGTCCCGGATCATTGCCTGCCGGAGCTTGCATCGTCCCTCGACAACATCAACGAAGTCATAAACGATGCGATTTTCTAAGCCCATTATGACGTCGAGGTTTCGGAGCCCAATATCTGCATCGATGCAAACTACACGCTCCCCGCCCGAGGCGAGGGCTACGCCGATATTCGCGGTTGCTGTTGTTTTTCCAACTCCCCCTTTGCCGGAAGTTATTGTGACAATTTTGGCACTCATGCCCTTCTCCGTTTGTCGATTAATTCTCTACTTATGACCTGCCTGCCAGGGTTCTGCGATAAGTTGGTCGTCTCGAACGAGGGCTCGCTCAGGCTTGGGTTTTCCCCGCCGTGAAGGCGATACTGTGATGTGCCCTGCGATGCGCAATTGGGTAGGAGCAAGGTCGAGGGCACATACCATCGCACCTTCGTCCCCGGCAGCTCCCGCGTGGACCACACCCCGCAATCGTCCCCAGACAACGACGTGCCCCCCGGCGATAATTTCGGCGCCAGGATTTACATCCCCGATGACAACAACGTGCCCGGGGTGACGGACGCTATGACCAGAACGCAATGTCCTTTGAAGTAGGACTGCCTCCTCACCAGGAAGTTGGGTGTCGACCGGGATGTCTTCACCTTCCGAGCGGCGTGTTTCAAGATCCCTCGATAGACCAAGGTCGGCTGCAGCTGACTGGGTCACTTCGGATGTCGAGATGATTGCCCAGAGTGTAACCTCGTGCTCGGCCAGGGCGGAGCGTAAGCTGCCCAACTCCGCGGCGCCCAGAGCGCGATCCTCCATCTGGATAGCGAGTCGAGCCCCGCGAAAGAAATCATCCTGCGCGGCGACAGTCTCCAATAGCTGATCGGTAACATTCGACCACTCTCCAGCAGGCAAAGTGATCAAAAGCCCGTTTTGAATACCCTTAACCGTAAGCGATGTATTCATCAATATCTCGATTGGCGATTATAGCATGCGACGGTTTTCGGTGCTATGCAGTCTGCAGCGTCCGCATGGAAAAGTCATTATGTAAAGCTAATTGCTGTCGTTTCTCCGTTACCCCTGAAAGAGCACTGTCGTTGGGCGAGTTTCTTCGTTGATGAGTTTATCCTGCGAAGTCCCCGACCGAAGGGAGTGGGGAGCAACGTCGAAGGACTCATCAGCGTGAAATTACCACGAGTGGCCTGAGTGGTCACTTGAAAGATCAATGGTAGCAAGGCGCTTGTGTGGTTAAGGGAGCCGAAAATGGCCGCGAGCGAGTTCGCTATTGGACGTGTGTGGTTGCTTTGGCTTGGGTGAATGAGTTTACACTACAGAAGTCTTGAATTGATTAGGTTCGAAACCAAGAATGCAATCATTGGGCGCGGGCGGCGTCAATCGATTTGATTTCGAAGTAAGCCTCCAGCACCTGTCTTACGATAGGGCCGGAGGTAACAGATCCTTCACCGCCGTAATAAACAAAGGCAATCACAGCTATCTCAGGGTTTTCGAAGGGTGCATAGGCGGCATACCAGGAGTGGGTGGGCCATTCACCAGGTTTACATAGCCCTTGCTGGTAGACGACCTGGTCGCAAAATTCACCTGTGCCGGTTTTCCCGGCGGAGGAGATAGTCTCGAGGTCGGCGCGACCGTATGCAGTGCCGTCCGGATCAGTGACGACCAGGTGCATCCCTGTTTGGGCAAACTCGATCACAGCTGGATCGACCAGCACGTCTGGGCTTTCGGAGCGGCTGTTCTGGACGAGTTCTCGAAGTTCAGGGGGCATTGTTGGGCAGTTTGCCCCGATTTCTTCCAACGGGGTGAGCACCCCATCGCCAATATCCCAGAGCACGCATGGTTCGTAGCTCTGGATGATATTGCCTTCTCCATCAAGAATCTCATCCACGATGTGCGGCCACATAACACGACCGCCATTTGCAAGTGTGGCGATTGAAGTGAGCACCTGGAGAGGTGTTGCGGCTACAAAGCCCTGCCCAACCACGGTGTTGTAGGTATCTCCGGTTGACCAGTTTTCGCCCAAATTGATGCGCTTCCAATCCTCGTCGGGAATGAGGCCGTCCTCCTCACCGGGGAGATCGATTCCCAGAGGAGCGCCATAACCTAACGCTGGGGCATATTTATTAATCCCTGTTACCCCAAGCCCGCCATCCTCGATTTCCCCAGGATAGCCGCCGCCTATCTTATAGAAGTAAACATTGCAGGACCAGGCGATCCCGTGCACGAAGTCGACGTCCCCATGCCCCTCGCGGTTCCAGCAGACGAAATCCTTGGCCTTGCCTGGGTCTTGCGGGAAATATTTATTCTCGATCGTGATTTTGCCTGGATCGAATAATGTCCTATCGGGTGAGATCACCTCTTCATTGAGGGCGCCGATGGCTGTGACCATTTTAAACGTCGAACCGGGGGGAAACTCGCTGGCGATGGCGTGATTCGTCAGCGGGCTGCCGCGTGTGTCGTCTTCCAGTTGTTGGTAGTAATCCTGTGGGATAAAGCGGGCGAAACGATTGTTCTCGTACGTTGGTAGAGAGACCATCGCCAGGATTTCTCCGGTTTGCGGGTTCATGGCGATGACAACGCCGAGTGGGGTCCGTTCTTCCCCGGAGTAGCGATTGATAAAATCCATTCGATTGCGTAGAGCTGTTTCGGCCGCTGCCTGAAGCCGGGTGTCGATAGTCAAACGCATGTTGTTGCCGGGGATGGGTTGAGTAAATGTCCCAACATCGCGCAGGTACTGACCGGCGACATCGCGCTCTACGAGTTTGAGACCATTCTGACCGGCGAGGATTTCCTGATACATCCCGAGAAAACCAACCTCGATGCCGGCATAACCAATCTTGTCGCGCTCCTTGAGGAACCCCTGCTCCTCGTAATAGTCCGCCAGACCGGCAGGGATCGGACCCAAGTAACCGATTGTAGCGGCGGTAAGCTCGCCGGTCGTGTAGTCACGGACGGGCACTGCGATTACGCTCACTCCCGGGAGGTCGATCTGTTCCTCGCGCAGTACTCTAGCAACTGTCTCGTCAACGTCGCAGGCGATTGGCCAGGCGTCAAAGGGCCGGTTTGTGAGCCCCTCGTCGACCAGTTGTAGAACACCGCGGCCAGGTACGCAGGGGGCGGCTGGAGGGCCCTCCTGATCCAAAGGTACACCGGTTAAGTCGGAAATTCGCTTATAAATCAACTCTTGCTCGGCTTGACTGTCCGGAAGCAGCGCAGGAGTGACCATAACCCGATACTCCGGGATGTTCCTGACCAACTGGAAATCGTTTCGATCATAAATCACGCCCCTCTGCGCCGGGAGGCTGACTTCATCGAAGCGGTTATCATCTGCTGTTTTGCGATATGCTTCTCCCTGAATGATTTGCAGGCTGAACAGCCGCCCGATGAAGACCAGCAATATCACGATGATAATGAGATAGGTCATCCTGATCCGTGTGGCCGGGATGCGCATACTTGGATTTTCATTCATACCATCACAACCTTATATCTCAACTTCTGGTGGATAGAGCCGATTGCGGAGAACCTTAAACGCTTGCGCGGATGGAATAGCCAGGAGGAGATTGAAGAAAGTGCTTGGTAAGATCACACGCGAGAATATATACAACAAATCGATCTCTCTTCCCATGAGCATGATTACCCCCAGACTCATGATGTGAAAAATTAGCGAACCTACGAGAGTGATCCCTAACGGTGTCAGGAAATTGGCCTCCCAAATCCGGTCTTCATAAAGCGATACAAGCATGGCAATGAGAATGAGCGTGATGCTTGTGGTTCCGATCGGAACACCTGAGAGCATGTCTAAAACGACGCCTCCAACCAATCCCCAAACCATCGCTTCCTCGGATCCTCCCGCTAATCCCCAGCCAATGACAGCCAGAAGAACGAGATCGGGTCGCCCCTCAAGAAACTGGAACGTTCCAAGCAGGGTTGATTGGAAGATGGCGAGCAGGATTATAAGTGGGATACCAAGGATGTAAGCCAAGCTTCACCTTTTCACGGGTTTGGCTGCTCAAAAATCAGCGGGCGGAAATTGGTGATAACCAGGACGATATCCAACTGGTCGAATTCAACGCTGGACTGAATAGTTGCCTGTTGGAAAAGATCATAGTCTCTATGGTGGATGCTTAATATTCCTCCAACCGGGATATCCGCCGGATATTTTCCACCTAATCCTGAGGTTAGGACGAGTTCTCCCTGACTGAGTTCAGCGTTCAAGTCGATGAGATCGACGATGAGTTCGCCATTCAACTGAGCGGTGAGAACCCCCTCGGTTCGGGATTCCTGAAACTTAACATTGACGGCATTCTCAGGGTCTGTTATCAGCTGCACCCTGGAGTAGGTAGCGAAAACCTCCACAACCCGGCCAACTAGACCGCGCGAAGTTACGACCGGCATCCCTTTTGAGATTCCTGCGTCGGATCCCCCGCCGATCAAGATTGAGCGTATGAAGGGACTCACATCTCGTCCGATGACATTCGTGGCAAGGTATCGGCTTTGCGGCTGGGAGCGAGCATAGTTGAGCAGCGCTGCAAGTACATCAGCTTCCGCAGCTTGCTCGCGGAGCGAGATGATCTCTTGTTGGAGCAGCGCGTTCTCCGCTTCAAGGCGGTTGACCTCGCCGCGCAGAGTTGCCATGTCACGAGGTGAGGCGAGAACGTCCCGGAGGGCTGAGAAGCGAAGAGCGAACCAGGTTTGGACTGTGATAATTGGACGAGATAGGATGTTGTGCACCGGTTGGAGGAACCCGCTCAGATTCAGGATCAGCAAGCCGAGGGCGATCATGAGCAGGATAGATACAATTATGACTCTTGGGGGTAAGCGTCTCATAAGTCAGATCCCATTTGAGCCAGGGACCAATCCTAATGCTGATTAGTAACCGGGGGTTCGCTCAAGGCCGACGAGGAAGCGGCCAAGTGTGTCGAAGTCGTCAAGGATTAAACCAGCCCCGCGGGCTACACAGGTCATAGGATCATCCGTGAGCCATACACGCATGCGAAGTTCGTTAGAGAGTCGATCAGTCAACCCCTGCAACTGAGATCCACCGCCTGCCAGAGCAATTCCTTCTTCCATGAGATCGGCGATAAGCTCAGGTGGAACTTCGTCGATAGCGTCCCTCAGTGTATCTACGATGATCTTAACCGATCCAGCCAAGGCCTCGCGAATTTCAACGGATGAAACTTCGATCGCCTCCGGCAAGCCGCTCACAAGGTTTCTGCCGCGCACGCCAATTGTTTGCTCTTCTTTAAGAGGATAGGCAGATCCAATCGTAATTTTCACCCTCTCTGCCATACGTTCGCCGATCAGCAGGTTATATTTATTGCGGATGTAATTGATGATGTCCTGATCCAGCTCGTCGCCAGCGACACGAAGTGAGCGGGAAACAACGATCCCACCCATCGAATACACCGCCATTTCTGTCGTCCCTCCGCCGATATCCACGATCATCGAACCACGGACTTCCCCGATAGGGAGGTCCCCGCCTAATGCCGCCGCAGTCGGTTCTTCGATCAGGTAGGTCTCTCGCGCTCCCGCAGCCATTGCCGCATCATATACAGCGCGTTTCTCCACTTCTGTTGCGCCGCTGGGGATGCCAACAACGATGCGCGGGCGAGGGACTGGCACGAGACTCTGTTCATGGGCTTTGGCGATGAAGTATTCGAGCATGCTTTCCGTGATATCGAATTCAGAGATGACGCCATCACGCAACGGGCGAATGGCGACAACATTCGCAGGTGTTCGCCCCACCATCTGCTTCGCTTCCGCACCAACAGCCAGGGTCCGCTTGGTCTTCTTCTCAATCGCGACCCAGGATGGCTCGTTAATCACGATCCCCTTCCCGCGCACGTTAACCAGCGTGTTCGCAGTGCCGAGGTCAATTCCCATGTCTAGGGAGAAGAGGCCCAAGAGCCAGTTGAGTGGGTTGAAAGCCAAAGCGGAAATCCTCCATTGGGACTAAGGTGCGATTATACCATGCAGGGTCGAGGAACCACATTCTCTAGAACGTTATGTTAGGTAATTACGGGTTGACCCGCATCCAAATGCTATAATCCCACCTAGTATGCTGAGTTACGAGCAGGTTGGCGAATTTATTAAAAGGCATCAACTCTTGAACCGCGGTGATCGGGTCGTGATCGGTGTTTCAGGTGGGCCGGATAGCCTCTGTCTTTTAGACACTTTGCATCACCTTGGGTATCCGCTTATCTGTGCACACCTCGATCATGGATTGCGGCCAGAGAGTTCCGATGAAGCTGTCTATGCAAAGGGTATCGCACAGTCCTACAAACTCCCTTTTGAGATTGAGAGGCAAGACGTCGCTTTGAAGGCGGGATCCGGCGTTTCGCTGGAGGAAGCAGCCCGGCTTGCCCGCTATGATTTTCTTGTGCGCGTGGCCAGGAAAAACGATGGGCATGTGATCTCGACAGGTCATACTGCAGATGATCAAGTCGAGACGGTGCTAATGCATTTCCTGCGCGGGACGGGCCCTTCTGGGTTGCGAGGCATGATGCCTGATACACCGCTCGATTCATGGGTTGGGATTCCAGACGCCCAGGGGATCCGGCTTATCCGCCCCTTGTTAACCTTGAACCGATGTCAGACTGAGGACCATTGCCAAGCCGCAGGTTTAGAGCCAGTCATCGACTCAAGCAATATGGACCACACTTTTTTTCGGAACCGTATCCGCCATGAGCTCCTTCCCCTGCTAGAAACTTACAACCCGGGCATCCGTCAAGTCCTTCTGCGTCTTGCAGGCATCATGACAGCCGAAGTGGATTTAATAGCGGAGATGGTCGCCAGCGCCTGGGAGTCTGTGTTTGAATCTCTGGGCCAGTCCGCGCTCATATTACGAGTGGAGTCCATGGAGAGGAAACCACTTGCCCTGCAGCGGGCATTGCTCCGATCGGCGATTAAGAAACTCCAACCCTCCGCTCGAGATGTCAGTTTCGATACGATTGAGCAAGCGATTCAGTTCGTATCCGACCCAACGAGACCAGCATCTCGCCCACTGATTGCCGGTCTGATGTTGAGAGATCTGGGTGAGGAAATCCTCCTTTACCACACTGACTCACCCGTTATTTTTGACCGTCTACCGCAACTCATTGGAGAGGCTCAAGTGGACGTACCGGTCCCTGGAGAAGTAGAACTCGCCGGAGGATGGAAGCTGAGTGCGACGAGCGAGTCTATCGTCCCCGGGAGTTATCAAGCGTATTTGAACGCTCAAGAAGGGGATTTCGCCGCCATTGATGAGTCGAGTTTATCTGTACCGCTCAGCGTGAGAACCCGGGCGCCAGGCGATCGGATCCAACCTCTGGGGCTTGAGGGGACAACGAAGGTATCTGACATCATGATCAACAACAGCATTCCTGAGTTGGCCCGGGCACGCTGGCCGATTGTTGTTTCCGGGGATGAGATCGTGTGGGTTGCCGGGATTCGCATGTCACATTTATTCCGACTCACCGCGGGGACGAGCCGGGCAATTGTTATTCGTTTATCCCCACCCCAGGAGAATTGAGACCAGCCGCGCTCACCTCACGGTTGCTGAAGTGCCACATCCGGTTGACGCCTAAACACCTGTCTGCTAGAATCACGACATCCCCCATAGGGGGGTCACAATTGAATATCGGGAGATCAGCGTATGGGTCTCA
>CBDTTY010000065.1:0-11126 GCA_965363875.1 uncultured Anaerolineales bacterium
GAGAGGGAAGAACAGGATAGAGTCAGCATAGTGCTGGAAGATATTGAGAAACCAGACGATTTCGAGGAGAGGGTCGATTGAAAGAAAAACAGGACAGGGTTGGATAAAGGGGATTCAGGAAAGAAGGACCCAGGGTTAACGAACACAAACATCCGGCTTCCTTCTGTCAGCTCAACAAGAGATTTTTCTAATCAATTGCTCTTGTATTCTGTTGTACGATTTTTTCTCCGCCTAAGTTCGCTTGTATAGGTTCTCCCGAGTGACCCAGCGTGTTCTCTCGCCCACTGGGTCAATTTTGTTTCTCCCGTTGGCGGGGAATCAACGAAGAGAAGATCAGCCATAAGCCCCTCAATCTCCTCACGAGTGATCAAGACATCGCCTACCAGCTTTCCGAGCAGTTGGCCGGCGAGGTAGCCAATGCTTGGGTGAATAGAGATCAGGGGTTTTTTCTCCCCAATAATCTCTCCTACGGTCTCAACAAGAAATTTGTAAGTGAAGGTTTCGGGGCCAATGGCGTTGACGATAGAATTTTCGGTGCTTTCTCCTTCATCAACGGCCATCCGAGCGAGATCGTTTACATAAATCGGCTGGAGACGATACTCGCCATCACCGAACACGCCAAATACGGGAAGTTTTCGCAGAAGCCAGGCTATGTTGTTGATGAGAATGTCTTCTTTGCCGAACAGGACAGTGGGGCGAAGTATTGAATAGGAAAGGCCCGAGTCTATAAGCGCCTTCTCGAGTCTTGCTTTGCCGCTAAAGTACTCTAAATGAGATTTCTCCGATGGGTTGGTTATGCTTATGTGAACAATCCGATTAACCCCGGCTGCCTTGGCGGCAGCAAACAGAACCAAAGTATTCTTAACCGCATCTTCATGGTGGAACAGCTTATGATTGAAACGAACCCAGTAGGTGTTGTAAAGAACAGATACGCCCTTTAGTGATTCAATCAGTGCCGTGGGGTCATTAAAGTTGAAGGGGTAGGCTTGTATCTTCTGTCCGAATGGGTTTGCGCGGTGAAGAGAGTTGGTCAACGTGATTACAGTATGCCCTTTTTCCAATAATTTCCAGGCAATGTATTTTCCTGAGTATCCATAGGCACCTGTAACTGCATGGATTTGTGATTCGCTCATGTGTGCTCCGGGTGTATCTAGCCTAAGTCCTGCAATCCGTGATGGGAGCTATATCGAAGGGTGACTCAGAAAGAGGGCATAGAAGAACCAACCCAGAATCGATCAGGTGTTGATTTTTTCGTCAAGCAGCAGATCGGCGAGGTCCAGGGTTCGTTCAAAAACGACATTCGCACCAGCTTCTATGAGTTCCCTCCTCTCGCCAAAACCGCTGAGAACACCAGCCGTCTGTGCCCCGGCGTCACGTCCAGCGCGGATGTCTACTGTTGTGTCGCCAACCATGAGCAGGGAATGTGGATGAACACCCAGCTGATTAGCAGCCCAAATGATGGGCTGAGGGTGTGGTTTCGCTCGGAGCGTCGTTCGGGCAGTCGCCACGCACTGGAAGAAATGATTAAGGTCTTCTTCATCCAGGATAGCGGCCGTACTCCAGCGGTCGCGGGATGTAGCAATGCCGAGAGGGAAACGTGGGCCAAGACGCTCCAGCGTGGCGAGAGCGCCAGGGATCACGCTTATCTCATCCACCGTAGCAAGGCCGCGTGAACGGTGGAGCTTGTCAAGCAGCGGCCAAAAAAACTCATCCAAATTAAAGCGATCAAACAACCCAAGTGCTGCATTAACAGGGGTCTCAACGGCCATGACAAAGCGGCGGGCAAGAGCATCTGGATTGCTGTCGGGAAGAATATGGGAGAGGGGGCGCAGCCACCGGGCAGCACGGGCGACGTACTTCTCGTCTGTGTCAACGAGAGTGCCGTCGAGGTCAAAACAGATCGCCTGGATACGAGAAATGTCAAGGGATTCCGTCACGAGCTCGTCCGCAGCGGAAGCGGGATAGCTTTCTGCAGGGACTCCAGTGTCTGCTCGTCAGGAGCCAGAATCCAGAGCGTTTGATTGGAGACACGCTCGAAGTAAGAGATGCCGTCTTCAACCATCCATCGTGCCGAAGTGGAGGAAGGTCTTTCTGGATCTCCGTAGCGGGATAGGCCGTAATCAAGGAAGGCCGCGGAGAATTCATGTGCATCTCGCATGGTATCCCATTGTGTAATCAATACAAACGCATCGACGTCGTCTTCTTCTTGATAGAAAAATAAAAGAAGGTCACCGCCCCACCCTTCGGCCGCCAAGGATGCCTGGTCTATGGGCAAATATTCGTTAAGGACCATGAGCGTGGCCCACTCGCCGAGCACGTCGTGCACGGTCTTTTCCCAGCCGGAGTTGAGAGCATCTGATACGTTCGGTGAAACGAGATCTACCGGAGGATCCTTTGGATAACGCTCCGGGTGGAGGATTTGCTCACTTGAAAGCGGAGGGTTTTGATACGCGGTATCGACAGCGGCCCATCCCCCATCAAGATAAAGAGTGCGAATAAAATGCAATCCCCAGAAATATGGGAAGGTGAGTTCAGATTGTATATAGGCTGGGGCACTATCGAATACAGGCATATCAAAATCAGCGAAGAAATCGAGCAGATCTGAGCGATCTTCGTCTCTCGCAAAAGTCCGCAGCCATTGCTCCTGGAGCAATGTAGCATCACCTTCAATCAAGGCTTGGATAGCAAAACAGCGTTCACTATCGGCCTCACAGGCATCGCTGTTGTATTGAAGGCCGTCCCTGATATCATAGTTTTGGTCTTGAAGTGCATGTGTGTATTCATGTGCGTAGGTGAGACGTTCAACGCCCCCAAATCCCGAGCCACAGATGACAATCATTTCATCCGTTTCGGTGTCATAGAAGCCGGCGACCTGTTCGGTAAGCAGGTCGGCGTAGAGCTGCCACAGATCGATCCCTGGTTCGATCAAGCCCAATAGAGAGAGAAGGCGAACATCTTGAAGAGCGTCTTCTTGAGAGTAATCACCGAGGAAATCATGAATCACACGTTCGCTAAGCTCGTCCGGTGAGAGCAAGTCGCGGCTGACGGATTCGGACGGTAAGATACCGCGCAACTGGATCACTTGGGATTCGATTTCGGCCATTTGGGCGAGAAGGTCTGCGTCGAGAGGGGGACAGGTTGATGCATCTGTCGCTTCTGGAGTTGGGTTTGGAGTAGGCAATGCGGCTGTCTGAGTAGGTGTGGGTAATGCAGTCGTGGGAGACGCGGGCACAGCGGTTGTGCTTGAGGAGCTCTGGCAGCCGTTCAGCGTCAGGGCAACAGCAAAAGAGAGCCATAGCAGGTGATGTTTGATTCTCATAGAATAATTCCTCTATCGGTCGAGATTGTATCACTGCTCTTCTGGACATCCCAGGAAAACAATTATCCAGGAGAACGAGATGTTGGATTCTATGCTCTCTGGAGGATGCGAAAAGGGTCTATTGCGGCGTGAGGGCGATTCCAGGGGAGGATGGCGGCCGATAACTATCGTTCCAGAGTCTTGCATAAGTATTTTGTTCGCGGATCCAGCGATCATCGTCCCACCCCAGTTCAGGCTGCGCAATGGAGCGTACTATATCTATCAGCGGCCAACCGCCCTGGGGCAGGGTCAATCCCAGGCGGGCTCGCCGCATAAGCAGGTCTTCGAGGTGAACGATTCCCTCCGCGCGCGCGGCCCAACGCAGCTCAGCCCAGAGGTAAGATGTTGCGCCGATAGTCTCGAGTTCACCATTTTTTGCGCAGGCTACTATCTCAGGGGCATCATCACCGTATCTGCCGAGCAGCCGCAGGCATTTGGAGGGGTCAAAATCGCAGGCCAGAGCGTGTTCGCTCGGAGGTTGCTTAAACACTCGATGTGTGCGATCAGGGAGAGACGCCCCTGAGAAGTATCCGTGAATGGAGCGCAGCGCGTCGAGGGCCATGATCCGGAAAGTCGTCAATTTGCCTCCGGTGACTGTCACCAAACCTCGATCGTCCCAGATGACGTGCTCGCGCGATTCGCGAGACGGATCAACCTTCCCTGTATCTACTACGGAGCGTACACCGGCGAAGGTAGCCAGAAGGTCATCTGAGCAGAGATCTACATCGAGAACTTGACGGAGGCCTTCCAGGAGATAGTCAATCTCCTCGATGTCTATGGTGGGTTCCATATCCAGAGGTTGGCGGTGTTCGATATCCGTCGTTCCATAAAGCGTGACTCCTTCCCAGGGTAGGGCAAACACGGGACGGCCGTCGCTTGGATGGAGAAAGCTTACTGCGCGAGTGAGAGGAAGCGCATGTTGGGGGAATATTAGATGGCTCCCGCGTAGTTTTCGCAGGCGTGGTTTCTTGTCGATCATGGATCGAACTGTGTCGGCCCAGGCACCGGTGGCGTTAATGACTACATTGGCCTGGATCTCCGCTGTGCGATCGCGACCATTTGGCGAAATGTCCCTCAGCGCAATTCCCCGTACCGATCCATTCTGCGTACGCAGCACCCCTTCAACCCGGGCATAATTTAGGGCTACTGCCCCAGCAGCGACAGCTTCACGTACAACGCGCAATACTAATCGAGCATCATCTGTCTGAGCGTCAAAGTAGCGGTACCCGCCTTGCAGTCCTGCAGAGGAAAGTTGTGGGCAGAGCGACTGAAGACCCTCTGGACCGTAATGGCGGTGCCCCCACTGCAGGCCTATGATGTCATAGAAGATCAATCCTGCGCCGAAGACCCATCCCGGGATGCGGTCATTAGCGTAATTGACAAGCAAGAAGCCCAGCGGGTTGACCAACCCCCTCCCTTGCTTGAGAAGCGCTTCCCGCTCTCTCACAGAATGGTATGTCAGGCGAAATTTGGCCTCGCGCAGGTAGCGAAAGCCGCCATGCACGAGTTTGGAGGAGCGGCTGGATGTGCCGGAAGAGAAATCCTTACCCTCAACGAGGAGAACCCGCAAACCCATTCGGGTCGCCTCGCGCGTTATCCCTGCACCGGTAATTCCTCCGCCTATTACAATGAGATCCCACGGTCCTTCGATGCGAGACCAAACCTCATCGCGCCATCCTCGTTCCCACATGTGGCTTTCAGTTTTCCTTTCTCTGTCGGGAATGCCTGCGGCGAAGGGCACTTAAGAACAGGGCCAGCACTTCCCCGGGTTAAGGATTCCCTGGGGGTCGAGAGCCTTGCGCGCCCCTTCTAGAAGGCGCAGCCCGACCGTTCCCTTCTCGTCCTTCATATAGCTGAGATGGTCTATGCCGACACCGTGTTGGTGGCTGATGGTCCCGCCATTGGCAATGATCCTGACGGATGCGGCATGTTTGGCCATGCGCCAGATATGCAGGGTCTGCTCAAGATCCACACCAATGGGGAAGATATAGGTGACGTAAAGACTTGCGCCATCGGTGTAGATATGCGAGAGGTGAGAGAAAACAAGGGTGCACGATCCTTCAGATTGAAAGGCACGCTCAATTGATTGGATCACCTCGGCGCGCGCAGCGTCAATGCCCCTCCAGGGAAGAGCAGTTTCCAGTGTATCCAGGGCATATCCTTGATCCCAGAGCGTATTGCGCAGGTAGGGGGTATAAAAACGCGATTTTTCCCACTGGCGGCCGATTATCGTTCCGACGGGAAGGCCGCCGTATCGCCGTAGGAGAGCGCTGACATCCTGCCGGGCGCTGGAAACGAAGTCGTGAGCGCCGGTGATGCCGTATATCAACAACGTGCGGCCAACGCCATGCCCAAGGAGACGAAGGCCATAATCCGCGAAAGCGACGAGCCTCTCCCGCCCGGCAAGAGCCAGCGTAGTCTCTGTCTCGAGCGGATCGCTCAAACGAGCCATGGAGATCGGCGCATTTGCCTGGGCAAGGGAGCGCATCGCCGCCACCCCGCTTTCCCAATCGCGGAAGAACGCGCCGAAAAACATCTCCTCCTCAGGGAGAGGTTTCACCCGGACCTCGGCATGAGTGATCACGCCGAGGCGCCCTTCCGAACCGAGCATGAGCTGGCGCAGGTCAGGCCCAGCCGCGCTGGCAGGCAGTGAACGTAGTTGGATTCTGCCCACAGGAGTCTCCATGGTTCCGCCGGCGAATAAGTCCTCGATTCGGCCGTAGCGGTAAGACTGCTGACCGCTGGAACGCGTGGCAATCCAGCCTCCGAGCGTTGATAACTCCCAGGATTGTGGAAAATGGCCCAGTGTATAGCCGTGTGGCTTGAGCTGTGCCTCGATTTCAGGACCGGTTGCGCCTGCAGAGAAAGTGGCCAGGCGGCTTTCATCATCCAAGTTTAACAACTGGTTCATACGTCTCATGTCAACGGTGAGAGAAGGGCGATCTCCCGGCAGGGGGTTAATATGCCCTACGACGCTAGTGCCGCCGCCATAGGGAATAAGAGCGCAGTCAGTGTCATGAGCGAAACCAAGGATCTCCCTGACATCATCGCCGGTCTCAGGGGTGGCGACACCGTCCGGGAAGGTTTCTATTTTTCCAGATCGCAATGCGATCCAATCGGGAAGGCTCTGTCCGCGGGCGTGAAGCAGACGGGTTTTATCGTCAATGGAAAATAAAGGGTGGTCTGGAAGACGGGAGGGAGGCACCGCATTGAGCGCTGTCTGAAAATCTGCATCTGGGGTATGCACGCCAGCGCCGAGGAGTTCCTCAAGGTAGGTGCAGGCCGCGAGCGGTAGATGGTACGTTCTATTCGTTTCTCCCCAGCCGTTCCAACGTTGCATGGTTTTCATCTCATATTACACGTAAGTGCAGCGTGGTGAATATACATCGGGACGCAAGGTCTACGCTATCAGACAATAGTGTAGACGTATTATGCACCAGTCTGAGAAAGTTATCTACCGATCATCTAACTTGTAAGCACTCAAGGCGAAGGCGAAGACTGACGCAGCGATGGACAATACAGCGCAGAGGCGAAAAAGCGAGGCTAGCGGGAATGAGATCAGGAACAAGAAAGCAAGAGGAGGGCCAAGCGCGCTGCCCAGGTCGCCGAAAGTGAAGATTCTGCTGAGCGTATGCCCCGACAGACTTGGCGGGGTGCTGTCGCCCACGTATGCGGTTATCAGCACTTGAACGCCGCTGGCCGTCAGGGCAGAAAGCAGCACTCCGAAGAGCGCCAGCGGCAAGAAAGGGGATCCCATAAACCACAGCCCGCCGCCGCCGGTAACAAGAGCGGCCCCGATGATGATCCAACGCCGGCCGTGGATGCGGTCGGAGAGGAATCCGACGATGGGAGCACCCAACATACTGAATGCGGTGCGTAGAGCGATGAGTGTCCCGGTGAGCGTCGCGATGGGGAAGAAGAGATCGAGGACGTGTATGCCTTCACCCGCGAACCCGGAGAGCCACAGGATGGATGTCGCTGCGATTACGCCAGCGTAGATGAAGCGCACCGTGAAGATAGGGAGGGCGGAGACAAGGACGACGCGCCAGCGAAAACCAATACCCTCACCCTGCTCGCCGCGTCGCTTTTCGAAATGCGCTGAAGCGGTCTCCGGGAGGAGAAACAGCCACATAAACGCCGCAATTGCGGTGAGGCCTGCACTGAGGAATAACCCGCCGCGGTAACCGAGCAGGTCGGTGAAGATACCGCCCAGGAAGGCTGAAAGACCGATGCCAAGGAAGAACCACATTTGATAGCGCCCGCTCAGGCGCCCGCGGTTTTCGCTGTCGGCCAGGTCAAGCACGATCGCCTGCCCGCCGATCCACAAACCAGACCAAGCTGCGCCCCACAGTATCCGCCCCGCGAACATCACCCAGAATCCGTGTCCGATTGCGTACGTCAGCGTGGAGAAGGCGCCGATGGCGAGCGATCCGATCATCAAGGGCCTGCGCGGAAAACGGTCGATCAAACGGCCCGCAGGTATGTTGAAGAAGATGCGCGCCAGCCGGTTTACCCCCAGCAAGATCCCAACCTGCGCGAAGGGAACAGCCGCCTGGAGGGCGAACGTCGGGTCGGGGAGCACTGTGTAGAGCGTGCTGTCGCCCAACAGGGAGACGGCCGTACCGATGCCGAGGATGGTCAGCACCCGGCGTGGTGAGAATTTCATTCTCACTGTCATGCCCTGGGCGCCAAGAGATGGCGTATGAGGAATAAGTGTCGTGATTTTGTCATGCCGGAAATCTGGAGAGTGCAGCTCCTCGAAAGCGGTTTGTGCTGTGGGTGAATGCTATAGAAGGGTTGTTGCGCTGTCAAGTGAGGGCGTCGTGGGTGGGGGCTTCGCGTGCCCGTGCGTTTGCCCGGTCGCTGCTAACCGCGAATAAATATTTGACACCCCTCCCGGATTTGAAAATTAAACGAAACAGATTTAGGGGTCGGTAAGAACGGTGCGATCCGGTCCATCTAAGGGACGAGCCGCAGGTTGAACATGCCTGCGAAGCACGCTCGTATCTTGGAGGTTTTATGGATGCACCCAACGTGACGGTTGGCCTGGCGTTGTTGGCCGGTCTGGCATCGTTTCTATCCCCCTGCGTATTAGCGCTTGTGCCGGCTTACGTCGGCTATCTTGGCAGCCGTACGGTTAGACCGGATGGCACGGTAGTTGAGAATCGCGGTCTGACGTTCGCTCACGGCCTGGCTTTCGTGCTCGGATTTAGCTTTGTCTTCGTCCTTCTGGGAGTGGCCGCCGCCGCTCTAGGTGGAGTGCTCTTTGGAATCCGCCTGTGGATTGCACGCATTGGTGGAGTAGTCGTGATCCTCTTTGGCTTACATACGCTCGGGTTGATCAACATCTCCTTTCTGAACTACGACACCCGGCATCAGTACGCGCCGAGGAAGGGTTCGGGCTTCTTTTCGTCGGCGTTGATGGGTGTGTTTTTCTCGGCGGGCTGGGCGCCCTGCGTAGGCCCGGTTTTGGGAGCTGTCCTGACGTTGGCCCTGAACGGAGGCGATGTCACACAGGGTGTGATCCTACTCAGCGCCTATTCCATTGGCTTGGCCATTCCCTTCCTGCTGGCTGCGATCGGCGTCGGTCGGGTTGCGGATCTGATGAAGCGCCATAGTCGGGCGATTCAGATTATGTCGTACGTGACGGGTGTGGTTTTGATAATCGTGGGGGTGATGCTACTGACCGGGACGTTGGAGCGCTTAGCACGCTTTGGTTTCTTCGTGAATTTCGGGATTTGAGGTGAACTATGGCGGATCAGGCAGAACCTTATTCGAATCGCAAATGGATTATCGGCATCGCAGTGCTTTTGAGTGTAAGCCTTGCGGTTGCCGGCGGGCGCGCTCTTGTCGGGCGCAACGAAGGCGAGCAAGGTTCTGATCAGGGTATACAGGTTGCGCCAGTGGTGGGAGCATTGGCTCCAGATTTCACACTGGCGAATCTAGAGGGTGAAAACATCAGTCTAAGTGACTTTAATGGCCAACCGGTGCTGATCAATCTGTGGGCAACCTGGTGCGGACCCTGCCGCATCGAGATGCCAACCATCCAATCCCGTTTTGAGGAGTATCGGGATGAAGGTTTTATTGTGCTTGCAGTGAACTTCGATGAACAACGTACAGACGTGCAAGCTTTCCGGGACGAATTCGGGCTGACTTTCCAAATGATTCTCGATCCGGGCGCGGAGGTACAGAAGCTGTACCGCACTCGCAGTTATCCATCCTCCTTTTTTGTGGATCGCAACGGGGTTATCCAGGTGCAGCACATCGGCGTGATGACCGAGGGGAACCTGGACGGCAACTTAGCCCAAATCGGGCTGGGAAATTAAAGGGCGACTGCGTATGAGCGAAGGATGGCATCTTGTCCTCCTTAAGACCAAGGCGTCGAAGGTTTCTTTTGAAGTACGACAGCCGAATGTTATGAGCAAACATCTGGATTAGTGATAAGGAGTCGACTGCAAATGATAAACAACGGGAAATTGAAACCTATGCTCTTTCTTGGATTTCTCTCAATGATAGTCGCTGCGTGTGCGCCTCTTGCTGCACAGAACCCGGTGGGGAGTCCAACGGCGGATGATCCTGCTGACGATGTGCCCGAAGCCGCGGCTTCGCCCACGCATGCAGACGAAACGCAGGACAGCGGCGATCCATTCGAGGGTGTTAATATTTCCTTCAGCCAGACGTTCTGGCTCGAACGGACGAATTTCTTCAAGCACAGCGTTGACCTGAGCGAAATTTTCACTGGCAACCCCGTCCCCGACGCGATTCCAGCGATCGACAATCCAGTTTTCGAAAGCGTCGAAGATGCGGATGTGTGGCTGGGCGAGGACTGGCCGGTGATGCTTTTTGAGTTCGACGGCGATGTGCGGGCTTACCCGCTGGCGATCTTGATCTGGCATGAGATTGTCAACGATGTGGTCGCTGGCGAACCGGTGGCTGTAACCTTTTGCCCTCTGTGCAATGCGACGATCGCCTTCCGGCGCACCCTCGACGATGGGCAGGTGCTGGACTTTGGAACGAGCGGAAATCTGCGCAATTCGGATTTAGTCATGTACGACCGGCAGACGTTCTCCTGGTGGCAGCAGTTCACAGGAGAGGCCATCGTCGGTGATCTGACGGGCACGGTTCTCGATTTCCTCCCGTCACAAATCATCGCCTGGTCTGATTTCAAGACCTCTCATCCAGACGGCAAGGTTCTCTCGCGCGACACAGGTGCTGTTCGTGACTACGGTGTGAATCCTTATGCCGGGTACGACAGCGTCAACAGCAGCCCGTTTTTCCCTGTGGAGGGTGACGATGAACGCCTCCTGCCGATGGAGCGCGTGGTTGCGGTTGAATTCGGCGACGTCACGATCGCCTATCCGTTCACCCTACTTGAGGGTGTACGGGTTGTGAACGACGAAATAGAAGGACGACCGATTGTCATTCTCTGGCAAGCGGGCACGGTTTCTACCTTTGGCAACAACGGACCGGACACCGGCTCGACGGGTGTGTTCAGCCGCGATGTCGAGGGGCAGACTCTAACCTTCGTTGCAAAGACGGATGGTTTTGAAGATGAGGAAACGGGCACGCGCTGGAACCTGCTCGGTCATGCCGCCGCTGGACCACTGGAGGGTGCCCAGCTTGAGCGGGTCGTCTCGGGCGAGCACTTCTGGTTTTCCTGGGCGGCATTCAAGCCGGAAACCGAGGTGTGGTCAGCACCATAAATTCTATAGTTTCCAATCACGCAATATTGACTGTATTGCCGTTAAATAAAACCTGCGGGAGGTTT
>CBDTTY010000066.1:0-10884 GCA_965363875.1 uncultured Anaerolineales bacterium
ATCAGGCGCTGTTTTCAGGCAATCAACAAGGCTATTTAGATGACAATAGTCATCCTTCAGTCATTTTCTAGGGTCAGCTTTACGGACGGCTTTCCACTTAACATAAATTCATTTACGCATTGAAAAGCAACAGTCTGGCTCTACTCCGGTTCGTCGAGAAGCACCCGGTCCGGCCCCTGGTCCACTTCCCAGGGGTAGATAATGCGGGCATCTGTGCTCGCAGCGAAATAATCAGGTCGCAGTTGGCCGAAGAGATTTCGGTATGGGTTGTAATGCAGGACGCAAGTGAGGGGCACACCCTTCGCGGCAACTATCCTGTTGCGAACAGCTGTAATCGTTCGCCCGGATCCCCAAACATCATCGACAACGAGTAATTTGCGGTCTTCTAATTGATCGTCATCTGGAAATTGGATGAACTGTGGCCAAGCCAGGAGCTTCGCAGTTTCAATCTTAGAAGCGAAAGGGAAATCCACTGCGGCGGTGAGAACACTTTCAATATTGAGCGCCTCACACAACAACCCCCCGGGGATGATCCCACCACGAGTGATGATCACCATTGCCTCGAATTCCATCTGAAATTGTGGGGTGAGGTGGTCAATCAGCTTTTCAACCTCTTGCCAGGTGATCAGCTCTGTACGTCGTTGCATCCTAATTCACCAAGAATAACGCGGTAGCGGATATTAGCACCAGTGAATTTCATTGACAAATTCGGCTGGTTTATAGAGTGCGCAATCTGTTTATATCCAAGGGAGATCTGCATCGGTTAACCTTGCTCAAAGTGGAAAGGTAGTTAGCAAATCTCTTGTGTGCTGCTATAAAGACTTAACCGCCTCTAAAAATTCATCCCATTCCTCACGGAAAAAATGTAACGTCACGGTCCCGAGCTCGACATGGTATGTTGTTTCACCATCTGGCTCTTCTGCCGACCAAACGATGAAATTTGTTGTCTCCGCTAGGATCTTCGTTGAGATATCTTCTGAATCTGTCATCGCTGTACACCTCTAGTTATAGGATATCGTTTGAATACCTCGATGCTATTAATTAACGCGATCTGGTTCCTTCAGTATACGAGCCGCTGTTGAAAAAGGCGAGAGCGGAATATAATCGCGACCTTACCCAATCACCTTCCAAGAATTCGAGAACCAGCGGCTTCTCG
The DNA here is from genome assembly GCA_965363875.1 of uncultured Anaerolineales bacterium. Lineage (GTDB taxonomy): Bacteria > Chloroflexota > Anaerolineae > Anaerolineales > E44-bin32 > E44-bin32. The sequence continues at coordinate 1,157 of CBDTTY010000066.1, forward strand.
CAGGGGCGAGCATGGCAACACAGGAGTATTTCTCTCAATCTTGCGAGTTCTTGCCTTGATTCCATCGGGTCTTAATAGCTTTCCAGATTCTCGGAAGAATTGGATCCTCAGGAGTGCGCTCTGCCAAGACATCGATCGGCGGATCCCAGGGCGAAAGATCGGACATCTTCCGGTAGAGATACCGCCCCAAAAGAAGGAATGAGGCTATTGTGGGAGCGGAGAGCAGCAAACCAATGACCCCCGCCAGGCTGGCACCTATCACCAACCCCACCAGGATCAATGCGGGATGCAGATTCAACGTGGTGCCCATGATACGCGGGACCAAGAAAACATCGATTGATTGATCCAGGATTACGACGCAAACCACGATGAGTGTGGCATAGGCCAGGGGCACGAAGCCAAACCAATTCGATGGCTGGAAAAGACCGACTAGAGCGGCGATAAATCCTGCTGTTACAGGACCAACGATGGGGATAAACTTCGCTATGCCACCCAAAACCCCCAGACCGATCGGGAAGCGAACGCCAAGGATCTGCATGAGCAAATACGTGAGAAACCCCGTAATGGTGACAATGAGGAGCTGGCCGCGCATGAAAGCTTGCCAGATCCTGAGAAGCTCTCGCTGAAGCCGTTGGATATCCTGCTTATAGCCAGGAATTGAAATATTTTTCAGGACAGCACGTATACGTCGATAATCGAAAATCAGGAAGAATGCGATGGCCAGGACAAGGATGATTCGCGTCAATGATTCAATCACACCCGTGGCCAAGAATGTGATCAACGAGCTCACCTCTCGGAGCAGCGGTTGAATCGTGGCGATCACCTGCTCTCCGACCGCAGCAAGATCAAACTGAGTAAAATCCAACACCCAGGGACCAAGTTGGTAAGTAAACTGACTCAGGTGTTCAAGCTGGGCGGGTAAATCGAGCAGGAATTGCTGAACGATGAGGAATAACGCCTGGAGCTGCTGTACGATTGCGAAACCCAGTACCGTCGAAGCACCGATTAGGAGCAGAACAAACAGCAGCATCGCGATTGTCGCCGCTAAACCCCAGGGAATTTTCAGCCTTACGCACATGAACTGCACGACAGGGACGACGATGATGGTCAAGATTGGAGCCAGGACAAGAATCGGAATGACGTGTTGGAATCGAACCAGCATTCCAGCCACGATCATCATCACTGCCAGGGCAACAAGTGCCTTGGTTGTTACACCCCATTTCGGCGACTCTTCCTGCCTCTCAATCATTCAACACTCTCATTTTCTACCTCTTCCTCCGCGGTTTGGAAGCGGTTTCGCAGGCGTTTGATCCAGCCGCTCACGGGTTCAAGGCGATTTCTAGGTGCGCTAGGTTTTACAACCTCCGTTCGAGGAGGTGTTACTTCAACGATTTTGCTATGCAAATAACCAGTGCCGAGCCGTAATGTTGCTACGACAGGTGCAGCCAGCAGAACACCAATGAAACCAGCCAGAATACCGCCGGCTAATACTGAAATCAAAATCACCAATGGGTGGATATTCAGACTCTCACCCATAATGCGAGGGACGAGAATGACATTCTCCACCTGTTGAATTAAAAAGAATATCCCAATAACCAATAAAGTAAATGCGAAAGGCGTCAGGCCCCAGGGGTTCACGGGCTGGAAGAGCGCAATAAGAGTTGCGAATACCCCTGTGATGATAGGGCCAAACATGGGAACCAACTCCATGAAACCGGCGATTACTCCAACTGCGATGGGGAAGTCCAAGCCCACGATCGACATCAAAACCGCGGTGAGCACTCCCACTATCACACCAAGAAGCACTTGCCCCCTCAGAAATGCCCGCCATATCCGGTTTGTTTGGGTTAGAAGGTAATCGAAATCCTGCTTATAGGAAGTGGGAATAATATTATTAAAGGCGGGTCTGAGTTTTTCAAAATCCACAAGAAAGTAAAAACTCATCACAATCATCAAAAGGAAAGTTGTGGCGCCAGAGACAGCCGCCACGGCAAATGATCCGATTAATGAACCTGCTCTTGTGAGCAGTGGGCTCAAGGACGAAGCAAGGTTTGTAAGGAGAGGTGAAATATTCATCTCCCTCAGATCGATCTCAAAACGCCAAATATGAATAGTTTGATCCGCCAGCGATTCGATCGCCGCGGGAAGCTGCTCCACGATGGATGACAGATATAAAGCGAGATCGACTATTCGCTGGGAAAACGCCACTCCTAAACCAGTCGTTACGCTGAGAATAAGCACCGCGGATAATAGGAGCGCGAGGAACGCCACTAAGCCCTTCGGCAAACGTGTTTTCTCCCTCGCCCAACGTGTCAGAGGATGAAGCATGTAAGCAAACAGAAACGCAAGGATTACAGGGATTGCCAGGGTCCGGAGAAGATAGAGAAGCAGGATGCCAAATAGAGCCCCGAAAGTAGCCACGACCAGTCTGGTAGCCGGCTGCCAGGACGGAGATGATAAATTTTTTTGAGGGTTTTGATCCGTCACCTTCGACCAATCCATTCTCTTGGTTGGGCTGACCGTCATCCCGACCCATGAAAGCATCACGCTATTGATTTATGAGCTGAATAACGATTCTATTCAAAGCGGCGATAGATTACAAATTAAGGTTCGCCTCCGACTACTGTGTAAAGGCGACAAATTTGCTTTAATTTTAAGATACAAGACAACCTTAAGAATGACTCGCACACATAATTTGTCACTTCGAGTGAGTCGTAAGACGGCGACAGAGAGATCCTTATTTGCCATCACTCGATAATTTTAGAAAAGCCTACCTCAAAAAACACACCCTCCGGTCTGGAGAGTGTGTTTTGAAATTTCGAGGAGGTTATCCCGATGAGAGGAGTCCAGATATTAGTTTTTGTTCCCTTTGTATTTGGAACTCCCTCCGCTCTTTCTGCGATCTCCACCCCCACTTGACCGCCGGCCGCTAGGACGGCGATCGTTCTCCACTGCTTCCTCAAGTGTCCACCCCTCCAGGACAGCCTTACGGGAGAGACGGATTTTTCCATCGTGACCGACATTCGTCACCATAACGGTTATCTCTTCACCAACCCGGGCGACGTCCTCCACCTTCTCCGTGTGTTCGCTGTCCATCTGTGAGATGTGGACCAGTCCATCCGTGCCCGGCAAGATCTCGACAAATGCGCCGAAATCCGTTATTCGAACGACCTTGCCCGTATAAATCCGGCCTGAGACTGCCTCTTCAACCAAGCCTTCGACCATTGCTTTTGCGGCTTTTGAGCTCTCCCCATCGGCTGCTGAGATGAATACCATTCCATCATCTTCTATGTCGATGCGTGTACCGGTCGTCTCTTGAATCTTGCGGATCATTTTTCCGCCTGGCCCGATAATCGCGCCGATCTTTTCAGGATCGACTTTGACAATAGTCATCCGCGGGACATGCGGCTTTAGTTCTTCGCGCGGCGCCGAGATGGCCTCCTTGATCTTCTCGAGGATGAAGAGCCTCGCCTCGCGTCCTTGTGCAAGAGCCTCAGACATTAAGTCGGAGGTTATACCCTTGATCTTGATATCCATCTGCAGCGCGGTGATGCCTTTATGAGTTCCAGCAACCTTGAAGTCCATATCTCCGAGATGATCTTCCAATCCCAGAATATCGGTAAGAATCACAGCCTGATCGCCTTCCTTGATCAGCCCCATGGCGATTCCCGCCACTGGTTCGCGGATCGGCACGCCTGTATCCATCAAGGCGAGTGTTGAACCGCATACTGATGCCATCGAACTAGAACCATTCGATGAGAGCACTTCAGAAACAAGGCGCATCGTATAGGGAAACTCTTCCTGAGAAGGAATTACGGGCAGCAAAGCGCGTTCAGCTAAAGCACCGTGGCCGATCTCCCGTCGGGAGGCGCCGCGAAGGAACTTCGTTTCCCCAACCGAGAAGGGTGGGAAATTGTAATGGTGCATATATCGCTTCTCGTTCCGCGGGGATAGGCCATCAAGCTCCTGCCGCTCACGCGGAGTGCCGACCGTCGCCACCGTCAGGACCTGCGTCTCACCTCGAGTGAACAGTCCGGAGCCATGAGCTCGCGGGCTGAAATCTACCTCTGAATGAATCTCGCGAACATCCTTCGGGCCACGGCCATCCGTTCGAGTCTTGGTCTCGAGAATGAGTGATCGCACGGCAGCCTTGTGTACTTTTTCGAAAGCTTCACGGATGTCAGCGGCTTCCCACTCTTCCTCTTCAGCGAATGCTTCTATGGTTTCGTCCCGCAATGCATTCAAGAGCTCAGATTGCTCCGCTTTCTTCCTGGGTGTACTGACGAGATCCTGAACGCGGCCTTCAAGCCATTCGGAAACTTTCGTTTGGATTTCCTCGCTGAGTTGGAAGGAAGGGTAGGAGCGTTTCTCTTTGCCGACTTCAGCCTGCATTTGCGCTTGCAGATCGATGAGTGACTTAATCGCCTCTTGTCCCACCTCAAATGCTTTGACGATTTCTGCCTCTTCAATTTCCTTTGCCCCGGCCTCCACCATCATGATCGCCTCACTTGTACCGGCGATCACCAAATCTAATTCAGACTCATCTATGACTTGATAGGACGGGTTGATAACGAAATTTCCGTCCTGTTTAGCCACGCGGACAGTGCCTACCGGTCCAGCGAAGGGGACATCCGCAATTGTGAGTGCCGCTGACGCTCCCAGGAGTCCGAGGACATCCAGCGGCGTTTCTCCATCGGATGAGAGCGCGTACAGGATCACCTGGACCTCGTTGCGCATATCCTTTGGGAATAGCGGACGTATCGTTCTGTCCGTCAATCTTGCAGTAATTATTGCGCCTTCGGTCGGTCGACCCTCCCGGCGAAAGAATGAGCCGGGAATACGCCCTCCGGCGTAAAGCCGCTCCTCATAATCAACGGTGAGTGGGAAGAACCCGAGTCCTTCCCGAGGTTTATTGCTCATCGTCGCAGCAGCGAGGATGACGCTGTCCCCTTGGCGCACTGTTACGGCGCCGCCCGCCTGACCGGCGAGTTTGCCGGTGGAGAGCGTTATAGTCTTGCCACCTATAGTTGTTTCAAATGACTTTTCTTCATACATAAAAATATCCCTCCCGCACCTTCAACTTATGCGAGTCAGGGACTGGGGAAGGACCGTCAGTTTGTAAATATCTTCACTGATGGGCGTTCTCCAATTCCCAACCCACGGCAATAGTCAGATGCGCTTTCCTAGGTTGTTTTTCCTGGGTCGTTTTTTCCGATCGACGACCTCTCTATAGAAAATTGACGAGCAAGTTTCTGACTCACCTGCTCGTCTGCTCTCGACATTATTTCCGGCGGATATTTAAACTCTCAGTAATCGCCAGATAGGAGGCTGCATCCTTCCGTTTCAAATAATTGAGCAGCTTCCTTCGCGTTCCAACGAGTTTCAATAGACCTCGTCGTGATGATTCATCATGTTTATGAAGACGTAGATGGTCCGTGAGTTGTCCAATTCGACTAGATAAAATCGCGACTTGGACTTCCGGTGAGCCCGTATCATTTTCATGACGATGGTACTCGCCGATAAGCTGGGTTTTTTCTTCTTTTGTAAATGCCATGACGTCTGCTCCTCCGCAGGTCACTCGACCCAAAGTTCTATGGTTTGCCATACTAAACCTCAGGTCAGTCTAGTCATACGATGGGCAAATTATACCAGAAGCACTTCCACTCGGTTTACAGAGCCCAATCTATCGCCTCTCGATGATTGTCTGGCAGGAATTCCATTGTGTTCCGGACAAGACGTTTGACGCCTGGATGTCCTGCTTTAATTTCGTCCAAGAGGAATTTCGTCGTCTCTGCAGGGGACTTTTTGGCCAGCTGATGCATTAACCCATAGAGGGATTGAACACTCTCCCCGCGAACCTTCGCGCTAATTCCTTGAAGGATTTGGAAGGTCTCGGGAAGGTATTTATCAAATGTCGAGTCCTGCGACACGCTAGCAAGCAATAGGAGCGCGAGATGGCGCACTTGAAGCCGTTGGTCATCAATCCATCTCTTAATTACTTGAAAAGAAAGATCGGGGTCCTGTTCACGCCACACGCATAAACCATCCGCAGCAAGCCGTTCCAGGGCGACGACATCCTCACAAGCTTCCGCCCATGCTTCAGCATAGACGGGTACATCCTCTGGCGCGGTTCTATTCAACAAGCACGCAGCTACAAAGCGCCCCTCGCGCACACCTGTATTCCACATTATCTCAGCCGCCTCCAACCAGTCCCCCTTCTCCTCATGCTCGAAATGCTGAATTTCGTTGCAAAGCATTCTCAAAACCGGCCGAGAGACGCGGAGGACACGCGCTGTTTCTACCGGTCCCGTTGTGATATTGCTGCGTTTTGTGCGATCGGCGTAGAACTCAAGCATCTCATTACAGGCGCGCGCGAACCGCCCTGGCTCTCCCAGGAGCATAAGGACGCTCTCTATTCGCAGGCGCAGGTTCTCGGGGTTAACTGCAGGCATAGCAGGCTTTTGAGGTCAAATCCTCTCTTGGTTCTACGGCTTTGGTCATTTCACATTTTCTTGTAGTAGAAACGCTGCATGGCAGGCTATCCGCGGCATGCAATCTTCTCAATTAAGACGCCTCTCAATCGCACGTTCAACAGGTATAAGCCAGACGGATTCAAGCTGCTTTGCTCTTGTTAGCAGGAGTGGTTCCGGAGTTACCGCCAGCAAATCGATCCAATCCTGGAGAAACCGCCACATTAAAGCGTGATCCCAGATCTCGGACCAAGTCTCCTTCTCCCATTGAATCCCTGCTCGACTCAACATATTCTCTCGATAACGCTCAACCATCTCATCTTGGCACAGGGGTAGATCATCAAACCACCAGGCGCTCTTATTAATAAAAACGACTAAATCTAGCACTCCTGGCCCCACTCCAGCCAACTGCCAATCATAGACAATCTGTTTACGATCACTTACGGCAGCGATGTTGCCTGGCCAGTAATCTCCATGCAGCAGTGTGCTGGGCTGGTTGATCAAAGGCGCGATAACTCGATCTGCTTTCTCAATGAGCTGCGTAAACAGCTCAATTCGGTGAGGTTTATTGGCAATCAAGGTTGGGCGCTTGATTTCCAATATGCGCTCAAGTGCTTGAGCCGCTGCAGTAATGTGGACCTCGAAGTCACCCTCCAAACCCCTACTCAACCAGGGGAAGGCATAGAGATCATCCCCAAGTCCCCAGAAACGGTCGTGAAGTTTAGCCATCTCATCGATCGCTTGAAGATAATCCTCTTTGCTCCAATGCCCTGGATCGGAAGCAGGGGGGAGATTCTCCAAGATAAGCCAATCCCCAGTAGGGGAACCTGAAATCATAGAGGGTGTTGATAGTGGCAGATGGTCGGATAGTGAGTGGTAAATGCCCACTTCTCGGCGACCGACACCCGCCAGACCGGCACGCGTCGTCCCATGCGGTTCTTTCACAACGAGTATGCATTCACAATTTCTATTTGACGAACGGTAATGTACTTTGATCCCCCGAATGCGACCGATTGACGGCCGGCGATCGTGAAGCGGGTATGACTCAACCTGCTGAACATGGATTGTAGTATCCTTGAAATGACGCCGGCAACCCGCAGTGAGGCTAGCCAGGCTGAAGGGCCAATTCCACTGCTGCTTGTCTGATGAGGTGGTCTTGCTGGCAAGATTCATGGTCGAATACCCACAAAAAAGATCATCCCCGGCGAAAACTGAATACTCGAATGATGAAACTTCATTCGACTACTATCGTAAAATCAACAGGTTATTTTCAGCGAAATCATAACCATCAGCGCCTCAGTGGTTCCAAGTCAGATTACCATGTCCTGTCATAATTCTCGTCCAATTTCGAGAGAACCGCCTCTTCGAGATCGATTTGGCTCACGCTCGCCAATTGGATGAGGTAGAGCATCACATCAGCCAGCTCAGAGGCGAGTTCATCCTGGCTATCCAGGTCATCGGACCATTGGAAGAGCTCAAGGACCTCATTTGCTTCAAGGACTAAGGAAACGGCGAGATTCTTTGGCGTCTGGGGTTTTCCGGAATCAGAACCATACCACCCTTTAGAGCGCACAAATTCATGCATGCGTTGAGTTAGTTCTTGTAAATCCATGGCGAAATCCAGTAAACGCTGGGGTACAGATAGCTGTTCCTGTTACCCCATATTCACGAAGCGTATTTCAAACCCTTATGGAAATTATAGGCACCGGAAATTAACCTGTCAAAAACAGATCTCCAGGCAGGTTCGACCACCTAGAGATCCAGATTAACATTAACAAAGCCGCTCTACGCTTTTACTTTTTCTGTGGACAACGCCGCCGCGCTCTTCAATTCATCTAACTTCGAGAGCTGCTCCCAGGGTAAATTCAGGTCATCGCGACCGAAATGGCCATATGCCGCTATGGCTTGATAAATTGGTCGGCGAAGATCGAGATCGCGGATGATCGCACCCGGTCGGAGATCGAAGATCCCCTCAACCAAGCTGCTGATCTTTTCATCCGGCAGCTTCCCTGTGCCAAATGTTTCCACGAAAACCGATAGCGGGCTGGCGACACCGATGGCATAAGCTACCTGTATCTCGCAGCGATCAGCCAGGCCCGCGGCAACGATGTGCTTCGCCACCCAGCGCGCGGCGTATGCCCCGGAGCGGTCCACCTTTGTGGGATCCTTCCCGCTAAAGGCTCCACCGCCGTGACGCCCCATGCCTCCATACGTATCGACGATGATCTTCCGTCCGGTGACTCCAGAATCGCCCATCGGCCCGCCTGTGACGAACCGGCCAGTTGGATTCACGTAGATCTTCAGATCGCTGTCGATCATAGCTTCTGGGAGAATCGGCATGATCACATGATCGATTATCCCTTGGCGGATTTCGTCCTGGCTTACATCCGGAGCATGCTGCGTGCTGACGAGCACGGTATCGATACGCACGGGTTTGCCATAGTTATATTCAACCGTTACCTGGGATTTGCCGTCTGGACGCACCCACGGCAGGGTTCCTGCTTTGCGCACCTCCGCCAGTCGGCGGCTCAAGCGATGGGCAAGATCGATCGGCAACGGCATGAGGTTTTCGGTCTCGTTGCACGCATACCCGAACATCATGCCCTGGTCTCCCGCGCCGAGCGTCTCAACTTCCTCATCCGTCACGGAGCCCGTCCGCACCTCGAGCGCTTCATTTACACCCCGGGAGATATCCCCACTTTGTTTGGTAATGGCAACCTGAACACCGCAAGTATGGCCATCGAAGCCCTTTGAGCTATCGTCATAGCCAATTTCTGTGATCACCTTACGGGCAAGCTCATCGTAGTTAATCACCGCTTCAGTTGTGATCTCACCAAGCAGCATGACAAAGCCGGTTTTGGTCGCGACTTCGCAAGCCACACGTGAGCGTGGATCCTGCTCCAGGCAGGCGTCCAAAACGGCGTCTGAAATTTGATCGCAGAGCTTATCGGGGTGCCCCTCTGTAACTGACTCGGATGTAAAAACCGTGCGCGGGGACGTAATAAACGTCAGGCTCATATCTGGCCTCCTCATATAAAATTACCCCTTCAACCTGAGAAGGGGCAATCAAACATGCATTGGCCACCCTCTCATCTTCCAGTACTCCGTCTGTAGGAATTGGCACCACACCGCTTGATGTTCACGGCAGGTTGCCGAGGCTTCACAGGGCCGTTCCCTCCACCTCTCTGGATAAGAGTGTCATGGGGCTATTGAATTGTTAGCGGGAATCATACCATGCGGGATTTTCCGTGTCAATTT
>CBDTTY010000067.1:0-10877 GCA_965363875.1 uncultured Anaerolineales bacterium
TTTTCCAGTGGCTCTTCGGTCAGGTTATGAGGGAGGCTGAAGGCCGCGCCAATCCCTCAGCCGTGCGCACCGCATTGAGCGCTGCCCTGGCTGCACGGGAGTAGAGTCTCCACTGCGGAGGGTGAGAATTGTCACTTGACCCATGTGTGGTGTGGCGATAGGGTTCTTCTGAGAACAAGTCGATGATTCGAGACCTCGAAATACAACGATTTGGAAGCTGTATTTAATGCAGCCAATCTGAACGTGCGGGTGCCTGAGGCAGGTACCCGCATGTCATTTCAGGAGAATGATGCCAACCGGCAAGCGAAAATTTTAATGTGAAGTCTGTGAAACACATCTTTTCTAAAGGACCCGCCTATGCAAATACCCGTCAGTGAAATTCACGAGATCATCGATAGGGAAGCCGGCGACGAAGGCTCGATCATTTCTGCGTTGGAAAAAGTTCAGGAGCGCTACCGCTATCTGCCCAAGGAGGCTTTGATTCTGGCCAGCCAACGATTGGGTGTGCCGCTGTCACAAGCCTACGCTGTCGCCACTTTCTATAATGCCTTCAGTTTGAAACCGAAAGGGAAGCATTGCTTGCATGTGTGCATGGGCACAGCCTGCCATGTGCGCGGCAGCCAACTAGTGTTGGACCGAATGGAAACGAAACTTGGCATCGCGGCGGGTGAGACAACCCCAGATAAACTCTTCTCCTTGGAGACGGTCAACTGTGTCGGAGCATGCGCCTTAGGTCCAATCGTTGTTGCCGACGATGAATATTCAGGGCAAATGACACTAGAGAAAGTAGATCGGCTGATCAAGAACATTATGAAGACGGAACCCAAGCAATGAACCGGTTACAAGACGTGAAGGAATTCCAGACCTATCAAACAGCCCTTGCCGCTGGTTGGGATGAAAGCAAGCCTTGTCTACGCGTCTGCGATGGTACAGGATGCCGAGCGCTTGGCAGCCAAAAGGTCCTGACGAATCTGCGCGATGAGCTTAACAAAGCACAATTAGAGGCCGAAATTGAAGTTGTCGGTACAGGATGCCCGGGCTTTTGTGAATACGGTCCCCTCATAACGATTTATCCTCAGCGCATTTCTTACCTCAAGGTCCAACCCAAAGATGTCCCCGAGATTGTCAACCAGACTCTGATCTCCGGGGAAGTTATCGAACGGCTGTTGTATACCGATCCGGATACTGGCGATCATATTATTAAAGAACACGATCTGCCTTTCTACCTCAAACAGAAACGATCTGTACTGGCTATGAATGGGCGGATTGACCCCACACAAATCGATGATTATTTGGCTTTGGGAGGATATTCATCGCTTGTAAAAGCACTCACTTCGATGTCCCCCAAAAATGTCATTGATGAAGTAAAAACTTCCGGATTGAGAGGCCGCGGTGGAGCAGGTTTTCCTACTGGTCTCAAGTGGGAGATCTGCCGCAGCAATGTACAAACGGTCGGGACGGGCTATATCATCTGTAACGCAGATGAAGGGGATCCCGGTGCCTTCATGGATCGCTCCATTATGGAGGGCAACCCTCATCTAGTCATTGAAGGGATGATCATCGGGGCCTATGCTATCGGTTTGAGCCAAGGCCATGTATATATTCGTGCCGAATATCCTCTTGCCGTTGAGAACCTACAAATTGCGCTTCATCAAGCGGAAGAAGTTGGTTTACTAGGCCAGAACATTCTCGGAAGCGGTTTTGATTTCGCACTTGATATCCGCCTCGGAGCGGGGGCATTTGTGTGTGGAGAAGAAACTGCCTTGCTGGCCTCCATCGAGGGGAGAATTGGCGAGCCGCAGCCCCGTCCCCCATACCCAGCACAGAGCGGTCTCTGGGGGAAACCCACAAACATCAACAATGTTGAAACCTGGGCTAACGTGCCCGGCATTTTAGAACATGGCGGCCAGGAATACGCAACTATAGGTTCTGAAAATTCCAAAGGAACCAAAATATTCTCTGTTGTAGGAAAAATCAACAACACAGGTCTTGTCGAAGTGCCAATGGGCATCACTCTGCGCGAGGTGATTTTCGACATCGGCGGAGGCATCCCCGACGGCAAGTCCTTTAAGGCCGCTCAATTAGGTGGCCCATCTGGCGGGTGTATCCCAGCTGAGCATTTGGATGTCGAAATTGACTATGAATCACTAACCTCGCTTGGAGCGATCATGGGATCCGGGGGGTTGGTCGTCGCCGATGAAGACACCTGCATGGTGGATTTTGCTCGTTTCTTCATGGAATTTACCCAGGAAGAATCCTGCGGGAAGTGTGTGCCCTGCCGCGTGGGAACAAAGGCCATGCTCGAAACACTTAACCGAATCTGCGCGGGCGAGGGCAGACCCGGGGACGTGGAATACCTGATCGAGTTGGGCGAGGAGATTAAGCGGTCCTCCCTCTGCGGCTTGGGGCAAACCGCGCCAAACCCGGTTCTGTCCACAATCCGCTACTTCCGTGATGAATATGAAGCCCACATCGTTGATAAAACCTGCCCCGCCAGGGTGTGCAAGGGCCTGATTACCTACTCGGTGATCGATGAGAATTGCACCGGCTGCATGGTCTGCTTGCGCAATTGTCCCGAAGGCGCGATTCAGGGTGAGAAGAAAGAGGTTCACGTTATTGATGCCGCTATATGTACACGCTGTGGAATGTGTATGAGCGTGTGCAAGTTCGACGCGATCCTGGTGGAATAGACGCGGACGATCGTACTTGGTAAACGAGGAAACGATGCCCAAATTGACGATCAATGGCAGCGAGATCCAGGTAGCAGAGGGGCGAACTGTGCTGGAAGCCTGCCGTGAGCATGGCATCCAAGTGCCTACACTGTGCTATCACCCGGCGCTCGAACCCTATGGAGCATGCCGGTTGTGTATGGTCGAGGTGTCTTTCCCCCCTCGCCCACCCCGACTGGTGGCTTCATGTGTTCATCCCTGCGAGGAAGGTGCGGTCATTGAGACCGATTCCGAGGCGGTGAGAAAGAGCCGAAAGACCACAATTGAGCTGCTATTAGCCAGTGCACACAATGACCCTATGCTGCTGGCGCTTGCAGAAGAATATGGCGTGAAAGAAATCCGCTTCACGCTTCCCGAAGAAGATTTATGTGTGCTCTGCGGCTTGTGTGTCCGTGCCTGCCGGGAGATCGTCGGGGTCGGCGCTATCAGCCTGATCAACCGCGGTATGGCCAGGAAGGTCAGCACACCCTTCCAGATCGCTTCCTCGACCTGCATCGCTTGCGGAACCTGTGTTTTGATATGCCCGACCGATGCGATTAAGCTAAAAGACATCACTCATTTTCACAGCGTCCATGGTGCGGCTACCAAGTTCGACCGTGTGTACTGTCAAATATGCGACGATGTAGATTTGAGTCCAGTGGCTATTCAGGATGTTGATGTTCTAATAAAAACGAAGACTGAGCACGAAGTGGATCTCGATTAATCCTTATCACGCCAGAAGGGTTTAAGCGCCTCGAGCGCCTTGCCTTCTAAGTTGAACCACAAGGATGGTTTTATGGGCGCGGACGGAAAACCGCATAAGAATTCCCCAGATCTGGATGCATCGCCCCGCATGGGCGTTCTCGTCTGTGAATGCGGCGATGAGATCGCCAGCGTATTGGACACCAATGCTCTCTGCTCTACGGCTGCGAATCTGCCTGGGGTCGTTTATGCAAGCTGTGAAGCCTATCCTTGCAGCAAGGACGGCCTTTTGCGCATGCAACAGGCGATTACTGAAAATAAGCTGGAGCGGTTACTTGTTGCCGGCTGCACCCCGCGCTTGGTGGAAAAGCACTTCCGAGAGGCGGCATTTTCCGCCGGATTGGAAGCGGGTGGAGTCGAGGTGGTCGACATCCGCGAGCACTGCGCCTATGTCCATGCGCATGACCCTGACGTTATGCAAAAAGCGGCAGACCTGATTGCGATGGGGGTTTCCCGGCTCGCAGCAACCAGCCTGCCTTTTTCTCATACCCATACTCTAGTTAACTCGGCCTTGATCCTCGGCAGCGGATTGAGCGGATTGACCGTTGCCAATTCCCTGGCCAACGCTGGTCATCACGTCACGCTGGTCGAAAGCGCTCAGGAGTTGGGCGGAACAAGCCACTCTTTTCAGGAGAATGCGAAGGACATGATTGACGGTCTTATCGAGATCGTGTCCAACCATCCCGGCATCGATGTTTTGCTTGATTCACGCCTCACGCAAGTGGCCGGTCCTCCAGGGGCTTATGAGGTTTCGATTACATCTAGCGATCAGGCTAAGACGCTCACAGTAGGAGCGATAGTTGTCGCCACAGGTGCGAAGCCCCTGCCCTTGGATAGCAGTCGATATTTCGATCCTTTGCGTGTGGTAACACAAGCCCATTTTGCACATGAACTAGCCGGTGCGGCGTCAACCGGCAGCGAGTGGGCAGTCCAAGATCTCGTGCTGATCTTGTCTTCCGAAGATGGGGATGAAGACTATGGCTCGCATTTGAGCAGCCTAACGGGCGTCCGGCAGGCTATTCAGGTCAAGCAACTCAACCCGGCGGCCAATGTTACCGTTCTCTTTCGAGAGCTATATTCAGCTGGAGATAACCATCCTCTAGAAGAGAGGATTCAGCAAGCTAAGGAATTGGGGGTTACCTTCTTCCGCTATCGCGCGGAGACTCCCCCGCTGATCTCCGAAAAGACTGTGGATGTCGATGACCCTTTGACGGGCCAACCCGTGCGCCTACTCTATGACCGGGTGGTTCTCTCCATGCCTCTCGTTCCTCAAGACAACTCCGACACTCTGGCTACCCTCCTGAGCCTACATCAAGACAAGCATGGCTTCATACTCGAAGCGCGCACCCGACTGGTTCCCGGTCGTTATTGCGACACCGGGATCTATGTCGTTGGCAGCGCACACCAACCCGTGGACACCACCGATGCGCTGTTACAAGCCTATATGACCAGCTCTCGTTTGCAGCGCTATCTACGTCAGGACTCGCTTTCCACTAGCGCTCCAGTAGCCGAGATCGCCCAGGAAACTTGCACCGGTTGTGGAAACTGCGTTCCGGTATGCCCGGTAAACGCCATTCAGCTTATACAGAAAGATGGCGTTCTTTCGCTGGCGGAAGTCGAATCCCTACGTTGTACAGGTTGTGGTAACTGCGCGGTCGTCTGCCCGGTTAACGCCATCATGATCCCCGGCTGGGATGATCTCGCCATCGTATCTCAAATCAACGCAGCGTTTAATTCGTCTCGTACAAAGGACGAAGCGGAAGGCGTCGGCCATCCTCCCCGAATCCTCGCTTTTGCCTGCGAATGGAGCGCTTATGCATCGGCGGACCTGGCCGGCACTCTGCGGTTACCTTATCCCTCCGATATTCGCATTTTACGTATGAACTGTTCGGCTCGCTTTGACCCCCAACACATCCTCTGGGCTTTGCTCAACAATGCGGATGGCGTTTTGCTTGGTGCATGTCATCCTGGTGAATGCCATTACGGTTCTGGCAACCTGTACGCAGAGGAGCGAGTGAAGGTATTGAAGCAGCAACTTGCCGACTATGGACTCGACCCCCGCCGCGTTAGGTTGGAATTTCTCGCTGGTGATGACGGCGAAGGGTTCGTAGAGACGATAACTGCTTTTCGAGATGATCTTGGGAAAAAGATGGTCAAGCCATAAAGATCTATCGCCTAGAGGAAACATAGTGAACAGTAGACAAGACCTGGAAAAAAGTGAGGAGCCTTATGTCTAAAAGACTGGAAATGGAGGTTTGGTCACTCGACAACTGTGCCGGGTGTGGCCTATGCGTAGCCGCCTGCTCCAAACAAGTGCTGCGCTGGAACGGGGGCGATCATCCAATCTTAGAAACTCGCATTAAGACGGTTGGCTACACGGTGGGACCGCTGGATAGCTGCTCCTTCTGCGAGCACTTCTGTGAGGAAGCTTGCCCGCGCTTGGATCGCTGGACCGCCATAGAACCCAGCGCTCTGTTCGCGGCGAGTGCGCGCGGCCCGGTTGAGTCAGGAGCGCCGAACGATGTGATCCGCAGTATTTTAACAGCCGGGCTCACCACGGGCATGCTCGATGGCGTCGTTATGCTCGACCTCGACCCATGGACCCTCGAACCCAAAGCCCGCGTGGTAACGACCGTTGAGGAGATCGTCTCCAGCGTCGGACCACAATATCTCTGGGCTCCTGTTTTTGATGCTCTTAACGAGGCCATCTTTGATCGAGGTCTGGAAAACATCGCCGTCGTCAGTACACCTTGCGCTGCGCAAGCCATCCGCAAAATCAAAGCCTCTCCAAATACCCTGCTGAGTCCATACCAGGACTCCATCCGTTTGAGCATCGCCGTATTCTGTACCGGCATCTACCGACCGGAGATGATTGAAGAGATTCTGGTCAAGAGCATGGGTATCTCCCGCGACCAGGTCAAGCGGCTGGATGTTTCCGCCGACCGCGAGGAGCTCTCTGTGGAGCTATGGGACGGCAACGTACACTCCATAGCCCGACAAGACGCCGAGAAATACACGCTCACCGGCTGTGGGAGCTGCGATGACTATCTTGGAGAATCAGCGGATCTGGCTGTCGGCACTCTAGGTGCGCCTGATGGCAAATCTACCTTGATCGTTCGCTCTCCCGCTGGCGAGGTATTTGTTCGCAACGCCAATCAGCTGCATCTGCTAGATTTAGCCCCCGATGTGGATAGCGCCAGCCTTGAAGCCGCTTCCGGCGAGAAAGACCGACGCGAGCGAGCGCAAGCGTTTAACGATCTCAATATTTTGATGCTGGACGCATTGGCTGATCCGATGCAGCGTAACGAGGCTATTAAACAGTTCGTCCGTCTGTACCGAACGCCCACGCGCTCCACCTCACCGACAAAGGCATCCAACTCCTGCACGGGATGCTGATACCGGAAACCTTGATTTCTGCTGCTGGATTTCAGGAAGGAAATACGATGACTGCGATAAACGCAAAGTCCAAGAAACTTAAAGCCCTAAGCTCTCAGTTGAAAGAGGCTTTGGGCGACGAACCGGTGGAGGTTACAAACACCAAGCACCTAAGTGGGGTCGCCGCCGGTTACAAGCATGGCGAATTGATTATTAAAGGAGATGCTGGCGACTACTTAGGCGTCCTGAACGCCGGGGCCACCATTAAACTAACCGGGAACGCCGGAAAATACATTGCCGACAATATGACTGCTGGCACAATTATCGTTGATAAAAACGCCGGACTTGGTGCCGGGATGTATTGCTACGGGGGAAACCTAATCGTGCGCGGCGATGCCGGCGACTTTACCGGGACCATGAATAAAGGAGCTACCATCCTCGTCGTAGGTGATGTTGGCGCCGAAGCAGGCACGTACATGCTCGCTGGCGATCTGATCGTTGTCGGGAACGCCGGAGAAAATTTCGCTAATTACTTGATTCGAGGCAATGTCTTCATTGGGGGCGACTGGGAAACACTTGGCAACAATTGCGATGTCGTGCCGTTGTCGGAAGAGGACATTGATAAGTTACGTGCACTTTTTGAAACCTATAAAGTCGAATCCCCAATCACCGAGTTTAAAAAAGTAGTGGCTGCATCAGAAAAGCCATTCTATCACTAGGAGGACATTATGTCCGTAGTCGGCGCCTTCTGTGTAAGTGTAAATCGAGAACTTTGCATCAACTCTCAAATGCCGGGCAAGTGCGCCGTGTGCGCCGAGGTTTGCCCCCATGGCGTATATGCGCTTGACCCTTTTACGGGGGTGATGCATATCCAGAACTACAATGCTTGCGTGGGTTGTCGTATCTGTTCTGAATTTTGCCCTGCGGACGCCATTCGCATTAACCCAGCCGAATCTGAATATCTCAGCCGGTTCCCCTGGACGTTGTCGACGATTGAAGAGATCCACCATAAAGCCCAAACAGGTGATTACCTGCTGAGCGGTTTCGGCACTCAACAGCCAACTCCCCATTTTGACACCATTACAATCGTCCCCAGCCAAATCGCCAGCGCGGCGCCCCGTGATAAATATCGTGAAGAATGCGATATGGAAGTTCTCATCGGCGAGGACACTTGCGAGAAGCCTCTTCGCCTAAAGCTGCCGTTTGTATGGGCGGCAATGTCATACGGTGCGCTGAGCAAAGAAGCCAAATTAGCGTTGGCTATTTCGGCAGCTCAAACCGGTATCGCCACCAATACCGGTGAGGGCGGTCTTCTTCCTGAAGAGGCATGGTTGTCCCGTGGCTACGCCGATAGCGACTTCACACAAAAGGAGTGGGAACCCGGCGGGCACTTGATCATTCAGTGGTCTACCGGCCGCTGGGGCGTGTCGGCTGATTATCTCAACAGCGGAGATGCGGTTGAAGTTAAAATCGGGCAGGGTGCAAAACCGGGCATGGGTGGGCACTTGCTGGGCGCCAAAGTGACGGAAGAAGTCGCCCGCGTGCGCGGCATACCTGTTGGCTCAGATGCTCTCAGCCCCTGCCGCTACTACGATGTCCAAACAATCGATGACATGAAGAACATGGTCGATTTTATCCGCGACGTGACGGACTATCAGTACCCCATCCTTTTCAAGCTCGGTCCTTCGCGTCCCTATGATGACGTATCGGCCTGTATTGAAGTTGGAGCAGACGCGATCAGCATCGATGGCTTGGTCGGAGGTACCGGCTGTTCGCCAAATGTCGTCACCCAGGGCGTAGGCATTCCCACAATCGCCTGTCTTCCCCCGGCCGTGCAAGCGCTAAAAGATCACGGCGTTCATCGCAAAGTGAAACTGATCGCCCTTGGCGGCATTCGCAATGGCCTGGATGCCTACAAAGCGATGGCAATGGGGGCTGATGCGGTTGGTTTCGGCAGCGCAGCTGAAGTCGCCATGGGCTGCCGGGTTTGTTACGCCTGCCAAAAAGGAAACTGCCCTTACGGAATCACCAGCCAAAAACCTGAGTTCCGTGCTCGCCTCGATCCTGTTGAGGCCGGGCAAAGGCTGACGAACTTCATTAACGCCTGCGCTGAAGAAGTCAAGATCCTAACGATGCTGTCAGGACACAATAACATTGCGGAACTTTCCACCGAAGATATTCGTGCTATGGACTTGAATACTGCCGCTCTGACTGGTCTCAAGCTGGTCGGCTATGAACGGCCTTTATCCATGTGGGAGGGCGGCTTCACGCCCTCTGCGCTGACGAGTGATAACGGGAAATAAGCAGATGCAACATCGTGTGTGATTTATACAGCCGATGGACTGAAAGAATTCTCTCTGCGGAGATGCCATACTTCTCCTCAGGATAACTTAAGTAGAGGATTCTTCTCTATCGGTTGTATCTCTTCTCCCCCTTCGACCCATTAATTTTCGGTCATCCATTGTAAGAATATCTCCGGCGCGTTAGAATTTAGCGGTCCTTTTAATTCCAAAGTAGAGGCAAACAACGTTTGCAAATCAAGATTCCACATACTTCAATGCTTCTAATCAGATTTGTACCTCCTACACCCCAGATAACGCTCTCTTTCCCTTGTCTATGCTCTTCTAATCCCTTCGTGTCCTTAGAGCCGAGGGGAATATATAATGAAATGGATAACTCTCCTAAAACTACTCTATAAGAAAAGGAATGCAACTATGAGACCCCTGGCAGACGGAACCACCCCCCCGAAAGATAGTTCTTATTGGGTCGCTCTCCAACAATTTGATGAGGCTGCTGCAGTTCTTGACCTCAAGGAGGATATGGCCGATCTCCTTCGCCATACCAAACGTGAATTAACCGTTAATTTTCCGGTCACGATGGACGATGGCTCGATTCGGATTTTTACCGGTTTTCGGGTCCACCACAATACTGTCCGTGGTCCGACGAAGGGCGGCCTCCGTTACCACCATCTTGTAGATATGAACGAGGTCCGCGCCCTCGCCATGTGGATGACCTGGAAATGTGCGGTTGTAAACATCCCCTACGGTGGGGCGAAGGGTGGCGTTATTGTTAATCCGCGGGATCTCTCCGAAGACGAACTCCGCAAGCTCACGCGCCGCTATGCAACTGAGATATCCATCGTTATGTGCCCTGAGGGAGATATCCCTGCTCCTGACGTCGGAACCACCCCCCAAACGATGGCCTGGATTATGGATACCTACTCCATGCACCAGGGTCACTCCGTCAACGCCGTAGTGACGGGGAAACCGATAGAGATCGGAGGCAGCCTGGGCAGGTTTGAAGCAACCGGACGCGGGGTTATGATCACCGCCAGGGAAGCTTTGAAGATGGTTGGAAAATCCTTCCAGGATGTGACCGTCGCCGTACAGGGTTTTGGTAATGTCGGCGCGGTGACAGCCATGTTGATGCAGGAAGAGGGAGCAAAAATAGTCGCCCTGTCTGATGTATCCGGCGGGATTGCCAATCCAAAGGGGCTGGACGTAAAAGCAGTAGCAGAATACTGTGAGACACATGGTAAATTAGTTGGATTCCCGGGAAGCGATGAAATATCTAACGAAGAACTGCTCACCTACCCCGCAGACATTCTCTCTCCTTGTGCGCTCGAAAACCAGATAACCGCCAAAAACGCCGATAAAGTTCAAGCATGGATGATCGCCGAAGGAGCCAATGGTCCCATGACCCCCGAGGCAGATCGCATCCTTGAGGATAAAGGGGTTTTCATCATCCCCGATATTCTCTGCAACGCCGGCGGCGTGACGGTTTCCTACTTCGAGTGGGTGCAGAGTCTTCAATTCTTCTTCTGGAGCGAAGAAGAGATCAACCAGCGTCTCGAACGGATTATGGTGAACTCATTTCACGCCGTCATGGCAGAGGCGGAAAAACGTAAGATTGAAAGGCGAGTAGCAGCCCAGGTCCTCGGAATCGACCGGGTAGCAAAAGCTACTGAGCTGCGCGGTATCTATCCATAGAAACGCATCTCTGTGACCTAAAGAAAATGTTCAAAAAAGGCGA
>CBDTTY010000068.1:0-10763 GCA_965363875.1 uncultured Anaerolineales bacterium
ATATCTCCCTCGCTATCCCGCTATCTTCACCTGCTTATCTCCCCGTATTTAGTTGTTTATTATGACTAAAACTGGAAGGTTTTCTTGCGGAGGACGACGCGCCGCCGATAATTGACCACGTACTCCTGCAGCCGCTCCTCAAGCTCCTTGAAGTCCCGAGAGTCTAGAATCTGTGCCATCGCATCGTTATCATCGGCCGTGAAGCCCTGCAGCCTGAGCGGGTAGGAGCCGTAAGCGGTATGCCAGGATTCGCACATCCTCAGACCCATCTGCTCCATCGTGGGCACAAACTCGCCCAGGACATAACGAAAATATGCCTCTCGCTGCTCCGGTATCGGATCGTACGTCAGTATTAATTTGGTTTCCAACCGTTACGCTCCTCTAGGATCCAACACCACACTCCGAAGGTGGCTTACGGGACGATACGCGGACGCCGTGAAAACAGATCTACTGCCGTACTGAGCCTCACTTCATCGGTCGTCTCAGGCCAGATCCCGGGA
Organism: uncultured Anaerolineales bacterium; assembly: GCA_965363875.1. GTDB lineage: Bacteria > Chloroflexota > Anaerolineae > Anaerolineales > E44-bin32 > E44-bin32. The sequence goes on from CBDTTY010000068.1 coordinate 501, forward strand.
ATAGCTGTTCCACAATGCGGGCAAGTCCCCTGCCCGGTCAGTTGATAATCCAGGATCACAAAGCCATAACGCCGGATCAGACTCTGCTGGCATGTTGGGCAGGTTGTGTCCTCGTAAGGATCAGCCCGGCCCGGGAGGTTCCCGGCGTATACATATCGCAGCCCGGCCTCCTGCCCTATCTCAGCCGCACGGATCAGTGTATCGACAGTGGTGTTTTCCGGTGCAGTCATGCGGTAATTTTTGTGGAAGGCGGTGACATGCCAGGGAATATCCGGCGAGATGGATACGATAAACCTGGCCGCATCCAATAATTCCTCGGTGCTGTCGTTGAAGCCCGGGACAACAAGCGTGACAATCTCCACCCAGAGGCCCCGTTCGTGCGCCATCTTGATGCTGTCAAGCACATGTTGAAGCACGCCGCCCAATTGACGGTAATTCCGATCCTGCATTGTCTTGAGGTCAATTTTAAATCCGCTGAGATATGGACTGAGATAATCCATCACTTCCGGTGTCGCGTTTCCGTTTGAGACGTATGCGCACTTCAAGCCGGCTTTCACAGCCTCCTTGAATACTGCAACGGCCCATTCGGAAGTGATCAGAGGCTCATTGTATGAAGAAGCCACAACCTGAGCGCCCATATTAAGTCCGTACTCAATCATCTCGGATGGTTCGATTTGACGCAGGTAGGCTGCGGAGGCATCAGATGCGGGATCGCGCAAAGCTTGTGACGAGACCCAGTTCTGGCAATAGGAGCAGTGGAAATCACAGCCCAGCATACCGAATGTTAGTGTATCGGAGCCAGGAAGAAGATGGTAGAAAGGCTTTTTCTCGGTGGGGTCACACTGCAAAGCTGCGACGTAACCCCAAGGAACCCGCAGTTCTCCACCCGTGTTGAAACGGATTTTGCATACCCCGCGCCGACCGTCTCGAATCAGGCAGCGATGTCCACAAGCGAAACAGCGCACGTCCCCATTTGGGAGAGCCGTGTAAAGCTCCCCGGGGATGGTCATCGCATCGAGCACTTCGGCCAGGGTTGTCATGAGATTATTGCGAATTATATCACCCGCCCCCAGAGCGTCAGCAGCGAGGGTAAAATGTAATCATGATCACCATTGCTGTTCAAGCAGGCGGGAAATCCAGTCGTATGGGTGAAGATAAAGCGCTGATCCGTCTGGCGGGAATCCCGCTAATCGAGCGAGTGCTCGCTCGAATCGATGGTTTGGCAGACGAAATCCTGATAACTACCAATCGCCCAGAGACTCTTGCCTATCTCAATCTGCGGATGGTGGGCGACGAGGTCCCCGGCGCTGGCGCCTTGCACGGCCTTAAAACCGCGCTGAGCGCTGCGCGGGGTGAGGTCGTCCTGATTCTATCTTGCGACACGCCATTCGCCAGTCGTGAATTGCTCGAACATCTTCTCATCCGAGCACATGAGGCTGATGTAATCGTCCCCAAGCATGGTGACAAATACGAACCGCTCCAGGCAGTCTACAAGAGGGCGCGCTGCCTCCCCGCGGTGGAAGCAGCGATTGTATCTGGCGAGCGACGAATGGTTAGCTTCTATCCGCAAGTACACGTCCTCCCCATCGAAGAGCACGTACTCTCCAGGCTTGATCCTTCCGGATTGAGCTTCTTCAACGTAAACACCGCGGAAGACTTAGCGCGAGCGGAACAGCTCCTCATTTGATTCTGCGATGTATAATAAGACCATCGCAGACAAACCAACGACAAGGAGAATGATAAACAATGGCAAAATTCGAGATCTATAAAGACAGGAAGGGTGAATTTCGATGGAAACTACTTGCAAATAACAATCAGGTTATTGCTATAGGAGAGGGCTATTCATCGAAAGCTGGATGTAAGAATGGCATCGAATCTGTGAAGAAGAATGCTCCGAAGGCAAAGATAGACGACCAAACTTAATAAAATTCGAGAGAACCCCGAAGACTGTTTGCAGCGTGACATTGATCACGAGAAGCGATCGGGCATTTTGAGCTCTTGGTTCGGCATGGCCTCGTCTAAAAGAGCTGAGCGAACAAGGATTTAGGTTCGGGGCCCATGCAAAGATAGAGAACCTATCCAGGTAATATCTAGGATGAAAAAGCATCTCTTCAGGTGCTTTTTCGTTCTTATGGGAACCGCTTCAGGATTTAAACCGATAACCCGGAGGTCATGATCCCGATAAAGGCCGGGGAGGGGTACAGGATAGTTAATCAATCCCTGATTGTTGCATTTCGTGGTTGAATGGATGGAATTAAAGCTGAAGTTCCTTGTTAAAACACAGACAAACATCTAGGTGAGGGGGGCACCCAGATGCCTGCCTGTGCTTGATAATATACCTATAAATAAAGGTTGCGTCAAGGTATTTTTTTGTAGAGACTGGGCAACAGGCCTCATCTCCCGAAGGAGGTGACGGTTGTCGTGCAGATCGGGAAAGAATCCACTTCGAAGCCCATAAACTGCCAAACTACACTGAAGTCACTACCCGCTGAATAAAGGTTATGAACCGGGATTCGTTTAATTCACTATCTCTGTTTGAAGGGCTCGACATTAAGCACCTCAATCTCCTGGAAAAAAGATTTGAATCGGAGATTTTTGGAAATGGTGATGTGATCTTCGAGCAGGATGCCCCCGCCGATAGGTTATACTTCTTAGTCTCAGGGAAGGTGGCTATCCGTTTTAAACCACATGATGGGGACGTGATACCTGTAACTGAGATAGAAGAGGGGGGTGTCTTCGGTTGGTCCGCGGCGCTCGGGCGCACAAGTTACACATCCTGTGCGGTAAGCATTAAGCCGAGCCAGACCCTCAGCATCAAGGGCGAGGAACTCACGGAGTTATGCGAGAAATACCCCGATGCGGGCGTTGTCATCCTTGAGCGTTTAGCGGACGTGATCGCACAGCGGCTGCAAAACACGCATGCGCATGTGATTAGAATTTTGAGGGATGGCGTCGCCACTTAGGCGGCTTAGAGAGCAATAACTTCGAACGGAGTCCGGTATGCCAATTAAAGACAATCACAACCACGACATAGACGCACCGCCTGAAGAGCGCATGCGGGCATTGCTGGAAGTCATTAGTTCCTACATCGAGCAATATCACGGCGGATGGGTTCAATTGGTCTCCTTCGACGGAGATGTTCTTAAGGTGAAGATGGGCGGTGCCTGCGAGGGTTGCGATCGCGCGGAAGCAACACTCCGCGGTTGGGTAGAGGGTTCCGTCCGTCAGTTTTTCCCTGATATTAAGAGCGTCGAGGCGGTGTAAGAACACCTCAACCCCAACGAACAAGGTCCTCAATTACACTATTTCACCCGATCCTAGATATTGCCCGTTGCTTTCTTGTACGGCGCGCCCTCAGATTCCCGAACCGTTCCTCGGTCTTCCTGAACGCCGGATAAAACAAAATCCCCCGATGTTCTCCTCGGGGGATATGATCTTGCCCTCTGCACAGCTCACGCGCCTGGCAGCGTTTTTAGAAAATCACCAATCGTCGTCAGCACGTCTTCGGTCCCTCGATAGGCGCATAGCGTAAGTGTTTTTGAGTCATTACCTGTGATCATCTTCGACACAGTCGCACCTTCACGGTAACAGCACAACACCGGTTTTCCGCGCTTAAGCGCTACAGCGATCTCATACCCCACCCCGTGCGACGGTGTGCTCACCTCCGCAATCAGCACGTCACATCCTTCTATCCAGGCCATATCCCGCTCATAGACTTCTCGGGCGTCTACAACCATCTCCAGATCCATCACCTCCGGATGCGCGAGGTGTGCGGTGGGCACGTCGTGCCCAATAGCCAATAGATGATCCACAATCGTCATGTAGACCGATTCGTCCTGCCTCCCTCCAGTGAGAGAGCATGAAAAATAGATATTCATCGCCCGGTTATTCCCTCCATGTTGATTCTTCATTAAGCGTGCTAGCTGCCCTCGCTCCACATTATCGCTCATTCTCCGGCAGCAGGTGGTTGAGCTGTCGATCTCAAACCTGATACTGTCATTTCCTTCCGGCGAGTGCGTGCCGAGCATCATATCATGCTTGCTGTGTACGCCAGCTCTAATTAAACCATTGCCAAGACATTCACAGCGGCCTTATTTCGCTTGTATCAGTCCAGAAATGAGCTTTCCTGAGCATTCTACTTGTGCTAATATCAACCTACCTAAAGGACTCATTATGGTAGATACCCGCGACCCCCTACGCTTTCTTCAAACAGAAGTCTCCCGACTGAACCAGGAGAATCAAGAACTGCGAGAGGAGCTGACTATCCTGCGCTCCTCCGTGCGCGGCTTGAGCACCATCCAGGATCTGATCCAACGCATGGGACCTCAAACCAGCCTGATTAATGTTCTTGATGATTTATTAGGATCCGCTTTGGCAGTCTTGGGAACGCACGATGGTTCGCTGCTCCTGCGAGACGACGAGACTGAGGAACTGGTATTCGTTGTTGTCCGCGGCGAAGCACGTGATCGTCTTCAGGGCTACAAGCTGCCGCCCGGGAAGGGCATCGCCGGATGGGTGGCGGATAATCGCGAACCCGCAATTGTCCTCGATGTGCGCAAAGACCCCCGTTTTTTTACCCAGGTTGATGAAACTATGGGTTTTCACACGCAAGCACTGGTTTGTGTGCCTCTCCTTGATGGCGAGCGCGTTCTCGGCGTAATCGAAGCGATCAACAAACTCGGTGACCGAGATTTTTCAACCGAAGACCACCATTTACTGATGGTCGTGGCACAACTTGCTTCTATGGCGATCCAACGCGCCGAAGCCTTATCTGATGAGAAAGACTAGGATCGTAAGTGAGCGCCTAGCTCTTTCTCTAACGCCTTAACGATCTTCTTCCGCAGCCCTGCCACTTCTTCATCTGTCAACGTTCGATCCAGCGCCTGATACGTCAGAGCATAGGCCAGACTCTTCTTGTCCGCCTCGATTTGTTCACCGCGGTAGAGATCGAAAAGACGGATATCCTCGAGTAGATCCCCTCCCGATTTCCGTATGACGGCAAGGACTTGTTCTGCTGGGACGACCTCGTCGACGACAATCGCCAGATCTTCCAATACGGGCGGGAAGGTCTTGACCAATTCCACGTCAATCGATTCTGGGATCGCATGGATGACCGCTTCTACATCCAATTCGGCAGCTAGAAGCGGGAATGACTGGAAGTTGTAGCGCTCTTTCACAAGGGGGTGAAGTTCTCCCATAACACCCACTTGCACCCCATCGATCAATATCCGCGCGCATTTGCCGGGATGAAACGACGGGTGCTCACCAGGGGAATACTCCACTGCCCCGATCTTAAGCCCTGCGAACAACGCCTCGAGAGTTCCCTTTAAATCGAAAAAGTCGAATGCCCTCGCTGCAGATTCCGTCCATGATGGAAGTGAGCGCGGTCCGGTTAGCGCGATAGCGAGTTTGAGCGGTTCGAAAGGGAGTTCGCCATCTTCGGTGGACAAATAAACCGGTCCAATTTCGAACACGGCGATGCGTTCCTGGAAACGGGCGTTGCTTTCCACGATTTCCAGCACGCTTGCTAATAGACTGTGGCGCATGACCATCCGGTCGACGCTGATTGGATTCTCCAGTTGGATATACGGTCTATCGTCGGGTTTTGCCCCGGGCGGCATAATTCTAGTTTCATGGTCTGGGGTTGTCAGGCGATAGGTTACGATTTCCTGTAAATCAAGAGCGGCGAGCAGGTTTCGGATTTGCTCCTCACGCTCCAAAGCTTCATTGCTGTACTGAGGCGGGAGCTCATCAGAGATCATTGTCTCCGGTAGATGGTCGTAACCATAGATCCGCGCCACCTCTTCCATCAAATCTGCCACTCCAACGATGCCCTCACCGATATCCATGCGATGATCTGGCGTTGTCACCTGCAACTTATCCTTCTTGCTTTCGGTCTCAAAACCGAGCCGACCGAGTATTTCCTCGATAGCATCGATCTCAAGCAGAATTCCGAGAGAGCGTTCCACGTCAGATGGGGAAATCTCCACAATCGACGGCTCTGGTGGCAATGGATATTCATCAACAAGCCCTTGGGCGATTTCGCCACCGGCAAACTGTTGAATCCAGGACAAACCGCGCTTGACCCCCCGTTCTGCCATCGCCGGAGGAACTCCGCGCTCGAACCGGTAGGATGCCTCGGATTGCAGATTTTGGGATCCTGCCGTTCGGCGGATGTTGATGTAATTCCAGGCAGCTCCCTCGAGCAAGACGCGTGTGGTCCTCTCGCTTACCTCCGACTCGGCGCCCCCCATCACGCCCGCTATTGAAAGCGCCCCGGCGGTATCGGCAACTAAGACCGTGAAATCGTCCAATGACCGCTCGACGCCGTCGAGGGTGGTTATTCGCTCCTTCGATTCAGGCTGCCGGGTGATGATCTCCGGAGCTTTCCCTCCGGCGCGTCCGACGAGAACATCGAAGTCAAACGCGTGCAGAGGCTCACCAATTTCAAGCATGGCGTAGTTCGTAGCGTCAACGATATTGTTGATCGGCCGCATCCCTGCCAACTGCAGACGGAGCTGCACCCAATACGGGCTGGGCCCAACCTCTACCCCATCGACAAGTCCCAGGACGAAGCGCGGGTTTAGTTCAGGCTTGCGGATATCGATGCTCACCTGCCCACCGATCGAAGGACCCTTCCAGTCGACTTCGTAGGAGGGCTCTTTCAGCGCCGACCCCGTCACCGCAGCCACCTCCCGGGCCACCCCCAGGATGTTGGCGTTCCGGGCGACATTGGGTGTGAGCGCGATATCCAGGACCGCATCGCCCATGTACTCCACGAGCGGCTTCCCGACCGGCGCATCCTCGTCGAGGACGATAATGCCCTCATGTTCCTCAGAGATGCCGAGTTCTTTCTCCGAACATGCCATCGAATACGACTCAACCCCGCGGATCTTCGCCCGCTTGAGCGTGAAGGTTTCCCAACCGGCGATATGGCCATCGAAAAGCGTGGCCCCTTCACGCGCGTATGCTACCTTCAAAGGGCTCTTCAGGGTTCCCTGCCCTTTGTAGGGGAAAAGATTGGGCGCGCCGGTGAGCACGGTGTGTTCCTGTTCACCATCGTCCAAACGGCACAGTACCAGGCGATCAGCGTCTGGATGAGGCATGACTTCTAACACCGCACCGACGACGAATTTCTCGGGATCCCATGCCAAGCCGGTAACATTCGTTCCGATGCTCCGTATGCGACCGGTATGACCTTCTATTTTTTCCTCTGGAAGTGGAAGCCCGACAAAACGAATCTCCTCCACCTCCAACCCTGCCAGAGTCAGCCTGTGGGCTAACTCGGGAATTGGAAGTTCAATATCGACAAACTCACGCAGCCAAGTTATGGGAACTTTCATGAAACCTCCCTACTCATCCAATTTAAAGCCCAATTGGGGCTCAGAATTGCTGTAAAAATCTCAGATCATTCGCCCAGAAATTGCGAATGTCGTCAATACGGTGAATATTCATGGCGATCCGTTCGGGTCCCATGCCGAAAGCAAAACCTGAGACCACCTCAGGATCGTAGCCCCCATTCGCCAGCACGGTAGGGTGGACCATGCCGCAGCCCAGAATTTCCAACCACCCGGTTTTCTTACACACCCCACAACCCTCACCGTCGCAGACGAAACATTCGATATCCATCTCGGCTGAGGGCTCTGTGAAGGGGAAGTGGGCCGCTCGAAAGCGCGTGCGCACCTCATCTCCATAAAGCCGGCGAGCAAACGCGACCAGCGTGCCCTTCAGGTCGGAGAATGTGATGCTCTTTCCGATCGCCAACCCTTCGACTTGATTGAATTGGATCTCCGACCGAGTAGTGATCTGTTCATAGCGGTAACACATCCCCGGCAGGATTACGCGTATGGGCTCCGGGGCCCGTTCGCGCATCACGTGGATCTGGCCGGGCGATGTTTGAGTCCGCAGCAGCACACCCTCCGTAGTTGTGTAAAAGGTATCCTGCATATCTCGCGCTGGATGAAAGGGGGGTAAGTTCAAGAGGCTGAAGTTGTACTCATCCGTCTCAACTTCACGTGAGCGATAGATTTGGAAACCCATCTCGGCGAAGATGGTATAGATGCGGCGAAGCATCTGGTTGGCGGGATGGATCCTGCCGCGCGACATGCTGCGACCGGGCAAGGTGACATCCAGTCGTTCTTCCCTCAAGCTTCTTTCTACCGCAGCCCGCTGCATGGATGTTTCACGCCCTTCATAAGCAGCTTCTAATGCCTTCTTGACCTCGTTCGCGCGCCGCCCAACAGCAGGACGCTCCTCTTTCGACAGCTCACGTAGACCTTCTGTGATCTTTCCCAGCTCAGCCCCACGCCCTAAGTAGCTAACCTTCCAGGCTTGAAGCGTGGTTTCATCCAACGCACCCTCCAGGTCCTTTAGCGCTTTTTGTTCAAGTTCATCCAGACGTTTCAGCATGGATACTCCTTTCCATTCACACGCGCCATTTCAGACGGCGCTTTAAACAAAACGCCCCCGCCCGATCAAGGGACGGGAGAGCAATCCCGCGGTACCACCCTTGTTGACCCCGAAAGGCCCTCTCGATCCCGACGGCCGCCGCTGCAAATCACAACATGCGGCGATCAGGTCCCCGTCGCTAACGGTGGGGTTCCGGCCCGAACTACTTGCCTCTGGCGAGGCGTTCCCCCGGGCGGCTCATGAGGGAACTTCAACGGGACTCTCTCGGACCAGGGTTCCAGCCACGCCCCAGTCTCTCTGGCGAGTTCGGTCCGCCTACTTTCCTCAGTCATAGCCTTTTGTATGTAACAACTCCAATTATGCCCATTTCAAGGCCAGTGTCAACCATCACCCGCATCCGCGACTGCCTGTTCAACCCCTGGGGTGATAAGCAAGCTCAATAAATCCGAACGCTCTGTTCTTCAATGAAAGGTTTGGTCCCTTCGCTCGACAATTGACCGTGGGTTCCAATTGAATCTGGGCGAGTTTAACGGAGTAGCGCGATTTGAAGGGGCGAATACAATTCATTCTATCTGTGACCATTGTCACAAATTGAACAAATAACTCGTTAACAATATAGAAGCTCCCTGACACCGTTCCTGCAGACCCCTTTCTATTGGTGGTTTGCAACCATCGCAAGGAGAATGGTCATGAAGAAAACGTTGTTGTTGCTATGCGTACTGCTCGCGTTGGGTCTCGGCCTGACAGCCTGCAACCGTCCCAGCGCGGACCCCTGTACGCCCGCGGATCTGGAACCACCTACGATCACCCTCCCGGGTAACTATTCCAACGTCGGCATTCCACCTACAGTTGATACCTTGACTCCTGAGTTGTTTCAATGGGAATTTGACCCAGATTGCACCCCCGAGCACTTCAAACTCCTAATCTCTCCCGACCGGCATTTTGGCAACTCTCGGGCAGGCCAGACGGATGGCGAGCTAGCCTGGCCGCTGAGCGATGCTGCTTATCCTCAAATGGCCCTGGAGCCGTCCACCGAGTACTTCTGGAAGGTGCGCGCCTGGACCGACGGGGTGAATGGACCCGACTCGTCCACACGCGTTTTCTTTACCGGACCTCTGTGCGCTACCGCCGGTGAGATGGGCGCTCCGGAGCTGCTCTCCCCCGACCCCGGCGAGATCATTGGCGATCTCTACGCCGAACTGCACTACGAGGTGGGTGAACCCCAGTGTTTGCCCGAGGGCTACTTCGTCGACCTGCAAACCGATTCGGGGTTCGGCGGCACGAACCTGTTGGGAGAGTTCGGCATCCCCGGCACCTATGTGCTTACCGATGAGTTGGCTGACTGCACCACGTACTACTGGCGTGTGGCGCCAATATTCGACGGCGTCCAGGGCCCGTACTCTGAGGCGCGCGCTTTCAACGTGAGCGTGAGCCCCGACTGCCCGATGGTTTCGGCCATACCGGACCTGGTCGTTGACACCAGTATTATGAGCTTGATGTGCGACCCTGAGGATCTCACCCCGCCCGAGCTTCTTTGGCCGCCTCAGGCGAGTGAAGTCTCGCTCCTGGGGATGGAGTCCATCCTCCCCGCGGAATTCTTCCAGTGGTCACCGATCAACTGCTTCCCCGATAAGTACAAGATCCGCTTCTCACATGACCCGGATTGGGGCATCGCCCGCGCAGGGATGACCGATGGTGAGACCGTCTGGCCTTCGCCTGACGCAGAATTCCCACAGATGGGCATCGAGCCAGCCACCGAGTATTTCTGGAATGTGCGCGCCTGGACCGATGGCGTCAATGGTCCCGATTCGCCAACGTGGACCTTCTTCACCGGACCGAGCTGCGGCGTTCCCG
>CBDTTY010000069.1:0-10428 GCA_965363875.1 uncultured Anaerolineales bacterium
TCAATCATAATTTCGCTGTTGTGAATGGGGGATCAGTGGAGCGAAACACTCCCGGGGTTTGAAATCTCTTCTGTTGGGTTAGGCGTTCTTTCTTCGGTATTTACTTCCTTTGTCCAGGGCATATAAAGGATCACGCCGAGCATGCTGAGCAACACACCCGTTACCAGACCAATCATCTGAATATATCCAAAGTGGATGACGGGCATTCGGTGGGCGCCCACACCGATGAAGTCAGCCAGCGATCCTACAGCAGCCACAACGTAGCCCGTCGCTATTAGCCTTATTCCTATGTCCGCTCGCAAAGAATTTGCTTTTCCGTTGCGAATTACTCGCACCGTTGAATAAGCCGCCACGAGCAGAATCGCCAGCCCCGTAAGCCAGACACCGATCTGAACAAAACCTACTGTAATGCTGCGGTTCATACCGATTAGATCGGGTTGTATGCCGACCATAAAAATCAGCAAACCGATTAACATGACAGTCATCCAGAGTCGCGCAAGGCGTGTTTGCAATCGATTGAGAGCGCGCATAAGATTCAATTCTCCGGTAATGCTCTTCGCAAAAATCGCAGCCAGTTTCCCCCAAGGATTGCTTCAATATCCTCTTTATTATATCCGCGTGCGCCCAGTGTCTCGCCAATTAATCGCAAGTCGGCCACGCTATCAAGCCCTTGAGGGACTTTATCCAAACCAAACCCTCCATCAAAATCGCTTCCTATACCAACGTGTGCAGCATCTCCGAGAATTTGACAAATATAATCGATCCCCGTCGCAACATCTGCTAGAGTGACAATCTCTCTACCTTGCGAAGGCTCCCACCCATCTTTTAAGAAGCGATTCCCGAGCACTAATCCAATCACACCTTCCCGATCAGCGGTTCGTCGGATAACAAGGTCGGTGATGTGTCGTTCGGGTTTTTCCGCGCTGGGCACCAGGGCAAGCGGGCTTGTATGTGACACTAGAATCGGACCCGGGAAAAGATCTAATGCTTCTACAGCCCCCTCCTCAGCCAGATGCGCTAGATCCAGGATCATACCAACATCTGCCATGGCGTCCAGGAGGTCGCGGCCGAGATCCGTTAAAGGGCCTGGCTCCCCTGTCCCTCCAGCGTAACGAGTGGCGGCCCAGGCAGGACCCAGGATCCGTACGCCCCCATCGAACCACTCTTGCAGTTCTCCCGGTGACCGCACGCCATCAGCACCTTCCATGAGCAATACCATTCCCACGCTTCGTTCTTCATCCTCAGCCTTCTGCCAAGCCGACTCTGTGATTCCAAGATCGTGCTTGTCGAGGATTAAATGGAATTTCTCGGCATGTTCTTCTACCAGGCGATGGTAGTGCGCCAGATCGGAGCGATAGAGTGCGTGCGCCTCTTCGGCATCAGCGTAACATCTAGTATCCCAGGGATCTTTCTTCCATCTATGTGGCGTAGAGAAGAGCGTGGCGAAGACCACGGCTACGTCGCCCTGAACCCACTCCGGCCAACCAAGAAGCGTGTCGCCGTTCCACTCTGGTATGGATGTCTCCTCTTCCATCGCCCGCGTCTCGAGCGCGGAACGTGTGTAATCACGATCGAAAGTGAGCGCGTTCCACGCCAGATCTTCATGGCCATCGACGATGATCACGTACGCCTCCACTCGTCAACGAGGACACGCCAGAAATCATCGTCATCGCCGGGGTGAAACGACCAATAGGGCGTTATCCTGTCCACGAGCCCCGCATAGCGCTTTTTGATCGCTCCCGCCAGCGCATCGGGTTTCTCAACTACCGCGAAGGTCGCCAGCATTTCATCATCCACCAGATCCGACATCGCCTCCCACTCTCCTCGTCGAGCCAGAGACGAAAGTTCCTCGGCAGCGTCATCCCAACCATGGAGCGACATCACCCGGCGGTAGGACGGTGTGGATGCGTAAAATGCGATTTGCGAGCGCACAAATATTTCCTGTTGAGCGTTCGTCACGACAAATGTGGATGTTGAAAGCTGGATTTTGCCTTCGTCTCGCTCCGCTCGCTTGGCGCCCTCCGCGATCGCGGGGCGAACAACCTCGCGCAGGTAACGCTCCGTGTGCAGTGGGTGGATATGGAAACCATCGGCTACTTCACCGGTCAATCGACACAGGCCGGGGTTCACCCCTGCCAAATAGATCGGAATATCAGGATACTCAATCGGCCCGGGGTTAAAGAATGGCGTCATCAAGGTGAGTTTGTAATATTCACCCCGGTAGTTCAGACGCTCTTCCCCCTGCCATGAAGACCAAAACGCGCGCACGGCCAGAACGAACTCGCGCAGCTTGCCTGCGGGCGACTCTGGCCAGGGCATTCCGAAGCGCCGCTCGATATGCGGTTTGACTTGCGTCCCTAAACCCAGGATAAATCTTCCCTGCGAAGCCGCGGCTAAATCCCATGCTGTATACGCAACATTTGCCGGGCTGCGAGCGAAGGCGATCGCCACTGCTGTACCAAAATGCATCTTGCTCGTATGCTCTGCCACCAGAGCCAGGGGGAGAAATGGATCGTGCTGCGTCTCTGGTGACCAGAGCCCATCAAAGCGTAACCCCTCCGCCGCCGCGGCAATCGCCGGCACATCCATAAGTGACGCCGGGGGAAGCGCTACATCTAAATGCATTTTTCGATTCCTCTCATGATCCATCAACGATCGAGATTGTTATCCAGGAACTGGAGCTTGATAATACAAAAACTTCTAAGAAAAACGCTGCGAAATTTCTTGTTTTAGCTGCAACGTTAAATATCATCAAACGAGGCGATGACGGTCCGCCAGTCATCTGGAATAGGGATGGATTTCCCCAGTTGGTAATCATAAGCTACCAATGTTGCTTGCCCAACAGCTAGCTCATCTCCTGTTTGAGAGTCCTGTATCGAGTATTGAGTCTCTATACTTTTCTCCCCGAGACGAACTGTGCGAACCCCTACTTTAATGTCGCTCTCTAATTGGATAGGGTTGATGTAGCGGCAGCTTTGCTCCGCGAGGATGATTCCGATCGCGTCGAAATCTGATCCCTCCCATAAGCCAAGCGCCTTGATGTACTTCGACCGCGCCTGTTCCATGTAGGTGAAGTGGCGGGCATTATTCACATGGCGTTGGGCATCAATATCGCCATAGCGGATCTCAATCGAATGAAAAAAGCGGTATTCGCTCATTACACCTCACATGGCGATAAGTCGAATAAATCCTAACCCAATCATTCCGGAATTTTTCATACGCTATCCATCCGATCCACTTGCGCCCAGGTATTGATTAACACCAGGTCACATCTCCACAGAGATCGGGCGGAAGTGGCTTGTTTCGAAAAGTTTCGAAGGCCGCGCGCTCTGCGCCGACTGTCGTCGATACTCCATGCCCGGGGTGTAATCGGACCGAATCAGACCAAGTAAAGACCATGTGGGTCAATGATTCGAGCGCCGTCGCCAGCGCCTCAGGTGTCTGCGTATGTCCCGGTCCTCCAGGGAAGATCGCATCCCCGGACAGAGCTTGATGAAACCCATCAGCTTCGATGAGTTTTAGGGCGACACTTCCTGGTGTATGCCCGGGAACATGAACAACCTCGATGTGCGCATCCCCTAACTTAAATGTATCTCCTGGCGATAATTCGTAATCAGCCTGGATGGAGAAAGCCTCCGCATCGGCTGGGTGAATCCCCGTTCTTACCCCCAGCGACTGCTTAACTGCGTGAAGCGCACCAACGTGATCCGAGTGTCCGTGTGTAAGCAAGAGTCTGGTGACGTTTGTGTTTCCTATCCAATCCAGAATCTTCTGTGCCTCATCACCGGGATCTACAAGTATCCCCTCGCCCAACTCATTATCTACAAGTAGATAGCAGTTCGTCTGATACTCCCCAACGGGCATAACCCTCAATTCAATCATCTTCGGTCTCCGGGAGACTGCTCTGAAGTCACTTTGTTGGAAAATAATACCCGGGAGAGCCCCCGGGTATCCTGAATTCTTTTAGCGCCGGGCGCTCTTCACGCGTTTGTCGTTTCGGCCCCGTATAGCTTACGGTGGACCACGCTTAAGGCGCGGACCTGCTTCTCTGCACGGTATGAAGAACGAACCAGCGGTCCGCTTTCAACCCACTTGAAACCGATATCTCTGCCAAAACGTTCGAATTCTTCGAACTCCTCCGGAGTATAGTAGCGCTCTATCGGGAGATGCTCTTTCGATGGTTGGAGGTACTGACCGATGGTGAGGATATCAACGTTCCAAGAGCGAAGGTCTTCCATGACTATCTTGACCTCATCCATGGTCTCCCCCAATCCAACCATGATGCCTGACTTGGTGAGTACCTCCGGGTCTAAGTCCTTCGCATTGGTGAGCGTCGCCTGCGCCCACTCATAATGATCCTGCGGTTGAACTTCCTTAAAGAGCCGCGGCACAGTCTCTACATTGTGATTGAGAATCTCAGGTCGGGCATCCATAACGATTTTCAGTGCTTCGATTGAGCCTTTGAAGTCCGGAATGAGCACCTCAACGGAGCAGCCCGACTGCAGTTCGCGGATTCTTTGGATAACCATCGCAAAAATTGGTGCACCACCGTCGGCGCGCTCATCGCGATTTACGCTGGTGATAACCGCGTGGCGCAGATCCATCGCCTGTACGGCGCGCGCAACTCGCTCGGGCTCGAGCCAGTCTAGCGGTGCGGGGCGCCCCGTTGCGATATCACAGAAGCCGCATGAGCGCGTACACACATCGCCCATAAGTAAAAACGTCGCCGTCCCGGAGCCCCAGCATTCCCCCATGTTTGGACAGCGGGCCTCTTCACAAACGGTGTGTAACGACTTGGAGCGCATCATGCCTCGCAACCACTCGTAGGTTTCGCCTGATGGCGCGCTCACCTTAATCCATTCCGGCCGCCGCCGGGGCGGTCGATCCTGGTTGCGATCCGATTTAAGATCAACTTTCATCCCGTCATCCTTCATGGCTTTCTCGTCATCAAGTCCATTCTACCGCGAAACCCTGCTCGGTTTATTTTCGCTCACTTGGTAATAGAAAGAGCGCAAGTATACTCATCGTTATGGACCCTTCTGACTCCACCAACGGATCACAGCAGCCATCCGTTTTCTTTGCGTCAGCACAACGAAAAGACAGCGACGAAGGTCGGTCCCGACTCTCCGGCGCGGGCCTGTGCGCTGTATCCGCTGCAGGATTCGCCAGCCTTTCGATTCTAGGGAAGCTGGCCATCAATGCGGATCTCAATATTGTGACTCTCTTGAGCCTTCGCTTTGCATGTGCCGCCGCTTTGCTGGCAGTCTATCTGTCTTTATTCGGCCAACGCAAGTTGTTTTTCGATGCCCGCCAGGTGTTAATTCTCATCCTGCTCGGCGCGGTTGGCTACGCCGGACAATCCGCTCTTTATTTCGCTGCCCTTGAACGAAACTCAGCCTCGCTTAACTCATTGCTGTTGTATGTGTACCCTGTCTTCGTGGCCCTATTCAATTGGTTCCTGAACCGGCGAACACTTAGCACTCGAGAGTGGATTGCCCTCGCATTAGCATCTTCCGGAGTGATCCTGACTCTCAACCCGGTTCGAATTCTTCAAGGAGCCGGCGGCGTTCCCATAGACTTGCTCGGTATAGCCTTAGTCTTAGGGTCGGCTATCTGGTATGCCGCCTACATCATCAGCAGCGACCGTTTCACCCGCCGGGCAGGACCCTGGGTGAGTCTAGTCTGGATTTCGCTCGGCGCGGCGATCAGTTTCACCGTCGCGGGCGCCTTCTCCCATAACCTGGATTTTAATCTGGGGACGGAGGGTATCCTCATTCTTTTAGGGATGGTAACTCTCAGCACAATCTTAGCTCTGGGAGCTTTTTTGGCCGGGATGCAGCGCGTCGGCCCTACAACCGCATCGCTTCTTAGCACACTTGAACCGGTCTTCACCGTTCTCCTGGCCATGATATTTCTGGGGGAATTCCTAACAACAACACAAATTGTGGGTGGGGGGCTTGTGCTCTCGGCCGCCGTGCTGCTCAGCACCTCGCGGCGACACCTTGCACAACCTGATTAGTTACATTTTTCACAAGTGATCTTTGTTCCTTGCCGAGCCTCAATATCGGAGTTATTGTTCAGTTGTCTGACATTCTTGGTTTAGCAGAAGGGTAACTAGCTATGAATAGAGAGCTGAGTATAGACGCCCTGCTCCCTCCGGAGATGGCGCGCCGAGCCGAATATATCGGGGTCAGTAAGGCGGAAGCGCCGGCGCTGCGCACCTTCGTCCTGGCCATCCTGGCGGGGGCTTTTATCGCTCTGGGCGCGATCTTCGCCACCACAATCTCCGCCGGGACATCCAGCGAGCTGCCCTACGGTGTGACGAAGCTCCTCGTTGGCTTCGTCTTCTGCCTCGGCCTTGTCCTTGTCGTCATCGGCGGCGCAGAGCTTTTCACGGGCAACAACCTTATCGTCATGGCCTGGGCAAGCCGCAAGGTGAGCACAACAGCGTTGCTGCGCAATTGGGGGATCGTCTACGTAGGTAACTTCGTGGGATCCATCGGAACCGCAATCCTGATCATCTTAAGTCGGCAGTACACCTTCGGCGGAGGTATGGTCGGGGCCAGTGCGCTAGCAATTGCCAACGGCAAGGTCAGTTTGGGTTGGTTCCAGGCATTGATGCTCGGCCTGCTGGGCAACATCCTGGTTTGTCTGGCGGTGTGGCTGACCTTCAGCGCCCGCAGCACCATCGATAAAATCGCTACGATCATTTTTCCAATCACCGCCTTCGTTGCCGCCGGCTTTGAGCACAGCGTGGCAAATATGTATTTTGTCCCTGTCGCATTGATGATCGAGACTTTCGACCCCGCCTTTGTCACGACAACAGGTCTAGAGCTCACAAATCTCACCTGGGGCAATTTCTTTGTCAACAACCTGCTCCCTGTGACCATCGGCAATATCATCGGCGGCTCGATCTTCGTCGCCGCGGTGTACTGGTCTGTGTTTTTGCGCCATACCGAGCGTTGAACCGAAAGGACATCCAATGAAAGCGTATATGTTGATTACAATTCACACGGGGCAGATTGAACAGGTCGTTGAGCATCTCCGCCGCGTGGACGGTGTCATTGAAGCCAATATGGCCTTTGGCCCTTATGACGCAGTGGCTGTTGTGGAGGCGGAGGACATCAGGGCTTTGGGAAAAACCATGGCCAATAATATCCAGCCCATTCCGGGCGTGTTAGACACCCTGACCTGCCTTGTGGTGGAAGACTGAAATCAACGCTCCGGAATCATTTGCAGCATATGGGACTCTGCGATAATATGAACGTCTGTTGAGCGGCATTTTGTAGAATTAGATCCCAATATTTCTGTCGCCGCTCACAAGCCGAGGAGGAAGCTAGCACGTGGATCGTGCGCTTACTCCAAACTGCCCCGAGTTCGTGTTATACGAATCCCATTATCCATAGTTCATCTGGAGGAAATCATGCGCCTAACACCACCAAAGAAATGGGTTTTCTGGACTTCCGTTATTCTCGTCATTCTGGGCCTCGTTGGCAAATTCGTCAATGTCCCCTTCCTCACGGACTACTCTTTCTGGATCGTCTTGGTTGGCTACGTCTTGCTCGCTGCAGGCAACTACCTCAAAGGTTTTTAAAACCCAATATTTATTCAACATCTTCTCTAAGCGAATTCGGGGTAAAAAAACCTCTGCGTCTCAGCAGAGGTTTTTTCTAGCTACCCCGTATTCTTATCCCCCCTGTATGAGCGCCTCCAGCAATCTCACGGTCAGGACCTTCACCTCTCCTCCGCCTGGGGCGACCGGCCCCACGCAGACCGGGCAACCATCCTGACAACGGCAGTTGCGCACAAGATCGAGGGCGCCGGCCAGCAGTTCGTCATGCAGCTCATAAAGACGCTCCGCCAATCCAAGTCCTTCCGGAATCCGATCGTAGAGTGTGATCGTCGGCGCTTTGGTCTTTTTATCGCGCACAACTGTAATCGCCCCGAGATCGCGCGGATCGCTCATCAAGTAGAGTGGCGCAATATTGCGAATGGCATAGGCTAACCCCCCCAATGCGCTGCGCTTGCCGCGCGCCGATTCAGCCCGTTGATGACATGTCGAACAGAGTGTGATCAGGTTGTCGACTTTATTCGCCAAGCGGTCATTCCGGTTTTCGCCGGGGATGAAATTGAACTCGCGGAAGGGTCGGATGTGATGGACGTCATGCTCTCGCTCTTCGCGCTCTGGCGCATTACATTGCCGACATAGAAACCCATCCCGCGTCCGCGCGACTTTTCGGGCGCTCGCCCAATCGGGGCCGTAATCCTGCGGCGGGAGCAGAACGCCATCCGCCTCCATCTGCTCGACCATCTCCGGTGCAATCCACATCCAATAAGCGCTGGTCTCAAATTCGCGCGGCGGTAAATCGATAACGCCGTACCCGAGAGTCTCGTGAGTATAGCGTTTGACTTTTCGATAGGAGATGGTCTGAGCCGTAACACGTGCCCATCCGTGGGCACGTCTAGCAGGCTTGTTTTCATCGGCTTCAAACACTTCGAGCACATCCAAGTCAACCGTCTCCGAGGCATCGGTGTAATAGTCCAGTTGTGCCGGCTCAACCTCGGCGATGGCCTTGTCCCAATCAAGGCATCCTACGAGGTAGGTACGACCCTCATGAATGTAAACCGCCCCCTCGTGAAGCAGAATCGGGGCTGTCGCAGAATCTACTTCCCCGATCACGACTGGTCGTCCAGAGCCCACATCCTGGATCACAACTGTCTCATCGCTGCTCGCGCGCAGCGAAACTCCTTCCGACGGATAGGTGTCAGCCACCCAGTGATAGCGTCCATTCGACCGGTGCAGGTCACCATCTTCGGCTAGAAAATCAAGAAGCGCCGCCAGGTCTTCTACAGAGCCGAACCGCTCGTCAGCTTCGAAGGGCAGTTCGAAGGCGGCACAGCGCAGATGGCGCAGCAGGATCGCCAGATTATCTGGATTGATCAACCCCATTTCAGGCGAGCGTTCAAATAAGTAGACCGGGTGGGCGGCGACGAATTGATCGAGCGGGGCGGCGGACGCGACCAGCACCGCGGCCGACACCTCGCTGCGCCGTCCTGCGCGCCCCATCTGCTGCCAAAGACTTGCGATTGTGCCCGGGTATCCGGCGACGACGGCGGCTCCCAATTGACCGATATCGACCCCCAACTCCAATGCATTCGTCGCTACTACACCGAGAACCTCACCGCTCCGCAGCCCTCTTTCAATTTCCCTGCGTTCGAGAGGCAGATATCCACCCCTATAGCCGCGTATCGCCATTGGAGCGCCACCCATCTGCTCATACGAATCTCGTAAATATCCAAGGAGCAGCTCGGTGGTCATGCGCGCTCGAGCGAACACTGCCGTCTGTACTTTTTCCTTAAGAAACGACTCCGCTACACGCGTTGATTCAAGTGTATATGCCCGTCGAATACCCAACGCCGGATCGATGACGGGCGGGTTATATATGACGATGTGCTTCTCGGATCTCGGTGATCCATCCAGGTCCTGCGACACCACAGTCACCGGCGCTTCAATCAGTCCTTCAGCTAGTTCCTTCGGGTTGGCGATGGTGGCAGAGGTGAGAATGAATAACGGGTCAGACCCGTAGAACCGACAAACACGGCGCAAGCGCCGCAGAAGATTGGCTACGTTCGATCCGAAGATGCCCCTGTAAACGTGAAGCTCATCAATCACGACCCAGCGCAGGTTCTCGAACAATGCTGCCCAGCGCGGGTGGTGAGGCAAGATGCCCGCATGGAGCATGTCGGGGTTCGTGATTAAGATGCGGACATCATCGCGAATGGCGCGCCGCCGCGCCCGCGGCGTATCGCCATCATAGGTCCGTACCGGGATCTGCTCGGCAGCGTTCAGCACATCGAGGAAATTATTTAAGCCAGCCGATTGATCCTGCGAGAGGGCTTTGGTGGGAAAGAGATACAACCCGCGCGCTTCTGGGTCAGAAAGCAGCGTCTGCAACACCGGCAGGTTATAGCAAAGCGTCTTACCGGATGCTGTCCCGGTCACAACGACAACATTCTCCCCCGCCAATGCAGCTTCCACAGCTGCAGCCTGATGCGAATAAAGAGGCGTCATATCCTGACGCCGCAGCGCGTCGACCAACCGCGGCGATACTTGCGGAGGGAATTCTGCGTAGCGCGCCGGCCTTGCAGGGATTCGCTCCCATGCCGATACATTCTTCATAAATACGGGGTCAAGCCGGAGCCGCTCCAGCGCTTCTTCTACAGGCATCGTCTGGAATTATACATAAACTATTCCTCGGGGTGGCATAGTTGATAATAGAGACACCCCACAGGGCTGTTTTCCCAATGTTCGCCCGCTAAAGCGTCCTGTGCACGGTTTGCTGGATAGCGCTGGGTTCAAGATAATTAGAGGATATCTACGAAAACCTGATTTGTAACCTTCCTGCCCAATATCACCGGGTCAGGCTG
>CBDTTY010000070.1:0-10302 GCA_965363875.1 uncultured Anaerolineales bacterium
TCATAGCCTTGACCCAAACCAGGACCATGAATTGGTCTGAGATAAGGACGTCATTGCGCTTGCTTCCGGTGAAATTCGAGGAGCTCGGCTTCGCGTGAGGGCTCAAGCCCGGCTTTCATGGGGACGATTGGATCGCGGGCTCGATCCCAATTGAGCGTATCCCCGATCGTTGTCTTTAATGAACGAAAACGCAGACCTGCGCTTATTGCCCGAGTGCAATCGACGGCCATCAACCCCGCGTTCTCAGGTCCCGGGAGCCACATCGGCAACTGGCTCCATGGCTCGATGCCGGCGTCGAGCAGGGTGGTTTCGTCGACCCATATCAATCGGGCACCCTCTTCGCTGAAATCGCAGCAGGTTTGCAGTAGTTTACCAAGCGTAAGCGGTTTCTCGGGTCCGGTCGCGTTGAATATCCCCGTCTGTCCCGCTTCGATCATGTCGAGAGTCCAGGAGGCAAGATCGCGAGCGTCGATGAATTGCACATTCTGATCGGGAGGGGCGGGAGCGAGGATATCCCCACCTTGTGCGCTGCGTCGGACCCAATAGGTGAAGCGATCCGTTGGGTCGTGTGGACCAACGATCAGGCCGGGGCGGATGATGAGCGCTCTCCCCGATATTTCATCCTGGACCGCCGCTTCACAAAGCGCCTTAAGCGGACCGTACGTATCGCTTGTGATCTCTTCCACCGTCTCGTCATCGAGTGAACCCACGGGATCGTCCTCGGAGAGGCCCTCTTTCTCAAAGCTGGCGAAGACAGAAATGGTTGAGATGAAGACGTAAACATCAGTTCGATCAGACAGGACTCGTGCCGAATTACGCACGATGCGGGGAACATACCCGCACGTGTCGATAACGGCATCCCAGGTCCTCTCTCGAAGTGGGGCTAAATCCCCACCGCGATCTCCGACGAGTTTCTCGACCTCAGGGAAAAGGTCAGGGTTAGTTTGGCCGCGGTTAAAGAGCGTTACATTGTGTTTCCGGTCAATCGCGGTGCGCACGATGTGACGACCGACGAATTTAGTTCCACCGAGAACGAGGACATCCATCAAGCAACCCTCCACAAAAGCTACGTAGATCTTGGAATCTCGCAAATGTCCAAAATAATCTGCATAGCCTGGACAAGAGCGGACGCTTACCCAGCCAAAGTTCGTTGACTCGACTGCACCTGTATATCCAGTGATTATAGCGGAGTATTATCTTGGGTATTCCCGGGTCAATCTGATTTAAGCGTCTTCGTCTTTGATCCTGGGGCAATGCTCTGTGGACTGCGATGTATGGGGTTGCGCTGGTCCTCGAACTTCTTCACCAGGGAAGGTTATACATTCGTCTTCTTGCTCCGAGTGCCGCCGCGGGATATCATGGATGTATCATGGATGAAGAACGCCTCGTGCGCGCGGCGAAGAACGGCGATCTGGATGCATTCAACCGCCTTGTCATTGAATATCAAAGCCGCGCCTATAACCTCGCTTATCGCTTCATGAGTGACCCGGCTTCCGCTGCGGATGTGACTCAGGATGCCTTCATCTCCGCCTTCCGCGGCTTAGGGAGGTTTCGAGGTGGTTCGTTTCGATCGTGGCTGCTGCGGATTGTGGTGAACGCCTGCTACGATGAACTCCGGCGCAGGAAGCGTCGCCCGGAGTCTTCACTAGATGAGTTCACCGATGATGGCGAGCGCTTATTTGTTGAACCCGGGACATCATTTTCCCATGAGAGCAAAAAACCCGAGCAGGAGGTTGAGCGGTCTGAGTTACGTGCCGCAATCGAGAAATGTCTTGATGAGCTTCCACGTGATTTTATGACCGTTGCTGTGTTGGTAGATGTCCAGGGATTTGATTATAAAGAAGCGGCACGAGTGATTGGAAAACCCGTAGGGACGGTGAAGAGCCGGTTGGCGCGAGCTCGCGGGAGGATGCGTGAATGTCTGAATCGCCGAGGGGAACTTTTGCCATCCCGGTTTCGTCTGGATGATGAGACGATTAGATGAAGGAATTAAACCAGCTTTCTACGCGTGACCTTGAACTCTTATCAGCATATCTCGATAGCGAGTTATCTGCGCGCGATCTTGCTCGTCTGCTTCCGCGCTTGGACCGTGAACCAGGGTTGAAGCAGGCGCTTGAAGAGATGAAAGCTGTCATCCAGCAGTTGGGATCGCTTCCGGAAACTCCTTTACCTCGCAGCTTCACGTTGACCCCTGATCTGGTCGGGATTCGTTCTCGACCTCGTGTATATCCCGTCTTCCAATTCGCGACGGCGCTGGCTGCCATTGCCTTCGTTGCCCTGGTGGGATTGGATACATTTACTGGTCAGTTCTCGATGGCTTCGCGGGGAGCTGTGATGAGCGACGCGGTAGAAGAAGCTCTGGTTGCTGCTCCACAAGCCGAGGCAGAACTCGGCATCGGGGAAACCTTCGCTCAGGCTGATGACCAACGCGATGGAGCCGATGTATTAGCGGAGGAGGAGGTTGCCGGGGCGCTTGTACCGCCGGCGGTGGAAGCACCTAGCGAACCCGATGACGCACTTCGTTCGGGGGCTTCGCCCTCACCGCAACCGCCGGCAGAAAAGGCGGTTGGAGAGGAGACAATTGTTGGCGAAGGTGCTGGCGAACAGCTGGCTGAGCCAAGCGCAGATGAACATGCGGCGACGCTGGATGCGGAAAGCATGAACGCCGTAGCTGAGACCACGGAATCTGACATAGAGCCGCCAGGAGATGCTGATCTGGCATTTGCACAAGAAACAACAGGGCGTTGGGGACCTGCCCCTTTACCAATTCTGCGCCTGCTTGAAATTGGTTTTGGCTCCCTCGTATTAATTCTCGGTGGCTTGACCCTCTGGATTCGTACTAAACGCGTATGAATAAGTTAGCCCCCATTCGCTTTTGTCCTTTCTGTGGCAATAAAGTGAACGAGAGCGAAGCGTTCGGGGCGATCCGCCCGGTCTGTCCTGCATGTGGCTACATTCACTTTCAGGATCCGAAAGTCGCGGCGGGTGTCCTCGTTGAGAGCGATGGGAAAATTTTGTTGGTGAAGCGCATTAATGTACCGATGCAGGGAAAATGGACGCTCCCTGCCGGTTTCGTCGATGGGCAGGAAGATCCGCGCTCCACCGCGGTCCGGGAGTGTTTGGAGGAAACCGGGTTGGAAGTGGAAATCATCGACCTTGTGGATGTGTTTTATGGGCTGGAACACCCGCGTGGCGCAAGTATCGTGCTTTTCTATCGGGGACGGATCGTGGGTGGCGTGTTGGCTGCAGGCGATGACGCGGATGCCGTCTCTTTCTTCGATGCTGACGATCTTCCACCGTTGGGGTTTCAAGCGACCGAGCAGGTGCTGGCGGCGTGGGTGAATGAGCGCGCAGATTCAAGCGATTGCTCTTGACCCCATTTTTATAAACCGCAGCCTTAGATGCCTCCGACGGAGTTCACCTTGAGCCTTGTGGGGCGACTTCGAATGGGTTCAGCATGACAGGTTCATGCATACTGTCAATACTTCACTGTTTCAAGGCTCACTCGAAATGACAAGGAGAGGCAACCTTTCGCCTATTCGGGCGAATCCGCTGGTGCGGTTCTACAATTCCCGTAACGTGTAGGGGCCGACCCGCGTGTCGGCCCGCCTTCCTTACATAACCAATTACCACCAAACCTCCCGCAGGTTTTCTTATCCTGCGGGAGGTTTATCGCGCACTCCTCGAGGCGCAGGCTGCGCCTGTGACCGGAAGCAGAGCTTCCGCACTCCACAAAAACCAATAACCCCCTGAACGCTATAGTTGCAGGAAGGACCGGTTATTTTCCTGGCCCATTCCATCTCCAAACCGAATGTGTGTATCTCCCGAACGTTCAAAACCAGTGAGGGACGTAGAGACGCAGCATGCTGCGTCTCTACAAAGAGGTTGAAAGGAGTGTGTTGCTTAATGTCTCAATGGGGGACAATCAGGGGGAAGAAAATGCGATTCATCAGCACTAATTTTACCGAGAACGCTTTTGGAGGTCTTCGTAGATGTGATTATAATCAGCGTAGACGCCGAAAGCGTTCCGAATTCTTTTTCAAGGGTAAACACTGCGCAATTCTAAATGGACGGGTAGGTTCTAAGCTGCGATAAGGCTCAATTCATATGCGCTTCGAAGTGTTCACGTTGTTTCCAGAAGTGATGGATGTTTATCTCCAAACCGGCGTCCTGGGCAAAGCACAGGAATCAAACCGGATTGAAGTACATCTTCACCATCTTCGTGACTACACGACCGATCGCCACAGGACAACCGACGATCAGCCATACGGTGGTGGTGGCGGTATGGTGATGAAGCCTGAGCCGATTTTCGCGGCCGTTGAATCTATCCTCGAGGATTCACAAGGTGATGTCCCTGTGATCCTGCTCACCCCTCAAGGCCGTGTTTTCGATCAAACGATTGCCCGGGAGCTTGCTGGGAGCGAGCGTATTGCGCTTATCTGCGGTCGTTATGAAGGCGTCGATGAACGCATCCGCGAGCATTTAGCGACCGATGAGGTTTCCATCGGGGATTACGTCCTGTCTGGTGGTGAATTACCGGCAATGGTCTTAATAGACTCGGTAAGCCGCTTACTGCCCGGCGTTCTGGGGGATTCTGAGGCGACGGAAAAGGATTCTCATACCAACAGTCTGCTCGAGCATCCGCACTACACTCGACCGCCAGTTTTCCGCGGTTGGGAAGTGCCTGAAGTTCTGCGTTCCGGCGACCACGCGCGCATTGCCGGTTGGCGTGTAGAGCAATCTCTGCGCCGAACCTTGCTTAGACGCCCAGAGCTTCTTGACCAAACCCGGTTGACGGATGAAGAGAGAGATATACTGGAAGAATTAATGCAAGCAGAAGAGGAGGACTCGAAATGAGAACATTGGGGGAGAGCTTGGGAAAAGTGAGTTTGTGGGAGCAACGGTTCCTTCTCTGGGGTTTTGTATTCACCATGGGCGTAATGATTGCAGGTTGTCGTGCCCCTGCATCCGTCGATATTCCTTTACCGCCAGCGTCAACCGCGGTTGAAACGTCGACGACAATTGATCCAACTCCTTTGCCACCACCGCCGAAGACGCTTATCGTTTGCCTTAATCGTGAACCCGAATCTCTATTCATTTACAGCGATGCCTATCTTTATGGAGAGACCGGCGGAGAGGCGCGGGCTGTGCTTGAGGCGCTTTACGATGGACCTATTGATATCGTGGATTACCGGGCATTTCCAGTGATTCTAGGGGACCTTCCCAGCTTTGAAACTGGAGGGGCACGGCTGGAAGAAGTTACGGTCGCGGAGTATGAGGTTTACCTCAACCCTGAAACCTTACTGCCCGCGAACCTTCGCCTCGGTAGTCCCTATTTGCCGGTTGGATGCACAGGGACCGAATGCATCGAGATTTATCCGGGAGGCGAAGTCCAGATGGAACGGCTGGTCGTAGAATTTCAGCTTCTGCCTGATCTGACCTGGTCCGATGGAGCACCACTCACTACATCCGACTCGCTCTTCTCCTTCGATCTCGATCGCGATCTGACCATCCCAACGACGAAATACCTCGTTGACCGGACCGCGGCGTATGAGGTCATTGACGATACGACAATTCGTTGGACAGGTGTCCCCGGATATTTCGATCCCGAGTATGCGACGCTTTTCTGGAAACCCCTTCCGCAGCATCTGCTGGGGGACATTGCACCGGAGGATCTCCAGAATGCCGAACTTGCCACGCGAAAACCAATCGGGTGGGGACCTTATCAAATAGAGGAGTGGCAATTTGGAGAGCAGCTCCTGCTCGTAAAGAATCCTAACTACTTCCGCGCCCCTGAGGGGCTGCCAAACTTCGATCGTTTGCTGTTCCGTTTTCTTCAAAGCGATAGTACAGCGGCGATCCAGCAACTGCTGACCGGTGAATGCGACCTGGTGGACGAATCGCTCCTGGGTGTTTCGGCAGCGGCCACATTAAAGCAGTATGCCGAGGAAGGGAGTTTTAAAATCGACTGGGTTCCCGGATCTGAAATCACGCGGCTGGACTTCAATACTGCCCCCGTTGGTCGTCAAGGTGAAGCATTCTTCGAAGAGCCGCGCACGCGGGAGGCGCTCGCACATTGCATTGATCGCGAGGCGCTGCTCACGGAGGTGCTCCTGGGATTTGGGGTTTTAGCGGACAGTTATCTTGCCCAAGGCAATCCCATTCATCTGGATAGCCCGGGTTTGCCTATCTACGATCCGGACGCGGGCCGGGCATTGCTCTCTGAGGTGGGTTGGGTAGAAGCGGATGATGAGTCATTTCCCAGGGTCGCCTATGGCGTTCCCGGAGTAGCTTTCGGAACGGATTTCACATTCACATTGTTGACGGCTGAGGGCGACCTGAATGACCAGACCGCATCGAGCCTTCAAGATGATCTGGCAGCTTGCGGCGTCGAAGTGCAGGTGGAGGCCGTAGACTTCTCGTCCTTGACAGCGCCATATCCTGAGGGTCCAGTATTCGGGCGGGGATTCGACGCCGTCCTTTGGCCCTGGCCGGAGTGGATCACACCATTGTGCGAGATGTTTGCTGAGCGAGAACTTCCAACAGAGAAAAGCCCGTTTGGCGTCAATGCGACCGGTTTTAATGATTTTGCCTATAACCAGTCTTGCGAGAGAGTTCTTCTAGGGCGGGTAGATGTCGAGGGTTATGCGCAGGCGCTGCTGGACACGCAGGAAATCTTCGTCCAAGCCCTGCCAGGCATTCCGCTCTACCAGGCACCGCGTTTTGTAGCATACAACAATGACATTTGTGGAATCGAGGTTGATTCGCTTTCTTTTAGTGTATTATTTGGATTGGAACATTTCGATTCGGGAGTTGAATGTCCATAAGGGCTCGGGCTTCATCGAGACCCAATGAACCAAGTTGAACCTTCTGTCACTATTGAGAGTATTTAGTCAGGATAATGGTGAAATAAATCGTGGAAGATAAACTCGACCGTGATTTGATCCTCGAGCTACAGGCTGGGGAATTAGACGCTCTGGGCGATATGTATGACCGCCACCGCCATCTCGTCTATCGAACAGCGCTTGCGATTACTTGTGATCCTGATATGGCCGCCGACCTGCTTCAAGAGGTCTTCCTGCGTCTTCATCGTTTCGCGGAGCGCATCGATCCCTCGCGGCCGCTGCAACCCTGGTTGTATCGAATGACGGTCAATCTCTCATACACGTGGATCAAACGAAAAAACCGCTGGATGCGTTATATCAATGAGATGGCGGAGCGCATTATCACGGAGCGCCGTCCTGCCTCCCCGCACAATATCGCCGAGCGGGACGAAAGTTGGCGTTGGGTCCGGCAGGCGATCCTCGCCCTGCCTGTCCAGCAGCGTATGGTTGTCGTTCTTTATTACATTAATGATCTTTCTTTAAAAGAGATCTCTGAGATCTTGGAGATCCCGGTTGGCACGGTTAAATCGCGCTTACACTACGCCAGAAGAGTGTTAAAGAAACAACTTGGTATCCACCGGGAAGCGTTGCGGGCGGTTTTTTATGAGACGACGTGATCAATGTGGGTCAGATCCAAGAGGTAACCTATGAATACTGATACCCCCATGTATGATCCAGCGGATATTATCATCTCACGCCGTCTGAAAGATTGGGTCATCTATCAAGATATCCCGCGGTGGAGCCGCTCTCAACTTCTTAAGAACTCATTGCATCCCTCAGTCAAATTGACGAGAGTTATGGTGCTGTGTATGACTCTAAAATGGGTGCTTTCACGCGGGCTCGAGTTGATATCCTTCCTAAACGCCGATGAGCCGGTGATATTCTTACATTCAAGGGATAGCTATTGCTGGAATCCACCTCAATTATCTCCGTGCATTGTTCAATCTTGGGTAAAGGACACGTTCTTGCTTGAAGCAGGAATGTTGGTCGCAATAGGTTAAAGGGAAAGATGACGAGCCGAGCCGGGCAATCAAGAACAACAAACGGTTCCATGTCATATTGTCTAGGACGAATGTGAAGCGAGAATGATTTTTATTCATGGTCCACATAAATTAGTGTATAATCAGAAATTCAACATTGCTATTCCATATTCGCTTGAGGGAACCTGTTGCAGATAAATTCAGACGAGGTAACGACGAACTCTCGTTTCGATGGCATTCCGAACCTCAAACATATCTCCCAAACAGTCCTTGCGATTCCATCCATAGGTTTGCATACAAAGATCATATGAGCATCCGGGCGATTACGTAATAAAATACGGCATAACACCTCGCAAATCGACAGAGGAGAGAGACCTTGGCGCCAAAAGTTCTGGAAGTGAACAATCTAAAGACCCGGTTTCACACGGATGAAGGGACAGTGCATGCGGTGAACGGGGTCTCGTTTTATGTAGGTGAGGGGGAGACGTTGGGGATTGTCGGAGAAAGCGGCTGTGGGAAGAGCGTGTCTGTGCTTTCGGTGATGCGGTTGATCCCGCAACCTCCCGGCGAAGTTATAACCGACAGCGTGATGTTCTACGATCGCAATCTTGTGGAACTCAAAGAAGAGGAGATGCGAGATGTGAGGGGGAGCCAGATCGCGATGATCTTCCAGGATCCGATGACATCGCTGAACCCGGTGCTGACGATAGGATTCCAGGTTATGGAGCCCATGCTTTTGCACCTGGGGATGAGCGAGGAGGAGGCGCAGGAGAGGGCGGCTGACCTACTGAACATGGTAGGGATCCCGGAGGCGGCCGATCGCTTGGATGATTACCCCCATCAATTCAGCGGAGGGATGAGGCAGCGCGCAATGATTGCGATGGCACTGGCGTGCAACCCGCCGCTGCTGATCGCGGACGAGCCGACGACGGCGCTGGATGTGACGATCCAGGCGCAGATAGTGGACCTGGTGAAGCGGCTGAGGGACAGATTAGGGATGTCGCTGATCTGGATCACACACGATCTGGGAGTGATTGCCGGGTTGGCAGACCGGGTGATGGTGATGTACGCGGGGTTCGTCGTGGAGGAAGCGGATATCGGGCCTCTGTATAAGGATCCGCGGCATCCCTACACATACGCGCTCTTACAGTCCCTACCGCGCATGGACGGCAGCCCGGGAGAGACCTTGATGTCGATTGAAGGGGCTCCACCGGAGCTATATGAGCTACCGATTGGGTGTGCGTTTGCACCGCGCTGCACATTTGTGACGGAGAAATGCTGGGGGGAGATCCCGCAGTTGAATGAGGTAGCCCCGGGGCATCGGATTGCATGCTTTGTGGACATCAAGACAGGTGAACTTCGATGAGTGAGAACAACGTACTGATTCGGGTTGATCATCTGACGAAACATTTTCCGATCACACGCGGCATCATCATTCAGCGCCAGGTCGGTTCGATCGAAGCGGTTGACAGGGTCACATTCAACATTCGTGAGGGCGAGACGCTTGGGCTGGTGGGAGAGAGCGGCTGCGGCAAGTCCACGACCGGCCGAACGATCTTGCAACTGTATCGTCCTACCTCAGGTAAGGTGTATTACCGCGACGTCGATTTAACCGAGTTGAAGGGTGAAGAGCTGCGCCAAGCAAGACGCAACATGCAGATGATTTTCCAGGATCCGTACGCCTCTCTCAACCCCAGGATGACGGTGGGCAAAATCATTGCCGAACCACTAGAAGTGCACAACATAGGCAATGGGCGGGAGCGCAGGGAGCGTGTGCAAGAGCTGCTTCAACTCGTCGGGATGAGCCCTCACTTCGTCAACCGCTACCCCCATGAATTTTCCGGCGGGCAACGGCAGCGCATCGGCGTGGCCCGAGCGCTGGCCTTGCAACCGGATTTCTTGGTTTTGGATGAGCCGATTTCCGCGCTGGACGTTTCCATCCAGGCGCAAGTGGTCAACCTGTTGGAAGAGCTGCAGACCACGTTTGGTTTGACCTATCTCTTCATTGCCCACGATCTGAGTATGGTGCGCCATATCTCCGACCGGACGGCGGTGATGTATCTGGGAAAGATTGTGGAACTCGCCACACGTGACGAGTTGTATTCCCATCCCTTGCACCCTTACACACAGGCGCTGCTGTCAGCCATACCGATCCCCGACCCGATCAAAGAGGGCAAACGACAGAGGATCCTTTTAGAGGGGGATGTACCCAGTCCGGTTAACCCGCCCAAAGGCTGTCGCTTCAATCAACGCTGCCCTGTGGCGATCGATATTTGTAAGCAAGAGGATCCCGAGTGGCGTGAAATCTCCACTGATCATTGGGTGGCCTGCCACATCGTGTAAATCGGGCATGGTAGTGTTGTGCTGCTTCAAACCTACCGAAGCATATTCGGGATAAAAAATAACTTGATGAAAAGGAGGTGGTGCGTAATCGCCAA
>CBDTTY010000071.1:0-10278 GCA_965363875.1 uncultured Anaerolineales bacterium
GATCGCAGAAGAGCTTGGCTGTGAAGTTGTTGTCAAAGGACAAGCTTGGGTGACCGGGCGTGCATCTCTCGGGCTGATAAAGTTTGCTGACTCACCCGAAACCGCCACAGCTGCGGCGAGTGCGATTTTAGGCAAGGAGGTCGGCGGATTTGAAATCGACACAGTGCTGGTTGAAGAGAAACTCAATGTAGAGCGGGAATTCTATGCCGGCGTCATTATCGATGATATCGCCCAAGCACCCAGAATTATTTTCAGCAGCAAAGGCGGATCGGGCGTTGAGCAGATCGCTAGCGAACATCCTGATGCACTTGCCCAGACGCTTGTCGATATCCAAACCGGATTTCCTGACTACTACGCCCGCGATCTTGTTCGCCAGGTTGGCATTCGAGGAAAGCTCCAATTGGCATTGGGGCTATTGCTATCACGACTCTATCTCGTCGCTCGCAATTCAGATGCACGCGCAGCCGAAATCAACCCCATTGTGCTCACGGAGGATGGAAAACTCATCGCCGCCGACTGCCGCATCACCGTCGATGATTATGCCGTTTTCCGGCATCCGCGGCTGGAGATAGAAGTCGCCCGCGAATTCGACCGGCCGCCAACCGAGCTCGAGCGCATCGCCTGGGACGTTGAGAAGGGTGATTATCGCGGAACCTTCTACTTCATTCAGATGGAGCAGGATTTCGAGCGTGGGGATAAAGTCATCGGTTTTCACGGCGCTGGCGGCGGGGGATCGATGATGAGTATGGACGCCATACTGAACAAAGGGTACAAGATTGCCAACTTCGTTGATACAAGTGGGAATCCACCAGCATCGAAGGTATATCGCGCCGCCAGGATCATCCTGGCCCAGGGACCCATCGATGGCTATTTTTCATCCGGCTCAGGTGTCGCCTCGCAGGAACAGTTCCACAGCGCCCGCGGTCTCGCAAAGGCATTTCTTGAAGTCCCATTGAACGTCCCCGCGGTGATCCGATTAGGAGGTAACGCGGAAGATCGAGCTATTGCGCTCATGGAACGGGTTAACAACGCTATCCCGGTGCCCATCGAGGCCTATGGGAAAGACGACTCACCCGATTTCTGTTCAGATCGCCTGGATGTTCTAGTAAAGGATTTTCTTCCCGTTGAAGACACTGCGCCGCCCGTTGAGAAACCCCAGCCTGAAGAGCCGTACCAATTTGAAACTGTATCCGGTGGCACTGTGCTTCTCGATCACGCAGCCTGTCGCCATTGTGAGACACATATCTGCATTGAAACCTGTGTGCCAGAAATCCTTGTCCTTAAGGACGGTCTCCCCGTGTTAAATATCAGTGCGGAGGAAGCCCGAAAAGGCGGCTGCATCGAGTGCCTCGCCTGCCAGGTTGAGTGCTACTTTGGAGGCAACCGGGGCGGTTATGTCGACCTTCCAATACCAGGGCTGGAGTAAGATTTACCAACCCTCTTCAATAGAGAACGATCCCAGGAGCGGATATGTCGATCCTGATCGATGATAAGAGAAGTGTCCTCGTCCAAGGTATCACAGGGCGTGAAGGACGAACGAGAGCCTCCCTGATGAAGGATTATGGCACCAATATTGTCGCCGGCGTCACGCCCGGTAAGGGCGGCCAGGAGATCATCGGTGTACCCGTCTACGATACGGTACTCGAAGCCAGTGAAGCGTGTGGTAAATTCGACATCAGCGTGCTATTCATACCTGCTCCGCTGGTCCGGAGTGCAGCCCTGGAGGCGATCGAGGCTGGCGTAAAACTGCTGGTTATTGTCCCGGACCGAGTCCCGATCTACGACGTGCTTGAGATTGCGCACAGCGCGAAAAAGCATAAGGCACAGTTCGTGGGACCAAACACACTGGGGGTTCTCTCCCCGGGCAAAGGCGTACTGGGGATGATCGGCGGTCGTGCGGCATCCGCACGTTCCTGGTTCTTCCCCGGACCGGTAGGGATCACCTCACGCTCCGGCGGTATCACCTCATCCATGGCCTATTACCTCGCTCAGGAAGGCATCGGCGCGACAACGCTTGTTCACGTCGG
Organism: uncultured Anaerolineales bacterium; assembly: GCA_965363875.1. GTDB lineage: Bacteria > Chloroflexota > Anaerolineae > Anaerolineales > E44-bin32 > E44-bin32. The sequence continues at coordinate 2,028 of CBDTTY010000071.1, forward strand.
TGGAGATGTAGTCGTCGGCCTGCCCCACCCTGAAGTTGTTAAACTCTTCCAGAAGGATCCGGAAACAAAGGCAATCGTGATGTTCGGCGAGATTGGCGGCAGCCAAGAGGAGCGAGTCGCGGACCTCGTAGAATCGGGCGAAGTGACAAAACCAATTATCGCCTTCATAGGCGGGAAAGCCGCCAAGAGCGGCACACGCTTCAGTCATGCAGGTGCAATTGTGGAAGGCAATCGAGGCACCTACGAAGGAAAGGTAAAGCGTCTGCAGGAAGTAGGAGCCACAGTTGTGGACGCCTTCGGAGATCTGCCTCATGCCACCAAATCCGTTCTTGAGAAGCATGGGATAAAACTATGACCGATCTAAGTTGGAACACCTCGATCACTGAGATCAAACCGAATGAGGTCCGTTTGCGTGGTTACCGAATCGATGAACTAATGGGCTCTATCTCCTTCGCAGAGGCTGTATACCTCGCTCTTAAAGGTGAACTGCCTTCAGCAGATGCAGCCAGGATGATGAATGCCATACTCGTCTCATCAATCGATCACGGAGCTTCACCTCCTTCTGCGCTTGCTGCCCGCACAGTGGCGTCCACTGGAGCGCCACTCAATGCCGCAGTGGCTGCCGGGATTCTTTCCATCAATCGCCATCATGGCGGCGCAATACAAGGTTGCATGAAGGTCCTCCAAAGCGGGATTGATCGCGTCAATCAGTCAGGTGAGACCGTTGACAAAATCGCAGCCGATCTCGTTGCCGGACATAAAGCTTCCGGTAAACGGATCGCAGGGCTGGGCCATCGCATCCACAGCGACGACCCACGTACGGCGAAACTCTTTCAGCTTGCTCAGGAGTTAGGGATTGCCGGAGAAGGCGTACAGATGATCATCGCCATACAATCATCATTGAAAGACACAGGAAAAGCACTCCCGATCAACGTCGATGGTGCCATCGCCGCCGTGCTCCTTGATCTTGATATCCCATCTGAACTCGCGAATGCTATGTTCTTCATCGCCAGAGTACCGGGACTTATCCTTCAGGCTCATGAAGAGCAGATACGCGAACGGCCTATGCGCCGCATTCATCCCACAGAAATTTCATACGACGGCCCCGCGCCGCGATCTTTAGATTGACAGGTAAGTCATTCACGCATGGAGGTCTGTGATGCCAAACTCGATAGCCGATCTCATCCCAGAAATCAACCAGATCCAGGACGACGATTTACGAGGAAAAGTCATCTCGGTTTGGGAAGATGCCCTGGCAAAAGGAGGTTGGCAGCTTGAAGACCTCGAGACGATGCCCTATACACTCCTGGTCGATAAAGTTGAGATCACCTTCCCCGAACACGTAAGCGTTGTCTGCAGATTGTGCATCGCTATGGAGGAAGTCCTCGCTGATGCCTATGGAGAGCGGTATTCGATCGATAAGGATGTCCTGATCGCTGGCGCGCTGTTAGCGGACGTTGGCAAGCTGCTTGAGTTCAGCCGCGAAGGGGATACATTCGTTTGGGCTAGCACATATAAATACCTACGCCACCCCTTCACGGGAGTCGCCCTGTGTTATTTACATGAGATCCCAGAAGCCGTCATGCATATTGTAGCGACCCACTCCTGGGAGGGCGACAAATTCACACGGCGACCGGAGTCAATTGTCTTCCACCACGCCGATTTCACCGACTTCGACCTGACAAAATACGCATCAAAACACCCATGATTATGGAACCTTCAGGGTAAAGAGGATCACATGGGACAAACCTTCGCTGAAAAGATTCTCGCACTCCGCTCCGATAAACGACAGGTAAACCCTGGCGATATCGTCGAGATTACGCCACAGGTCGCGTTATCGCACGATAACACTGCCGCCATCGTGGGCATCTTCCAACGGATGGGCGGCAAGAAGGTATTTAATCCGCAGATGCATGCGATCTTCCTCGATCATGCTGCCCCTGCTCCAACAACTAAACACGCAGAAAACCATCGCATCATACGCGATTTTGTGCATGAGCAAGCGATTCCTCACTTCTTCGACGTCGGCCGAGGCATCTGCCACCAGGTTCTCGTTGAGGAGGGATTGGCGCTTCCAGGCGAGATTGTCCTTGGCTCAGACTCGCATACACCTCACGCAGGAGTTATGGGCGCTTTCGGCGCAGGCATCGGCCGCAGCGAGATGGCCTCCATCTGGGCGGTCGGTACGCTCTGGCTGCGGGTCCCGGAGAGCTTGAAGATTATCGTTACCGGAAAGATGCCAGCCTGGGTTACCCCAAAGGATCTGGCCCTGAAAATCATTGGCGATCTCGGAGCGGACGGCGCATTGTACTTGTCCGTCGAGTGGCACGGAAACGTGATCGCGGACATGAGCCTGAGCGAACGTGCGACCCTCACCAATATGGCGGCTGAGATGGGCGCGAAAAACAGCTACATCCCGCCGGATGATAAAACCCTCGACTATCTCTCTAGCCGGGCCAGACGTGATTTTGAACCTGTGCTTCCGGATCCAGACGCTGCTTATTTGCAAGTTCTTGAAATCGATGCCGGCGGTTTAGAGCCTATGATCGCCTGCCCGCACACCGTTGATAACGTTAAACCATTGTCGGAAGTCGCGGGGACGAAAGTGGACCAGGCTTTCCTGGGAACCTGCACAAACGGCCGTCTGGAGGACCTCGCTTCTGCCGCAGAAATCCTGCGCGGGCGGAAGCTTTCTCCCGGGACAAGGATGATCGTCATCCCGGCTTCCTCCGAAATCTTGCGGGAAGCATTGCGCAAGGGGTATGTCGAGGATTTTCTCAACGCTGGTGCACTAGTGGAAAGCCCCGGCTGTGGACCCTGCATGGGCAACCACCTGGGTGTCCCTGCACCCGGCGAGGTGACGATCAGCACCGCCAATCGCAATTTTCAAGGCCGGATGGGAACGAAGGAAAGCGAGATTTACCTCGCCAGCCCGGCAGTCACCGCCGCCTCCGCTGTCGCCGGGGAAATCAAGCACCCGAATACCCTGGATTGAGGAAAACAATGGAAATCATCCGTGGTCGTGCATGGAAGTATGGCGATAACGTCAACACCGACGTTATTTTCCCTGGAAAATATACTTACACCATCAGCGAGCCAGCAGAAATGCCGGCGCACGCCCTCGAGGATTTGGACCCTAACTTCGCCGGCGTGGTCAAACCTGGTGACATTATCATCGCCGGGAAGAATTGGGGCTGCGGCTCCTCGCGCGAGCAAGCAGTAACCTGTCTGAAAGAGGGCGGCTTGGGGGCAATCATTGCTGAGTCCTTCGCGCGAATTTATTACCGCAATTGTCTGAACGCCGCGCTTCCGGCGCTCATCTGCCCTGAAGCCGTCCAAGCTATCCAAGATGGCGAACAGGTTGAGATCGACCTGGACAAAGGTGAGATCCACACGCAGAAGGGCATCTTTTCTTTCACCCCCCTTCCAGAAGTCGTCAGGGAGATTTTCGATGCCGGTGGTCTCATCGCTCACACGAAGAAACGATTAGAAGGAAGCCAGCAGTGACAGTAACAATGGCAATCACTTATTTCCGGGAATATTTTAAGTTCCAATCAAGCATCTACGTGAGTTCCTTCGAATGAAGATTCCAACGTTACGAAATCATACGAGGACAAACTGAGAGGAGTTTTAATCAATGTCAAAATATCGAATCGCATGGTTGCCGGGTGATGGAGTAGGCGTAGATGTAATGGACGCCGCGCAGATTGTCCTCGACGCAATAAAGCTCGACGCCGAATATATCCCTGCGGACATCGGCTGGGAATTCTGGTGTACGGAAGGCGATCCGCTCCCGGAAAGGACGATTGCCTTATTAGAAGATTGCACCTGCGGATTGTTCGGCGCTATCACCTCGAAACCCACGGATGAAGCAGAACTTGAGCTTGCTCCAGAACTCAAGGGCAAAGGGCTATCATACCGAAGCCCGATCGTCCGTCTCCGGCAGCATTTCGACTTATATACAAACCTTCGACCTTGCAAGGCCTACCCGGGCAGCCCGCTAAATTATCGCGATGACATCGACCTGGTCGTCTTCCGGGAGAACACTGAGGGCTTGTACAGCGGGGTCGAATTTCACCCTCTCCCAAGGGAAGTCCGGGAGACGATGAAACAATTCAACCCGGCAATTGGGCGTTTCGACGCGATTCCGGGAGATGAGCTTGCTGTCAGCCTGCGAGTGATCACAAATCGTGGTGCACATAGGATCATCCGCCAAGCGTTCGAGTATGCCAAGCGGTTTGGCTACCCGACTGTCACGCTGGTTGAGAAACCGAATGTCCTGCGTGAGACAAGTGGGTTGATGATCCGAGAAGCTCGCAAAGTCGCCAGCGATTTCGCGGATATTGAACTCTGGGAAACCAATATCGATGCGCAGATGATGTGGCTCCTTAAAAACCCCGACAATTACGGTGTGCTCGTGACGAGCAACATGTTTGGGGACATCCTATCCGATCTTTCTGCCCAGTTGGTCGGCGGCCTTGGGTTTGCCTCCAGTGGAAACATCGGTGACAAGTTCGCCGTCTTCGAGCCTACCCACGGGTCAGCGCCAAAGTATGCAGGTCAATACAAAGTTAACCCCATCGCCATGCTCCTCGCTGTGAAGCTCATGCTTGACTGGCTGGGAGAGATCGATATGGCTCAGTCACTTGAAGAGGCGATCGCGAAAGTGATCGCTGAAGGAGAAGTCCGCACATACGATATGGGTGGTGAAAGCACGACGCTTGAAATGGCACATGCTGTTGCCAGTAAACTATAGCCGCAAACGAATAAGCTTTGATTTTGGAGGATGGTATGACCTCAATCAGCCGAAAGATGGCTGAATTCTCAGCCGGGTTGCTCTTTGACGAAATCCCACAGGACGCGATCTACGAAGCGAAGCGCTTCCTGCTGGACAGCATCGGCTGCGCGTTGGCCGCAACTCAGAACGAGGACATGCAGGCCATGTATCGCTTCACAGAGAAACTCGGCGGCACACCGGAAGCGACTGTAATCGGGACGGGCTCAAAAACCAACGCTCCGAATGCCGCATTGATGAATGGCCTGCTCATCCGCGCCCTTGATTACAACGATATCTACTGGGTTCAAGACCCGAGCCACCCATCGGACCTCCTTGGCGCAGCTCTCGCTGCCGCGGAAGCCAATGGGCGAAACGGTGCAGACCTCCTCGTGGCAACCATCATCGCCTATGAACTGGAAATGCGCTGGTGTCATGCAGCCACGCCGGGGATCCGGGAAGTCGGCTGGCACCACGCTTCACTAACGCAATTCGTCAGCCCGCTCGTCGCCGGTAAGTTGTATGAATTGGGAATTGATCAACTCATTGCCGCCATGGGCATCAGCGGCAGCAGCCACTTCACGCTCGGTGGCGTTGTTGCCGGGCACCTCACCAATATGAAAAACACCGCCGACCCTCTCGCCGCGCAAGCCGGTGTGTACGCCGCGTTAATGGCTCGTGAAGGTTACGAGGGTCCTGTCCATGTAATCGAGGGGAAAGAAGGGTTGATTGAAGTTCTAAACAATGTAACCTGGGACACGGACGCCCTGCTCGATGGGCTTGGCGATGATTTTTTCATCACAAAGTGCAGTTATAAGGCCTTCCCTACGGAGGCGCTCACACACCAGCCAATAAGCGCGGCGCTCAAAGTAATCGGCGAGCATGAGATTAAGCACAATCAGATTCAAGAGATACTGGTTAAAACAACCACTCGCGGCGCGGACATCCTCTCCGACCCGAGTAAATACAAACCCGACACGAAGGAAACTGCCGATCACAGCCTGCCTTATGTAATCGCCGTGGCCGTCGTAGACGGGAATGTATTGCCCGAGTCGTTTGAAGAGCATAAATTGAGGGATCCAGACATAAGGTCGACTCTTCAGAAGATCAAGGTCATCGCTGATCCCGAGATTGACGCTTTGTTTCCTGCTATAAAGCGCGCCTCGGTAACGGTCACGCTGCAAGATGGGAGCAAACACAGCGCCCAAACGGACTATGCGAAAGGCTCACCGGAAGATCCGATGAGCGATGATGATCTGTTTGCGAAATTCCGGGCGAATGCCCACAAGACGATGAGTGAGAGAAGAATTTCTGACATTATCGAACAGACAATGACCTTCGAGAGCGTTTCCAGCCTCGAGCCTTATATGAATCTGCTCGTCTCAGAAATAGTCTGAAAAAGCGGGAGTTTATCCTGCGAAGTCCCCGGATTTGTCAGGGGCGAGGTCCCCTGTTTTGCTCTGTGCCTCCGATGCGAAGCATATCGTTCTTCGATTAGGGTATGTTTCCTTACACAGGACGGATATTCCGTCAAAACAATAATCTCAGACGCTATTTCACAAACGCCTTTTGTGTCCAATACACATAGCTGCTTCCCAGCAGAGCGATTGCTATACCGATATCCAATATTGCCACAATGATCAAGAATGGGTAATTGTTGTGTGCCATCCTGGATAAGGTTACACCTGCCAGGATCATGATTGTTAAAGCGGCGAAAAAACCTGGACTGAAAAATTGCCAGATCTTTGGCTGAGATAAACCATCAATTCTGATCAGGTTCTTTTTAATGCTATTGGTGAATAGATATTTTGCTTTCAATCCACCGAGGGCTAGCCCCACAAATCCAGCTATCCAGGGCCATGCTAGCTCTGGTTCCATCCCATTTGCTTCAATCAACAGGTCAATACCCTTTTGCAGCAAGCGAATGCCGCCGACATACCAGACAAGAGCGGCTATGATATTCAGCGTTCGAGCGGAAACTGAAAACATTGTTTTTCTCTCAATCCAAGGATAATTGGTTTCATTGGCTCAATATTTATTGTAATCGAATTAATTACAGAGAACTTATCCTATATTAAGGGAGAGCCCGGCATCAATTCGAATGAGGACCTGATGGTAAAATCGAGAAAATCCGTAACAATGAGGTCGGAGGTTCAAGAATAACGGTGTTTCAGATAGCATGAAGATCCTGGCCATCAGCGACCGCGTAGATGAGCGAGTCTATTCGGAGCACATCCTCCACAATTACGGAGACGTTGATCTCTTTGTAGGTTGTGGTGACCTGCCCTATTACTATCTTGAGTACATTGTCACGATGGTAAATCAACCGGTTCTTTATATACACGGAAATCACGATGTGGAGGTTTCTCATACTGCGACAGGCCGCCGCGTTGAAATCGCAGAAGGCTGCGATCTCATCGACGGACGGGTCGTTAACGTCAAAGGCTTAATATTTATGGGGCTAGGCGGATCCATGCGCTATACACCGGGAACTCCCTTTCAATACACCGAGGGCCAAATGCGCGCTCGCGTCGCCAGACTAATACCCCGATTGCTTGTGAATAAGCTGCGATACGGCCGATTTGTCGATGTGGTCATCACACATGCACCGCCCTATGGGATTCACGATGGTTCAGACCAAGCTCATGTCGGTTTTAAAGTATTTCTAACGCTGATGACCTGGTTCTCGCCGCGTTACTTATTGCATGGGCATATGCATAGTAGACGATACAACGCTCAGACGATTACAACCTACGGCGATACAAAGGTAGTTGGTGTATTCCCGATCCGGGCTATTGAGGTTTAGGCATAATCCTTAGTTCAGAGTAGGAGACTATCCGATAAATAAGCCGGTTTATATTTACGCCGGCTTGCAGCTGATCCTGAATTATCACGAATACTTTCAGATTGAACCTATCGCTACCGGCAAACAATCACCGGCATCCTTGATTCTCGCAGCACTTGATCTACCGTACTGCCAAGCACAACCTCTTGCACCGGCTGCATCCCATATCCACCCATAATGAACATGTCACAATCGTATTCTTCAGCAGACGCCAGGATGGTCTCAGCCTCAGGACCACTCCTGTTTAAAGCGAGTGCCTGCGCACCATGGGCTTCAAGGTACTGCTGGGCTTGATCCAACATCTTCACCGTAACTCTCCGCCCATCGGTGATAGTCAAGAGCACCAAGCTTGTTGCCCACTGGGCATTCAGATAGGTTCCAATGAAAAGCGCCTCCATAGCTTTTGGGCTGCCGTCGAAGGCCAGCAGAGCTCGGTTCATCGGTGATGGTTCTCCCGGCACTGCCACGACGGGTCTGGGACAACGTTGGATCATCGTTCGGAAACCCGAACTCAACCTGGCAATTGGGTAACGCCCGGGCGGATGGGCCAGACTCACAACCGCAAGGTCAACCCAGCGAGCGCGTTCGCAGATCTTCCGGGATATACCACCTATCTCGATAGCCATCTGCCC
>CBDTTY010000072.1:0-10181 GCA_965363875.1 uncultured Anaerolineales bacterium
ATGAGGCCGGAGTGTGCTCAATCGAGGAAGCCATTATCCCGGTACCAGGTGAAGGCGTCTTCCACGGCGGATCGATGGGGCTGTGGTGTTGGGAGGTGTAACTCCCGCTGGGCCTTGCGGCTGTCATAGTAGAAATAGCGCCCGGCCAGGCGAAATGTATGTCCACGCAGAGGGATGCCCATTATCCGTCCGAGCAGTTCAGCAGGTATCGAGAGGCGTCGAAGAGCCCAGCCGGGGATGTGCCAGCGTGGGCGCGGCGCGCCGACAACGTCCGCAACCGTGGTAAGCAGCTGTTCAAGGGTGATATTTTCCCCGCCGAGGATGTAACGCTCCCCCAACATTCCGAGTTCTAGGGCGGCAATGTGACCGGCGACCACATCGTCGATGTGAATCACATTGAGGCCGCCCGGAGGGATGGGTGGTCGCCTGCCGCGGGCCATGTGCATGACGATGGCGCTGGAAGTGAGGTTTTTATCCCCGGCACCGATGATGGAAGCAGGATTGAGGATGATGGTATGGAAGCCCTCGGTGGCAGCGCTCCGCACCTCTTCCTCGGCGCGGTGCTTCGCGTATCCGTAGGGCCATTCCTTGGCGGTGTAGTTCCAGGTGTGGTTCTCATCCATGATGGGGAGAGTCTCGTTGGATTCCACGGCGCGCTCGGGTACTCCCAGGGCAGCGACGGAGGATGTGTGGATGAACCTACGAACTCCGCATTGCCGGGCGGCGGAGAGGATATTATGGGTGCCCTCGACGTGGCTGGCGGCCATCTCTTCAGCGTCGCGCCAGTTTCCGACTCGACCACCACAGTGGTAAACAACCTCGATGTCACGCGTGGCGAGAGCTAGCGAATCGGGTTCAAATAGATCTCCCTGAATTAGGTCGACAGGGATGCCTGCCAACAACGCCAGCGAACTGGTAGTTCGGTGGAGAGCGCGGACATGATGGCCTTTTTCTGTTAGCGCTCGGCACAGGTGTGAGCCGACAAAGCCGGTCGCTCCGGTTACCAGGATATTCATCTTTAGGAACTTCCTCCGTTAGGCATCTTCTTATTAGATTTCCAAGTTTACCCGAAAGCTAGAGCTTCTGGAAATCATCAGCTTTTCCGCGTCCGTTCAATACAGGGTAGGTGTTGGGTATTGACAAAATGCCCCGATTGGTATAGAGTACTCTATAAGACAGAGTACTCTGGAGGAATACTATGGATCGGAATGAGGCAAATGAGTCGCTCGAGATCGTTCGGCAGGCAATGGTGCAGACCCAGAACGCAGTTGCGCGAGCGGGTACGGGATATATGTTCATCATTTGGGGGATCGTCTGGCTTGTGGGCTTCCTCGGCAGCCAATTCCTGGGCGACGCACAGGGGTATCTTTGGTTGGTTCTTGACGTCTTCGGCATCGTGGGAACGGCAGTGGTCATCTTGAAATCAAGCCGGCGGGTACGAACGAAGCAAGGTAAGCGGATCGGCATATTATGGCTGATGATTTTCATTTATGGTGGCCTGCTATTCTGGATCACTGGTCCGATTGAGGGAAACCGTTACCTTTTATTCATCACAACTCTTGTCGCCTTCGCATATGTCATCATGGGGCTCTGGTTTTCACCACCACTACTGTATATAGGTCTATGTATCACCGCTTTAGCCATCGTTGGATGGCAACTGATCCCTGCCTACCTTGGAATTTGGCTTGCCTTCGTTGGGGGTGGAGGGTTGATTATCTCAGGAATATTTGTTCTGCGAGTCAGGGCGTAGCCGATGGCGAATCTCGACACACTCATCCACCAACCTGTCCGGTTACGTATCGTAGCCTCACTGTCTACCCTATCCGAGGATGGGTCCGCAGAGTTCACCTTCCTCCGCGATCTCCACGATCTGACCGACGGCAATCTGGGGGCGCATTTACGAAAGCTGGAAGAGGCCGGTTATGTAAGTCTAGAAAAAACCTTCGTTGATAGAAAACCGCGCACCTTCATCGCCCTCACCCGAAAAGGAAAGAAGGCTTTCAGTGACCACGTGAAAGCTCTCGAGCAAATATTGAAGGACAAACCCTGAATCGCGCTGCTGCCTGGCAGCAGTTTCGATCGAGGAGAAAATGATATGGCACCAGTACTTGAAGTTACCGACTTAGTGAAATGCTACGGAGATTTGCGCGCGGTAGACGGAGTCACTTTCACTGTTGATGAAGGCGAAATCTTCGGCATGGTCGGTCCAAATGGGGCCGGAAAGACTACGACTATTGAATGCCTTGAAGGACTTCGACAGCCTGATGGTGGACGTGTGTCTGTCCATGGGAAAGATCCCTATAAAGAGTGCCGCACTGTAATGGAACGAATCGGAATCCAGCTCCAGGAATCGGATCTTCCCTCCCGTTTGCGGGTCAGGGAGGCTTTGAATCTGTTCGCATCTTTTTACGCTGAGCCTGTTGATCCCGAGGTCCTACTTGAGCGGATGGGTCTTCAAGAGAAAGCGAAGTCACCGGTTAAAAAGTTGTCGGGGGGACAGAAACAGCGGCTGTTCATCGCCCTGGCGCTCATCAACCGCCCGGAAGTGGTTTTTCTCGATGAGCTAACGACCGGGCTCGATCCGCAGGCGCGCAGGTCGATGTGGGATCTGGTGCGCGAGATACGCGACCAGGGGAGCACCGTTTTTCTGACAACCCACTACATGGAAGAAGCGGAGCGTTTGTGTGATCGTGTTGCCATTATGGATCACGGCAAGGTCGTGGCGTTGGACAGCCCGCGGGCCATGATCCGCGATCTAGGAATCGAGAAGAGATTAAGTTTCCAGCTGTTGAATGGTTCCAAGGGACTGGATCTCGATGCGCTACCCGGCGTCGAACATGTCGAACGCCGCCAGGATCGCGTGATCGTCTCCGGATCTGGGAAACGGTTCATCAGCAGAGTCGTCAACGCGTTGGAAGATAACGGTATCGACTTTGACGATCTACGAACAGAGCAGCCCAACCTGGAAGATGTATTCCTCTCCCTGACGGGGAGAGCGGTGAGGGAGTAAGAAGATGCGCGGTTTAAGCGAACTGACGAAGACTTCGATCAAACTATACATCCGCGAACCCATTGCGACGTTCTTTACCCTGGCTTTCCCAACGATGTTGATTTTGATCTTCGGTGCCATGTACGGCAACGACCCATCGCCGATTTTCGGTGGCTTAGGGAGCATGGATGTGTCTATGCCTGCATATTCGGCTTTGATCCTGGGTACGATTGGCCTTCTATCTGTACCCATCACTACGGCGGGCTATCGCGAGCAGGGCATCCTCAGACGGTTTCGTGCCACGCCAATGCGCCCGCTAACGTATATTGCCTCCGACCTGTTGACCAATCTGGCGATGACGATTCTAGGAATGGCTTTGCTCTTCACTGTTGGATGGCTGCTCTACCGGGTTCAATTTGATGGGAACATCCTGCTTTTACTATTCGCGGTTGTCCTCAGCGGCTTAGCTATGAGTTCTATGGGCTACCTCATCGCCAGCGTCGCTCCGGGTGCGCGGGTGGCGCAAGTTATCGGAATGGTGATCTTCTACCCGATGATGTTCTTGTCAGGGGCGGGTATGCCCATCGAATTTCTACCTCCCTCTCTCCAACGCGTCTCAGATTTTTTACCTCTCACCTACGTCGCTCGCTTACTCCGGGGGTTGTGGTTCGGAGAACCGTTTGCGGATCATTTATTTGAGGTTGCAGTACTTGCCGGCATACTCGTCGTATTTGGAGCGGCGGCGGCGCGCTACTTCCGCTGGGAGTAATCTCTAAGCTGCGCGGCGGCGATTCCCCGACTTCGGATTCGGTGAAATCTGTACAAGCCGTGTGGGACCTGATACACTCCCGACCGGGTATCGGATTTCACAAAATTCGGAGGGTTCATGTCTCTACTTTCCAACTGGAAGGAAGTACTCGAAACCGCAAATCTATCACCTGACAAGGAGATGGATGTCGTCAGTAAGTGGTTGATCATCACCCGGGCGGCGGTTTTTTCGATGACGATCACCTCGGGCTTGATCGGGGGATTGCTTGCGGCGGCACTTACCGAGCACTTGAATTGGTACCACTTCGCGTTAGCGCTGGTGGGCCTGGTCCTCGCACATGCCGCCAACAACATGATCAACGATTACTTCGATCTTGAGGCCGGCGTTGATACAGATGAGTATGCCCGAGCGCAATACGCCCCCCACCCAATACTGAGCGGCATGATCAGTAAACGCAGTTTGCTCACCGCAATCTTGACGGTTAACCTGATCGATCTGGCGATCCTTATCTACTTCGTCATCAGTATGGGCTGGCAGGTGTTGATTTTTGCCCTGGCGGGCCTCTTCATCAGTGTGTTCTATGTAGCCCCACCGTTAAAACTTAAACACCATGGCCTGGGTGAGCCAGGGGTCTTCTTGGTATGGGGACCCTTGATGATTGGGGGCACCTACTTCGTTACTGCAGGTGAGATACCTTCGCCCGGAGTCTGGTTGGCGTGCGTGCCGTATGCGTTGATCGTCACCACCGTGCTCGTTGGAAAACACATTGATAAACGCGAGCTGGATGAGGCAAAAGGGATACGCACAATCCCGGTGATCATCGGCGATAAAGCATCTCTTAGGCTAAACAAGGCGATGATGGTGGGCTATTATCTGATCGCCGCGATTCTCGTCCTCACGGGCACGCTGTCGGTATGGGTGCTGCTGGTCTTTTTCGCCATACCACGCTTGTTGATGGTGTTGAAAATCTACAACGAACCGAAGCCGAGCGAGCCGCCCCCGGACTACCCGGTCTGGCCGCTCTGGTTTGTCTCTGCGGCTTTTCATCATGGCAAGCTTGCGGGTGGGTTATTCGTGCTCGGGTTGATCTTGAACCTGGTCTTCCCATACACACTAAATCTGTTCTAAGCGCAGGATTTCAAGGAACCGGAAGAGGGTGTCCATGATTGGACACCCTCTTTTTATTGCCCTGTTTTAATTAGTGAGAGGAACCCACTTGAGTCAGCAGAAGCTTATTGCTGACCGAGCAGTAGTTTCATGTATTGAGCCCGTTCGAATGCAAAGGGGTCATCGGTCTCTCTCTGACTCATCTTGCCGCGGAAGTCGTCGAGGTTCTTGTAGTCGTGCTCATCCATCCACCCTTCCAATTCGCGGATCATTGTCGAGATGTAGGGGACCCCTTGTTTGTGTAGAGCGGATGCGGTCTGCACGATTTGTGCGCCGGCGAGGAACGCCTTGGCAGCGTCCAACCCCGAATGGACACCGGTGTTCAAGGCCAGGTCAGTCTTCACCCGTCCGTAGAGCAGCGCGACCCAGCGCAGAGGTAATTTCATCTCCTCGGGCGAACTGTATACCATCTCCGATATCAGCGTCTCAGTTTTTGGGTCGATGTCTGGCTGCAAGAAGCGGTTGAAGAGCACCACAGCTTTCGCCCCGCGCTTGTCCACTTCGGATACCACATTGGCGATCGATGTATAGAAAGGGCTGAGCTTGACGGCAACGGGGATATCGACCTCACCGATAACAGCCTCAACGATCTCATACAGCTGCGCCTCAAGAACGGAGCCGTTGACCTTCGGATCTGCGGCGACGGCGTAAACATTGAGTTCCAGTCCATCCACGCCAGCAGATTCAAGTTGTTTGGCGTACTTACTCCATCCACCTGAGGAGACGGCGTTTAGGCTGGCGATAAGCGGCAGTTTAACTTCTTTGCGCGCCTCTTCGATCCACATGAGATGCTCATCCGCCTTACCGTGTTCCATCTCCGGGAAATAGGAGAGCGCCTCGGGAAAATTCTCGGCGCCAACCGAGAGTTCTTCTTCAAGGCGCAGAGCGTCCATGAGAATCTGCTCCTCGAAGAGGGAGCGGATCACAAGCAAGCCCGCACCGGCTTGTTCGGCGAGCTTGATCCGGTCGATGAAGCTGGATATCGAGCTCGCCGCGACGACGATCGGCGAGTTTAATTCGATGCCCATATAGGTTGTTTTTAAGTTTGGCATTGGACCTCCGAGTTGCGTCTGTTTCGTTAAAACCAAGGATCATTTCATATGAAAGGGCTTTAATAGTAACAGGTATCCTCCGGTTTAGGATGACATTTACACTACTGCTGTACCAGACAGGACAATAGACTCATCTGGGATAACCCAAGGGGTTCTGCGCGCTTATGCGCACACCCCTTAATTTACATCATATTGGTTCAAAAGGAGCACCAAATGGCTACAAAGAAAACCAAGCGAAAGCTTGTCCCCTATGACGGGAATGCCGCAGCCGCGCATACTGCTTACGCGACGAACGAGATTATTGCAATTTACCCAATTACTCCATCCTCACCGATGGGGGAGATCGCCGACGAGAAGGCGGCGCGAGGGGAGCCGAACATCTGGGGGATGGTGCCCAGTGTGACAGAGATGCAAGCTGAGGGCGGTGCTGCTGGTGCAGTTCACGGCGCGCTGACCACAGGCGCCCTGACGACGACCTTCACGGCTTCACAGGGTTTGCTGTTGATGCTGCCCAATATGTTCAAGATCGCCGGAGAACTGACGCCGGCCGTATTCCACATCGCCGCTCGCTCTGTCGCCGCGCAGGCGCTATCGATCTTCGGTGATCACAGCGACGTGATGGCCGCCCGCTCGACGGGCTGGGGGATGCTTTCCTCCAATAACCCCCAGGAGGTGATGGACTTCGCCCTCATCGCCCAGGCGGTGGCGCTCGAATCACGCATTCCTTTCCTGCATTTCTTCGACGGCTTCCGTACGTCCCACGAGATACAGAAAATAGAAGAACTCACCCACGATGATATGCGGGCGTTAATCGACGATGACTGGGTCTTAGCGCACCGCTTACGGGGGCTTTCACCAGATCGCCCATCGATTCGTGGAACTGCCCAGAATCCCGATGTGTTCTTCGCCGCGCGCGAGACGGTTAATGCCTATTACACGAAAGTGCCTGGGATGGCTCAGAAAGCGATGGACCGCTTCGCGGAGGTCGTCGGGCGCGAGTACCACCTCTTCGACTATGTTGGTGCACCTGATGCTGAGCGTGTCGTGATTATGATGGGCTCTGGCGCAGACACCATGCACGAAGTGGTGGAATACCTCGCCGGACAGGGAGAAAAAGTCGGGTTAATAAAAGTACGTCTATATCGCCCCTTCAGCGGGGAGGCACTGCTTAAAGCTCTACCAAAATCAGTTAAGTACGTCGCCGTGCTCGACCGCACAAAAGAACCCGGTGCGGGAGGTGAACCGCTTTACCTGGACGTCCAGAACACAATCAGCGAAGCCGTCGTAAATGGGGACATCGCTGAAAAAGAGAGACCCCTCATCGTCGGCGGGCGCTACGGGTTGGGCTCAAGAGAATTCAACCCCGGGATGGCGAAATCCGTGCTGGACAATTTGTCCGAGAAGAAGCCGAAGAATCACTTCACCGTCGGCATCGTCGACGACCTGACCCATACAAACTTGGAGTGGGATGACACCTTCTCTTCTGAGGGCGATGAAGTCCACCGGGCCATGTTTTACGGTCTGGGCGCTGATGGAACCGTGGGCGCGAATAAGAACTCGATCAAGATCATCGGTAAAGCCACCGATTATTACGCCAAGGGATACTTCGTCTACGACTCAAAGAGATCGGGCGCAATGACCATATCCCACCTGCGTTTCAGCCCGAACCCGATTAGAAGCACCTACTTGATCCAGCAGGCTGGATTCCTGGCGTGTCACGCGTTCCATTTCTTGGAGCGCTACGACATGCTCAAGAACCTCAAGCCGGGCGGTACTTTCCTGCTGAACAGCTCCTACCCCGCGGATGAGGTGTGGGATCACTTGCCCGCTGAGGTTCAGAAGGCATTGATCGACAAGGGCGCGAACTTCTACGTCATCGATGCTTACTCGTTGGCGAAGTCGCTCGGGCTGGGTGGACGCATCAACATCATCATGCAGACCGCCTTCTTCGAGATCTCCGGCGTGCTGCCGGATGAGCAGGCGCAGGACATGATCGAGATGGCTGTCGAGGACACCTATGGCAGCAAAGGCAAGGCGGTCGTCGACATGAACGTGAAGGCCTCCAACCTGGCGCGAGAGCGGATTCACAAGATTGATCTGCCGAAGAAAGTGACTTCTAAACTTGGCATGCTTCCGCCTGTTCCTGCGGGCGCCCCCGAGTTTGTGCAAAAGGTGACCGGCGAAATGATCGCCCGTCGTGGTGAGGAACTCCCCGTTTCCCTGCTGCCAAATGACGGCACCTATCCTGTCGGGACAACCCAGTATGAAAAGCGAAACGTCGGTCTAGAGATTCCGGTCTGGGATCCGGAGGCGTGC
This sequence comes from uncultured Anaerolineales bacterium, assembly GCA_965363875.1. Taxonomy (GTDB): domain Bacteria; phylum Chloroflexota; class Anaerolineae; order Anaerolineales; family E44-bin32; genus E44-bin32. The sequence continues at coordinate 8,294 of CBDTTY010000072.1, forward strand.
ATTCAATGCAACCAGTGCGCCTTTGTCTGCCCGCATGGCACGATCCGGCCCAAGATCTACGACGCTTCCCTCGCCAACGGCGATGCACCCGAAGGCTGGCAGGCTGTGAAGGCAACGGGCCGCGGCATGGAGAATATGCTGTATACATTGCAGGTGGCGCCGGAGGATTGCACCGGATGCGGCAACTGCGTCCATATATGCCCGGCCTTTGCCAAGGATGCGGATGGCCAGAAGACGGAACGCAAGGCGATCAATATGGCGCCCCAACCGCCGCTCCGTGAGCAGGAAGCCGCAAAGTGGGATTACTTCCTTACAATTCCCGACCCCGATCCAGCGCTGTTCAACCGCTTCACCACCAAGGGCTCACAATTCCTACCCACAATGTTCGAATTCTCAGGCGCTTGCGCAGGGTGCGGCGAGACGCCGTACGTCAAGCTGCTCACCCAGCTTTTCGGGGATCGCACCATCATCGCTAATGCAACCGGTTGCACCTCCATCTTCGGCGGCAACTTGCCGACAACACCCTATGCGCCGCGTTTCGACGGCAGGGGTCCGGCCTGGTCGAACTCACTATTCGAAGACAACGCCGAGTTCGGCATGGGCATGCGCCTCACCGTCGACAAAATGACCCAATTTGCCAGGGAGCTGCTAGATCAGGTCAAATTGAATGGCAAAGCAGCGTTGGCGAAGGAAATCCTGGATGCCGACGTCTCGACGCAGGAGGGGATCGAAGTCCAGCGCGGTCGGGTTGACGAACTCAAGGTGCTTCTTGAGCGGCAGAAAGATCCGCAGGCGGAGCGGTTGTTGAGCATCGCCGACTTCCTCGTTCCCAAATCCGTCTGGATATTGGGCGGCGACGGTTGGGGATATGACATCGGTTACGGCGGGTTGGACCACGTGCTGGCCTCGGGCAAGAACGTGAACGTCCTCTTGCTGGACACCGGTGTGTACTCCAACACCGGCGGTCAGGCCTCGAAAGCTACACCGCGCGCCGCAGTGGCAAAGTTCGCGGCTGCGGGAAAGGACATGCCCAAGAAGGATCTGGGGGCCATCGCCATGACCTATGGCAACATCTATGTAGCCCAGGTCGCGTACGGCGACAACATGACCCAACTGGTGAAGGCGATGAGCGAAGCCGAGTCCTACGATGGCCCTTCGCTGATCATCGCCTACGCTCACTGCATCGCCCATGGCATCGACATGACCACGGCCACAGATATTCACACCGATGCTGTGAAAAGTGGTTTCTGGCCGCTCTTCCGCTACGATCCACGGCTGGGTGACCAGGGTAAAAACCCGCTGCAGCTCGACTCCAAGGTGCCGACCGAGGACATCGAGACCTTTATGTACAAGCAGAATCGCTTCCGGGCACTGCGCCAGTCCGATCCGGATCGGGCAGGGATGCTGCTGGAGGCGATCCGCGAGGATGTCATCACCCGCTGGAAGTTCTACGAGCAGATGGCCAACCTCGATATCTAAGAACCTCGGAGCTAAAAGATACGCCCCGCGCGAGCAGCGCGGGGCGTATGTAATTAATCTTATTGGTAGAGCGCCGATTATTTCAGCGCACTGGCGATAGTCGCAGCCCAGGAGGTGATCGCATCCCAGTCTCGGAAGTCGCCGACCGGCGCCTTGAGGCCCTTGATGACGAGCCTTTCGGCCAGGTTGACTTTCTTCATATCCAGGACGCCGTGGAAGAAAGCTGTATCGCGAGGCTGGATGCGGTTGGCTATGGGTTGCTGTGCCTCGGGGAAGCGCCAGCCCTGCATTAGTTGAACTGGATCTCCCTCACCCGTAGGTCCGCTGGAAAAGAACCACACCGGCATCTTGGCCATTGCCTTCTCATTGGCTTCCAAAAACGCCACAGCCTCCTTGCGCCATTGACCCA
>CBDTTY010000073.1:0-10048 GCA_965363875.1 uncultured Anaerolineales bacterium
AGAGTGGCATGCGCGCCAGCAGCCGACGAGTCTCACCATCACCTTCTCGGGGCAGCGCCGCGGCGATGAGAACGCTGATATCGTCTGCCGGACGTCCCTGATCGAGTTCGACTGCACGCTCGAGCAGAAGATCCGCCCATTCTCTCGGATTTGGCGGGCCCTGCTCCAAGAGTGTTCGTACAAACGCGAGAACGTCGAAGGCGGTACCTGAGCGCGCCCCAGCATGTATCAAACCATCGGTGAAGATAATCGCCGTAAGACCAATTTGGAGTGGAATTTCTGTGATCGAAGGGCGGATCCCCCGCCGGACTCCGACTGGATCGACATCCTCATCGAGAACCCGGATTTGTTCGTCCTCGATGAGAATCGCCGGTGCATGATTGTTGCGCGTGATTACCATCGTCTGGCTTGATAAATCGATGGAGAGTATATTTAATGTTGCCATAACCTTCCCGGAGCGGTATGTGTGCAGGTAATCTGAAGCGGCGCGTGCGGCGGCGCCATCACGCACGCCCTCTGCGAGAAGGCTGATTGCTTTCCGGGCGACAACGTTTGCGATCAGCTTTGCGGATTTGCCGGAGCGTTGGCCGTCAACCAGAACGAAGGATAACCCTCCGCCAGGTCTTTCGGTCATTTCAAGTGTGTCACCGCTCTCTGATGTTGCGTATTTGCCGACTTTTACAACCGCTACTTGAGCTTCCATAAATTGGATTCTACAATGCTGTGGCGCCAGTGTCCAATTTGTTATTATTTCGCAAGGTGCGTTGGTCGGATTGTCGAGTAGAGTAGAATGGTGATTCGGCTAGTGAAAAATTAAATGCTCTTGACAGTGGCTGGGTTTAGATATGTCCGATTGGGTGTATATCCAAAAAACAATTGATAAAGCGATAGCTTCGATTTCGGAGACCGCCGGGGATAGACCGGTAGCGGTAATTGCGGAATTCCCAGCGCACTTGCCGGCTATGATTGCTGACGAAACCATTCTGGTACGCATATTAGGTGATCTGCTCTCACAAGTAATCGCCGGAACTGTGCGTACGGAAGTGCGCGTACGGGCACAGATTGCTCCTGGCGGCAGTCCCTCACTCGATCAGCTCTCACAGACTGAAGTGTCCGGCGAGACGCTGCACAGCGGTCCATGGATGCTGCTCTCCATCTCAGATATTGAAGCTCCTTTTGCTGAATCTGAAGAAAGCGGCGACTCTTCTGTCCTTGAGCATGTAGAAATCAAGATCGAGGAAAGCAGAGCTGCAATCGAAGGATTCCATGGTCATATTTGGCAAGAGACCACGAGTGCTTCGGACATCCGACTCTGGATTGCTATGCCGCTCAGAGCAGCAATCGAGCCCAGGGCTGATATCTCCGAAATTCGCCGGGCGGTGGAAACGCACATTCCGGAAGGCTCACAGACTGTGAACTCCCTTCTTATTTTCGTCGAAGATCCAGACTTACGCGATCTCTTAGCGAATGATCTAGTGGGGGCAGGGTATCGTGTCCTTGTGTCCTCCAGTGCAAATGATATGAACGCGTTGGCGCTGGCTGAGACACCCGATCTGATTATCCTTGACCTTAGTGCTCGGACTCCTTCGGCATTCGATCTGGCCTTGCTGTTGAAAGGGGACCGCCGTACTCAAGAGATACCTGTCCTGTTTCTTACCACGTATCCCGGACCCGAAGGTGAGGTTCAGATGGGGACGGCGAGTTTTCTCTTCCGGGCAGAGGGTACAGGCGCTCTCCTGGCGACGATTCATACTGCCCTGCACGGCGGCATTCATCCGGCTTCTAGAGTGCTCATCGTCGAACCGGATGATGTTCTTCGGGAGAACATGATCCTCCGCATCCAGGCTTTTGGGTATCCCGTTGTTGAAGCGCGCTCAGTGGGGGAGGCGGTTGCTCTAGCTGAACGCGTGCGGATTGGCTTGGTGCTAACCAATGCGCGGCTTGCTCAGGAGCGAGATTATTGGTTGATCAAGCAGCTGCGGCAGATCCCGGAGGAGATGGAGATCTATGTCATCGCGGATGCGCTCACGGACGAAGAAGGGCAGGCAGCGATCAGTCATGGCGCAAGTGGGTATGGTGAGACAGGGAAACTGGGGGATCTGTTCGACCGTGTGAAGGGGGAGAATGGAAAGCGATAACCGTATTAGAGGAAAACCTCGTCAGTACTGTCCTCTCTGGTAAGACTCTCTTTCTGTTGGATATACACTTGATTAATAAATATACACGGATGTCCCATGCCCCGTTGCTAAGATGACATCCGCTTCGATGATGGGCGTGGACCAGCGGAAGAGCCATTTCGCTTCCTCTGGTCGCATGTTGATACAACCATGGCTCTGAGGTCGTCCGTAATCGCAGTGCCAATATGTGCCGTGGAAGGCTACGCCTGTGTTGGTGAAGTAGGATACCCAGGGCACGCCCGGAAGTTCATAAGCCTCGAGATTTGCAGTGATGTGCCCATCACCCATATGGCGGAGAGGCATTTTCTGGGTGATGTAAAACTGTCCCCGTGGTGTCGCCGTCGGGATGCCATTGGGACGGGGACGGGAACTCGGAGTGCCGCTTGCGATCCTTGTTCGCAATACCAGCCGATCATTCTCGTAAGCCATTAACTCCTGATGAGCGAGGGAGATGTCTATCCGTTTAGCACCTACAGGCACTTCGGGGGATAGTGGCTTGAGTTCTTCTGGTTGAATTCGGCGCAGGTGTTCAGCGCGTACGAAATAGTTGATTTTGAGCAGGTCGTCAAGTAATTGATACCAGAGACGACCATCCGTGCCTTCAACAAGTGCCTCAACCCATGCAATCGATTGATAATAGAGGCGATATAGTGGATCTGATTCCGGATCAGCCTCGCGGTAACTTCGTGTGTATGGGACAGCGATTTCAAATAGGGCGCCGGTCTCGGGAATCTTTCTCCAGGGTGCCTGCGTATTCCATTTTACCTGCTGGATTTTCCCTGAATGAACATAACCGTCGGGGACACGATACCAAAGAGGATTGTGGAGCGGACCTTCATCGGAGGTTTCGCGTTTCAGCAAAGTTAGCAGGGAATCGCGTTGGATGGTTGTCAGAAAAGGGGCGCTGAAACTCGGTTCTTTATAAAGCCCGATCCAGGTATCCGCGACCCGTCCGAGGCCGTAAGGTTTAATCAACGAGGTTGGAGGAGGGGGTTTTATTACGGAAACGCCGGCAGCGAGACCTGCCAGCTTCATGAAATCCCTCCTCTTGAGCTTGAGCACCATAACGCAATTCTACCCATTGAATGTGATTGGATCAATAGGAGAACCCATTTATCGGCATAAGGGATGTTTATTCTGTACACAGGGAAATTGCGTATAGCCACATATCAAAGAGGGGAACACACAGTAAAGTTCCACAGTAATCGGCACTGTTTGTATATATCAGACTTTGACGGGTCGGAGAGTTTCAGGTAAAACATGCGTATGATGCGGGCGTTTATTGCGGTGAATATCCCTGAGGAGATCAAACAGAATCTTCTGGAGGAGATCGATCGACTGCGAGCTCTCATCCATTGTGAATCCGTACGCTGGGTGCGGCCCGAAGGGATCCATCTGACGCTCAAATTCCTGGGCGAGATCTCAAATGGCACCCTCGGAGAGGTCCGCCAAACCCTGGAACGAGAGGTCGAAAAGCATCCATATAGCCTACTGCGCGTTGGGGGATTCGGTTGTTTCCCGAATCGCCGTAGACCCAGGGTTCTATGGATAGGAATCTCTGAGGATAATGGCGCGCTCGCGCAAGTGCAAACCTCGATCAACGAGGAACTAGTCCCCCTTGGATTTGAGAAAGAGGGAAGGCCATTTCACCCACACCTCACGTTAGGACGAGTAAAACGTAATGTTTCTAAGTCCGAATTAACCCAACTCCAGGATGCAGTAAACGAGTTCGACGTAGGGCAGGTTGGCCGGTTCGAGGTTAGAGAAATCCACCTCATAGAAAGTATTTTAAAACCCACAGGAGCCGAGTATTCCACACTGGGCGAGTATACTTTAGGTGGTAAAGGCGACGGATGACAAGAAAAACAGTTATCAGCGTAATCGGATCTCATGAATGTTCTGACTGGGAAGCCCAAGCAGCCGAGAGTGTGGGCAGACTGCTTGCCTCCAACGACGTTACTGTAATCTGCGGCGGACGAGGGGGCGTAATGGAAGCTGTATGCCGTGGTGCCCAAGAAGCCGGAGGGGTCACGATAGGAATACTACCGGGATTGACTGTGGAGGAGGGGAATCGGTATTTAACGATCGCTATTCCCACAGGGCTCGGGGAGGGGAGAAACGTGATCGTCGCCCGGGCAGGTAAGGCTGTGATCGCGATCGGCGGCAGATTTGGTACACTCTCAGAGATTGCTTTCGCGCTTAAGATGGGGAAACAGGTTGTGGGTTTGAGAACGTGGGACCCGCTTTATGCAGATGGGAGTCGAACGTCAATTCAAATCGCAGAAACACCTGAAGAAGCAGTAGAATTGGTGTTAGAGAAAACCCTGAAATAAATAAAGACCTAGGAGGCGGCGATAGAGAACGCATTAGATCTTGCTCACAGCATAGTGGATACGCTCGACGAGAAGAAGGGTGAGAACATACTCCTTCTCGATCTTATCGGCGTGTGTTCATTTACCGATTACTTCGTAATTTGCTCTGGGACGAGTGAAAGGATGCTCCGTGCACTCTCCGACGAGGTACAGGTCTCCCTCAAGAAAAACCATTCTATCCAGGCACAGAGTGTCGAGGGTAAGGAGGGGGTAGGTTGGACCCTGATTGATTATGGAGATTTAGTCATCCATATCTTCTCCCCCGCTGTGCGGGAATACTACGATCTCGAGGATCTGTGGAGAGAAGGAAGAGTGCTCCTTCATATGCAATAGGCACTTCTGCTTGTTCTGTTGATCCACCCACCAATCCTGTAATCCAATTGTCGCTTTACTCCGATAGATCCGATCGGCGTTTCTTCTGTGTTGCTCTCGATGGAGGGGAATTAGAGTAGCGAGATCATCCGTTCGATATACGCCAGAGACCTTCGACGCCGCGGAAGGTAGGGACTCCGCTCGTAGCTGATGCCCTCGCGCCTGTCAGGATGACGAGCGGCTCGAAGGCAGGGCCATATGGAAATTTGTGCGTGATGTGAGTGTATTGTTAATTTTCGAATACCCAGCGGTCTAAATCACGATCCCACCTGACCAGATCATCAGCCCTAAACCAAAGTTCGATCTCTGCTCGAGCTGTCTCAGAGGAGTCGGATGCGTGGGTAAGGTTTCTCCCCACTTCAAGGGCAAAATCGTGCCTGAGAGAGCCTGGGGCGGCTTCAGTAGGTTTTGTAGCCCCCATTGTCTGCCGAACCGCTAAGATCGCATTGGGACCCTCCCAGACCATCGCCATCACGGGTCCGGAGGTGATGTAGTCAATTAATCCATCGTAAAAGGGTTTGCCTTTGTGCACTGCGTAATGAAGTTCGGCGAAATCTTTCGTGATTTGCTGAAAGTTCGCACCGACCAATCGGAGACCACGGTTCTCTAAGCGGCGAATGACCTCACCGATGAGACCACGTTGAACGCCATCCGGTTTTATTAGGACAAGAGTTTGTTCCAAGGTGTTACCTCCAGAAAATATAAACTCGGGGAGACCCCGAGTTTAGTTTGAATAATCGAGAGATGGAAGCGATCAAGCGACCTCCATACCTCGTTGATATGCGTTGATCGCCTCTTGGAGTTGATCTGCCTTCATGTATGCATCCCCCAAAACTTGCCACATCGTCGGTAGGTTCGGGTAGCGCTCCAGCGCGTGCTCCAAGTCGCTGATCACAGTGTCGAGATCCTGTTTTCTCTCGATCAACTTCTTATAATCTGATAAGGCTCGCCCAGCATCGCCAGCGGTGAGGGCTTGGCGTGCGCCCTGGAGTAATTGCGAAGCAGGTTCCTTATATTTCGATGGTGCAACTTCCACAGCAGGTTCTACTTTCTCGACTTCCGGAGGGGCTTTCTCAGCGGCCGGGATGTGAGGAGCAGCTTCTGGCGGGGAAATAACCTCCTCGATGGGTTCAGGGACAGGAGGGATCTCGACCACAGGTGCAGCCTCGATGGGAGTTGGTTCTGGAGGATGAATTTCCTCTTTGACGGCAGGAGGGGCAGCTTCTTTTGCCGGTTCAGGGGGTACTGCCTCTGCGGCAGACGTTGCTTCATCGAGCCATCCGGGTATTTCCGGCATGGGCTCTTCTTGAAGCAATTCCTGAGCAACTGCCGAGATGATGGTTTCATCGTCGGGAGCAATATCGCTTATAGCGTCAATTTCCTCCGGTGGAACCGGGGGAGGCATCGAGACAAGCGTCTCAGCAGGCAATACGTCAGGGACTGTTGCTGCGATATCTACATCCATACCTCGCTGTGAGGCGAGATCCTCGAGCCATTGCAAACTCTCACCAGCTTCTTCAGGAGGAATCACTTCGCTGATCGTCGGAGAGGGTTCCCGGGTCGCTTCAATTGGTCTCTCCGTAGGTGGGGTTAGTGGCTTGCTTTCCTCAGCTTCTTGAGTCTCAGCAAGATCCTCCAGCCAGCGGAAGACTTCATCATCGTCAACTTCGTCGCTAACGCCTAGGGCATCCGGTGGAGATGCCTCACCTGCTTGAGTACCAATCTCCTCCTCAAGTTGCTGGAGAGATTGTATGTCGATTTCAGGTTCGCCACCCGTGCTCACAGGATCCGGGATTTCCTCGGCTGAGTCAGCAAACTCATGCAACCAGCCAGGGGCCTCTCCAGGCACTTCCGGAGCTCTCTCTGTAGGTTCTGGATCTGCTTCCGCTAGAAAATCCTCGTCGACAGTCCTCTCAACTACCGAATCGGCGATGCCCGTCAGCCAGTCTGGGACATCATCCTGTGGTTGTGTTGTTTCAGCAGCCGGCTCTTCAGCCGCTTTCTCGACCTCAGAGACCCAATCAAGAGGTCCGGTTTCGGGATCTTCTGCTGGGCTTATGGCTGCATCGACTGATTCGGGTTCAGCGATGCCTTGCAGCCAATCTGGTGCATCATCGCTGGCGGGTACGGGGGCAGGCTCCTCTTCTAGTTCACTGATCCCTTCAAGCCACTCAGGCGCAGCCTCTTCATCCGGCTTTTCCGGCGTTTCATCACCGACAGCTGGCTCAGGCTCAAGGTCTTGCTGTGATGCTGCTTCTGCGAGACCGGCAAGCCAAGATGGGCTTCCGGATTCTGGTTCAGGGGCTTCGGTTTCGAATTCAGGAACTTCATCGCCTTCTGCGATATCGTCCAGCCAGGATGGGACTTCCGCCTCCGCAAGGGCGTCTTCAATGGCCTCTTCTACTGCTTCTGTTGGGAGTTCTGCTTTATCAGGTTCCGCTTCCTTACTTGGTCGGTCGTCGAGCCAGGTGATGATGGTAGATGTTGCGCCTGGCGCTTGCGGATCAATCCAGGTGGGTACCTCAGGAGCATCTTCCTCCGCAATAAGATCTTTCTCGGCACTTTCCTCAACGCTTGGCGGATCCGCGCTTAAGACGGGTTCAGCTACTTCTAATGGCTCATCCGTAGATGAAGGTATCGGATCAGGTGTGATCTGTTCAGCGTCAGAGGCGATATCCGAGAGCCAGTCGGGCATAAATTCTGCTTTGCCCACTGGGGCCGCTGCCGGTTCGTCGGCTTCAGAGGAAGCATCGGGAATCTCAGGGGCGATTTCTTGGACCCAACCAGGGATGTCCGCGGGGGCGAGTTCACCGGTTTCCTCATTAGTATCCCCAGCGTCGATTGATTCGAGTTCAGCATCCGAGAAGGAAATAGGAGCTTCTTCAACCTCGCCGCTGGATGGAACCCATCCTGCTTCCTCCATCCACTCAGGTATTTCGTCTTCTGCAGCGGTTTGGAGGGCGTCTGCTGAAACTGCAGGTGGAGCGCTCGTGGGTGTTGCAGATTGATCGATCTCTGCCATCCAGGAGGGAGCATCATCGGCTTCAAGTGGGGTAGGCGCCGCTTCACTGAGATCTACACCAAGTGATTCAACCCATTCTGGTGGGCCAGACTCGGCAGTTGGAAGTGGTTGGCCAGGGACCCAACCCGACCGTTCGATACGAACGGCCTTGGCGTCTATAGTCTTTGGGTCGGCGGTTGTGCTTTCGAGGAAAGCGTAGTACGGGTCCAGCGCCGCTAAATGTCGATGATATCTTGCGGCGTCCGCGTTATTATCTTCCTCGTGGAGTATTGCAGCCATGTAGCGATTAGCATCAAGGCAGTATGGGAGTTTCTCAAGGATTTGAGTGAAGACATCCTTTGCCTCCGCGTGTTGATCCGCTCGCCAGTACATCTTCCCCAGTAGGACTTCGAGATCAGGGCGGTCGGGGTCTTCGCCGAGTGCGGAGCGGAGTTCAGCAATTGCCTGCAAGTAAAGCTCTCCTTGCGCATATTGACGTGCGAGTGCCCCCCGAGTAAGGCGTATCTTGTGTGGTTCAAGGCCATCTCGACGACCTATTAGGCGAGAGAGTTCTTGTCGAATTGCAGGATTCGCGGGGTTGGTTTCGAAGGCTCGCTCCATATGCCAGATCGCAGAGTCGAGATTACCCTCATCTTCCCGCACAACGGCCATGCCGATGTGAGAGACAAAATCATCGGGGATTGCAGAGAGAACACGTTGAAAAATATCTGCGGCATCTCCGAATCGCTTCGCTTCGAGGTAGGCCTTCCCGAGCAAGCGGTAGGAACCGAGATGTTTCGGGTAAATCTGAAGGATGTGGCGACAGTGTGCGATAGCCTCATCCAACTGATTGCGTTCTATAAGGTCGTCAATTTCATTTATATATGCGCGTAAATCCATTTCTGCCATTGCAGAACCTCACCAAAAGTATGCCTTATCTATTCTTATTGCGCAAGAAGGAACACAAAATCCAACTCGCATATCACAGACTCATCCAAATCATTCTAGCTTTGTAACAAGAAACGTGCCAGAAGGAAAGGGTTCCTAAAAATGTTAAAGCTCGTGGATTTCACGTATCCCTTCGACAAGTGTTTTTACAGATGGTTCGTCGAAAGGCGCAGGACCAAGCCGGTCTTCGTTTAGTGGTTTGTGTGCCAGCGCATGAAGACACGCTTGTATGTTATCCGCGAGCGTCTCGGGTGCATATCCGCCTTCAAGCACGAAGAGCATTCGGTTTTCACAGAATCGGCCAGCCAATTCAAGCAGGCGGCTGCTTAATCGATGATAGCCCGACGTTGTTAATTGAAGGCCGGCAAGTGGATCATCCCAATGGGCGTCAAAACCTGCTGAGACCAGGATGATATTCGGTAAGAAACGCTCCACAGCAGCGGGGAGGATCTCCTCCCAGACTCGCTCGAACGATTGATCCCCAGCGCGAGCGGGGAGGGGGACATTGATGATCGAGCCTTCCCCATCTCCGTGACCGATTTCCTTTTGATGTCCGGTGCCTGGATAAATTCCCCATTGATGCGTAGAGAAATATAAAACACTCGGATCGGTATTAAAAATCTCCTGAGTGCCGTTGCCATGGTGTACGTCGAAATCGACAATCATCACTCGCTCGATTCCGCGGGTTTGTGCGTGTCTTGCGGCGATGGCGATGTTGTTAAAAAGGCAGAATCCCATTGCCTGGGACTGCGTCGCGTGGTGACCGGGTGGTCGGACGAGCGCAAAACCGGTATTCGCAGTTCCGTCAAGTATCTGATCTAGAACAGAGAGCGTCCCCCCAGCGGCATTGAGTGCGGCTCCGAATGATGAGGGGGTAGCATAGGTGTCGCCGTAGTCAAGGTAGGTCGGTGCACGTCCTACAGCTTCCTCTACCGACTGGATATATTGCTCCGAGTGGACGCTTTCAAGCTTGTCAGGGGTAAGGGGTTCAGGATCGATGATGACCAGCGAGTCAGAGATGGGATTGCTTTGAAGCTGGTCAAAAAACCGAAAACGCCCGGGGCTTTCTGGGTGTCCAGGAAAGGCATGGCTTGGAGAGGGGACAAGAGTTACTGCTATTTTTTGATGGGTCATTTCAGATAATCATACGCTGGAGTTGATGATCGGGCAATGGATGT
>CBDTTY010000074.1:0-10036 GCA_965363875.1 uncultured Anaerolineales bacterium
AGATCCACTCGTCGGTTTGATCGATCCAGTAGGGTTCGATTCCCTCTCCGGCGATGTTGGCTGTGCCATCGGGTCTCTTCTCGGGAAAGAATCGCAATTCTGTGATACGCCGCCAGAATGGAAGCCATTGGTGTTCGGCGTCTTTCGTCATTACATTGCGATACCAGTTTGCTGGGTGAATGTTACTCGTTATCACGATAGTTTCGTGATTGAGATTGGTTCCGCCGTTCTTGACGTTCACCGTCTTTCCCTGGTTCCCTACGTCACAGATCTCTTTGAAGTCGCTGAACTTTTCTTGGCCTCCGAATTCGTCTAGATGAATTACTCGTTGGCCTCGATACGCTGTGTTACCGCCACCCCAAAAATCTCCGTCGCTATAGTTTCGGCGGTAATAACGAACATGTTCTGGTTCGTCTTCCTGTTGGTCGTAGTGTATCGCTTGGTATGTCTTACCACTACCACCACGGCCGTACATCGCAATAATTTTTTTAATTTTGCGTCTAGGTTGTGACACGGCTCGGCCCTCTTGGTAAGTTTTACCCCAACGAGCCATGAATAATAATTTCTTCGACTCTTCATTCTCATGAAGGATCTCGTCCCACGTCATCCAGAAGGGCTTCGTTTCTATGTACGCCCGGATATCTTCGGGTAACGGAGCCTTCGCTTTCGTCGTTTCTTTCCCGACGTCTCGCTCTTTTTTAAAGTTTGGGTCGAACTTTAGATCGGGGAACGTTGGTGCCCACAACGACGAACTAGTACATCCCGGGTGACGCTTCGATTCGTCTGTGACGTAATTGATCGCGCCTTGTCTTGCCGGGATTCTCGCCCGTGGAGAACCTGCTCTCTGCAGTGAGACATTACCTTCGGACCCTGAAAGTATCCGAATGGTAGTCCGAAGTGACCCCCAGGTCGGGCGACACTTGTGATGGAACTCTAGGTACACATGTGCATGTACCTTCTGGGTGATGGGACATAGCTCGAATTGTCCGGCAAAGACTACAAGTCTATTCTTGTAGTCATCTACATATGACTCAGGGGCGATGTATTTCGCCTGCGTATCAGTGACCCATACGGTCAGGATTGCCGCGACAACTTTGGTGTTTTTGGTTACTGGTTTGGTCATGCTTATCTGCTTTAGTTTGTGAGCATAATCATAGGGGCTAGCAAAGGGGGGGATACCACTCGCGTTATTATATATATCTACATACACTCGGTATATAAATATATAAGACAATAGTGGTATAATATTATCCCCCCCCCTTTGGGCTGCCCCTCGTAGAACACCATACATATTCTACACGGGATGCAGCCGCCCCTATGACCCCAACCTAAAATGCCTTAGTCTTAGTATGTTTCTACGGGTTCGGTACGTAGGATTATTGGCTGAGGGACTTCTAGCGCGGAAGGTGATTGGCCCATTTTTTCTAGCGCGGTGTGAGCTAAGTTGTCTTCCCGGACTCGAGCTCTCAGTACGGTTCTCATAAAAAGAAAATGTCGGGGAATTACACCGTACCAACCAAGACTGGCACTGCCTCTAATACCTCCGGGCCGAACTCTGTGAAACAGCATGTTGCGTCGTATCTTAATGCGTTTAACAAGCATCAACATGCTAAGATCGGTGATGGATCGGTCACGTCTTCTCTACCCGAGCCTCGCCGCTCTACTGCGACTGCTGATACTGGTACTAATGATGGCGTCCTGCATATCGTTATGTACCCGGGGATTGAAGCCGGTGTTGTCTGGCGGAACACAGCGGATGTTACTGCTGGCAACAAGCCTAATATCATGGATTACCCTGGTTCTTATGCCCTCGGTCCCAACAATTTCTCTGCCGTCGCCCTTGCCGCTGGAGAGAAAGCTGCCCCCGTTACAACGAATATCTTAAAATGGAGGATCGTTTCGCAAGGACTCCGAGCGACTCTATTAAATCCTGATGAGACGAACGATGGATGGTTTGAAGCGATCCGTAGTAACTCTTACACCTCCGCTGGCAATTTCGCGCTGGATGGAAGCAGTCAGGATGGTGAAATTCGGGTTGTTCCTTCGCAGGTTCTTTTCGCTGGTCTTACGACCTTGTCGAACCTGGCCGAGGAGCCTTCGTATGTAACTGGCGCTCTTAAGAACCTCCATGATATTCAATTCGATCAATCTCAGAACTCGCAGTCCCACGATTACAATAACATTCGTGGTCAATACAACGTCGTTCATGATACCGGGACGTTGTATCCGGACGATATCAATCGCGCCGAGTGGCCGCTATCTGCGGGTGAAGACGACAACCACGAGCTCTTGAATCGTCATATTGACTTAAATCGGGACTTCCTGTATTTGCGTATTTACGGAGGTGTTGCTGGATCTAAGATTCTTTTGGAGCTTGCAACCAATTTTGAATTGGTGTACTCTCCTGCCACACCTCTTCACAAATACCAGACTGACGGCGCAAATCACAAAAAAGCTCAAGATGCCGCCGACTCCATTAAGTCCACGATCCAAAGCGCCGGTGTTCGACGACCTGCTCAAGATGAAGCCGTACCATCAGGTAAGGTAATTACTACCAAGAAACGGATGAAATATACTTGTGAGTTCCCATCAATTCTCGTCTAACCTCACATGTAGTCTCCGCTTCTTGTCTTACAGGTCGCCGCCGCCCCACCCCTCGTGTCGCAACAGCCCCTGGCCCCCGCCGTCGCCGCCTCCGTTCAAGAAGTCCTCTCCGACGAGCCGCAGCACCCCGTAGGAGACTTCGTCGACGTGCCGCTACAGGCACCAAGCGTCGTCGTAGAGCCCGCTCCGGTCCCCGTACCAGACGACGTCGCTTCAGACGCCGCGTCGGTACATACTAGCGGGTCGGACTATTTCTCCGGTGATTCATCCTCAGGTGATTATTCGGGGGACCCATCAGAAGATATGGGGTATGATTCGTATGATTCGTATGACTATTCGGATGATGAACCCCCTGATGTTGCCGGTGATCTTGAGGTTGAATCGGATCGGAATTCTTTAGCGGGAGCTATTCATTCTAACAAGACTCCCGTGATTGAATCCTTCGTTAATTCCGATACGTTCACTCAGGCCCTCCAGCATGGCTTGACCGCCAACAAGGATTATGTAGTAATAAGGTCACCCGTGACGGGAGAACAGGTATTATTACTGCTCCCGGCTTCTGGTACCATTGAAAACATCTACAAGCTTGAGGAACACGGAGAAGATCTTATCGAGGAGTTTCGTTCTGATGTTTTGCCTGACCCCGATATTGTTAAACCCTTCGAGCATCTTGAGACTGGTGATGCCGGTGTCAATCTTATATCGAAGCTTGATCAATATCATTACGACTTAGCGCAGGACTACGAACAGATTATGCGTGACGAAGGAATAATGATTGTTATGTCTTACGATGACGCTAATTCGATTCTTACATACATGGACGAAAGGACGTTTCGGGTTCAGGTTAATCCTGCAATGTATGTCCATGACTTAGATGAAGACTTGATGAGTGTGCAAACAAATAGAGGTAACCGAATGTAAATTAAATCAATCTTCTAAAATGATGACGGACTGATCTCTCGAGTACATGTTTGGTTCGGCCTGGATGCCGAAGTAATGTAGAGGGATCTGACGATGGTGGTTAATCCAAAGACCATTATCGAGGTACAGATCCCTGTGGCACACACATGCCGTCCATAGCTCTTCTCTTAGATCAAGTAAACTGATATAGAGGGGCGCCACGTAGAGGTCGCCGCGGGTTGCTGGTTCTCCGCACATTAGCTGACCGTGTTCGGACTTGAACATGTGACAGGCCTGATCGGACACGTGGAACCATAGGTTTCTGTCGGGAGAGTTCGGGATATGTTGTGCGGATATCCTCAGGTTATGAGCCGGGAGAATCAGGCTTATATTGAACTTGATCATAGGACTCGTCCAGATATCAGCCGCCGTCTCCATCTGAAGCAGGATTCCCTGATTCCATTTCTTGTAGTACTTCGTCCACGTGGTCCACCACTTGGAGATAGGAATCCTGGGAATCTTGTCTCTCTTTCTGATGAGGCAATGCTCGTTCAGTGCCTCGCACATTAGAAAGTATTGGTCATATCCATTCACGAATATGTTCTTCATCTGAGCGCAAAAGGAAGTGAAGCATTGACGTAACATTTCTTCATGTGGTGGACTGAAACACTCGTCGTCTTCGAGCTGCGCAATATTGTGATGCACGAAGAAGATCGCGTAGAGAACGCCGACGTTGATCTCGGGTGGTTCCGGAAAGCAAAGGTTATCGAAGTTGTCTATCGCCTCTTGCCTCATTGCTTCGATGAACTCCGCGCATTCCGCCGCCGTGTCTTGGATATCTGATACCAACTCCCAGACCACTTCGCGCGATACGTGCGCGTATGTGTCTATCTCATGCAGCAGTTCTACGGGGAGGCATGCAAGTCTCGTCGTCGAAAGCTCGTACTCGTGCCACTGGATGAGGTCCATATCTTGTTCCGTGAGCAGGATTGGATCTTCCTCCGGCGTCATCGCCTCGTCGAGCGCGTCGTTGTAATATTCATCCATGTCTGCTGCCCAACTCGTTTGACTTTTGTGTGCGTATTAGTTTCTCTGTCCCTGCCTTCGGACCTCGCAGAGCTCAAACGAGAACTATTTTAATCACGGAGACTTAATTCGCGAACCTGGATGGACTTATCTAGGTCGTGACATCATAGTCCGTTCGTGTCTCTAAAAGAATGTCAGTTTCGGGTCTTGTCCCAAAACGTTTGGACATTCGCATGAGTATAGGGCAGAATCACCTTGCAAATCATTCTGTCCTAGTACGGTCCCGCCTCGCGTAGAGGCCGCAAGAAGAGCTCGAGATACATGTCGGAAAACGTGTCTCGAAAAAGGATAATTAACCCATTTATAACACATTCTTAACGGTTTTAACGGTTTTTAACGGTCTTCGGGTTTACTTAAGGGTTTTTAACGGTTCTTAACGGTCTTCTTTTTTACTTATAGTTCCTAAAAACGGGTAACGGTCTTCTTATTTACTTATAGTTCCTAAAAACGGTTAACGGTCTTCGCAGTTCGGGTTCGTGTTCGGGTTCGGGTTCGGGTTCCTAACGGTTCGTAACGGTTTCTAACGGTTTTAACGGTTTCAAACGTCTAATCCGGGTTCCCAACGGACTTTTTGCCCCCTTGCAGACTCACAGTGCGCACCCCAGTAAAAGAAGCGGCGTGGAGCGACCCAAGAAGCGTTCGTCAAGATCTTACATTCTTTTTTCTTCATGGATGTTCCAGGCTTTCCAGTCGGAGTCGGGGTACCTTCGAACGATTGATTGCATGTCGACTCTCTTTTTGATGGAGAGTTTGAAGTGCTTGATTAGTGGTGCCGTGAACAGCCTCGGGTCTAATCCATTGCATAAGAAAAAGATGACTAGGCTGAATAGTTCATTGTTTCTAAGGGTCGACTTCGAGATGGACACGCGTTCCTTCTCGGACCAATGACTTAAGGGACCAATGATCTCTTCCACTAGTTCCAACCATTTCTCCTTGGTGAGTTGCTCGGTACCCGGGCCATCACCCGCATTATCGGACGAGTATCTCGGTCCGAATGCGACAGCGCCTTTGCGCTTCCTGGATCTTGATTCCAGGTGAGTGGCTTGCTCTCCGGCTCGCGGGAGACGACCATCGATCATCCATTGGCCCTCTCTTGCGTCGTAGCTCCAAATCTTTGGTTCGTCGTCTCCGATTGGCCAATGGGTGTTCGCATGTTTTAATGCCACGTCATGGGAACATAAGGAGATCCACTCGTCGGTTTGATCGATCCAGTAGGGTTCGATTCCCTCTCCGGCGATGTTGGCTGTGCCATCGGGTCTCTTCTCGGGAAAGAATCGCAATTCTGTGATACGCCGCCAGAATGGAAGCCATTGGTGTTCGGCGTCTTTCGTCATTACATTGCGATACCAGTTTGCTGGGTGAATGTTACTCGTTATCACGATAGTTTCGTGATTGAGATTGGTTCCGCCGTTCTTGACGTTCACCGTCTTTCCCTGGTTCCCTACGTCACAGATCTCTTTGAAGTCGCTGAACTTTTCTTGGCCTCCGAATTCGTCTAGATGAATTACTCGTTGGCCTCGATACGCTGTGTTACCGCCACCCCAAAAATCTCCGTCGCTATAGTTTCGGCGGTAATAACGAACATGTTCTGGTTCGTCTTCCTGTTGGTCGTAGTGTATCGCTTGGTATGTCTTACCACTACCACCACGGCCGTACATCGCAATAATTTTTTTAATTTTGCGTCTAGGTTGTGACACGGCTCGGCCCTCTTGGTAAGTTTTACCCCAACGAGCCATGAATAATAATTTCTTCGACTCTTCATTCTCATGAAGGATCTCGTCCCACGTCATCCAGAAGGGCTTCGTTTCTATGTACGCCCGGATATCTTCGGGTAACGGAGCCTTCGCTTTCGTCGTTTCTTTCCCGACGTCTCGCTCTTTTTTAAAGTTTGGGTCGAACTTTAGATCGGGGAACGTTGGTGCCCACAACGACGAACTAGTACATCCCGGGTGACGCTTCGATTCGTCTGTGACGTAATTGATCGCGCCTTGTCTTGCCGGGATTCTCGCCCGTGGAGAACCTGCTCTCTGCAGTGAGACATTACCTTCGGACCCTGAAAGTATCCGAATGGTAGTCCGAAGTGACCCCCAGGTCGGGCGACACTTGTGATGGAACTCTAGGTACACATGTGCATGTACCTTCTGGGTGATGGGACATAGCTCGAATTGTCCGGCAAAGACTACAAGTCTATTCTTGTAGTCATCTACATATGACTCAGGGGCGATGTATTTCGCCTGCGTATCAGTGACCCATACGGTCAGGATTGCCGCGACAACTTTGGTGTTTTTGGTTACTGGTTTGGTCATGCTTATCTGCTTTAGTTTGTGAGCATAATCATAGGGGCTAGCAAAGGGGGGGATACCACTCGCGTTATTATATATATCTACATACACTCGGTATATAAATATATAAGACAATAGTGGTATAATATTATCCCCCCCCCTTTGGGCTGCCCCTCGTAGAACACCATACATATTCTACACGGGATGCAGCCGCCCCTATGACCCCAACCTAAAATGCCTTAGTCTTAGTATGTTTCTACGGGTTCGGTACGTAGGATTATTGGCTGAGGGACTTCTAGCGCGGAAGGTGATTGGCCCATTTTTTCTAGCGCGGTGTGAGCTAAGTTGTCTTCCCGGACTCGAGCTCTCAGTACGGTTCTCATAAAAAGAAAATGTCGGGGAATTACACCGTACCAACCAAGACTGGCACTGCCTCTAATACCTCCGGGCCGAACTCTGTGAAACAGCATGTTGCGTCGTATCTTAATGCGTTTAACAAGCATCAACATGCTAAGATCGGTGATGGATCGGTCACGTCTTCTCTACCCGAGCCTCGCCGCTCTACTGCGACTGCTGATACTGGTACTAATGATGGCGTCCTGCATATCGTTATGTACCCGGGGATTGAAGCCGGTGTTGTCTGGCGGAACACAGCGGATGTTACTGCTGGCAACAAGCCTAATATCATGGATTACCCTGGTTCTTATGCCCTCGGTCCCAACAATTTCTCTGCCGTCGCCCTTGCCGCTGGAGAGAAAGCTGCCCCCGTTACAACGAATATCTTAAAATGGAGGATCGTTTCGCAAGGACTCCGAGCGACTCTATTAAATCCTGATGAGACGAACGATGGATGGTTTGAAGCGATCCGTAGTAACTCTTACACCTCCGCTGGCAATTTCGCGCTGGATGGAAGCAGTCAGGATGGTGAAATTCGGGTTGTTCCTTCGCAGGTTCTTTTCGCTGGTCTTACGACCTTGTCGAACCTGGCCGAGGAGCCTTCGTATGTAACTGGCGCTCTTAAGAACCTCCATGATATTCAATTCGATCAATCTCAGAACTCGCAGTCCCACGATTACAATAACATTCGTGGTCAATACAACGTCGTTCATGATACCGGGACGTTGTATCCGGACGATATCAATCGCGCCGAGTGGCCGCTATCTGCGGGTGAAGACGACAACCACGAGCTCTTGAATCGTCATATTGACTTAAATCGGGACTTCCTGTATTTGCGTATTTACGGAGGTGTTGCTGGATCTAAGATTCTTTTGGAGCTTGCAACCAATTTTGAATTGGTGTACTCTCCTGCCACACCTCTTCACAAATACCAGACTGACGGCGCAAATCACAAAAAAGCTCAAGATGCCGCCGACTCCATTAAGTCCACGATCCAAAGCGCCGGTGTTCGACGACCTGCTCAAGATGAAGCCGTACCATCAGGTAAGGTAATTACTACCAAGAAACGGATGAAATATACTTGTGAGTTCCCATCAATTCTCGTCTAACCTCACATGTAGTCTCCGCTTCTTGTCTTACAGGTCGCCGCCGCCCCACCCCTCGTGTCGCAACAGCCCCTGGCCCCCGCCGTCGCCGCCTCCGTTCAAGAAGTCCTCTCCGACGAGCCGCAGCACCCCGTAGGAGACTTCGTCGACGTGCCGCTACAGGCACCAAGCGTCGTCGTAGAGCCCGCTCCGGTCCCCGTACCAGACGACGTCGCTTCAGACGCCGCGTCGGTACATACTAGCGGGTCGGACTATTTCTCCGGTGATTCATCCTCAGGTGATTATTCGGGGGACCCATCAGAAGATATGGGGTATGATTCGTATGATTCGTATGACTATTCGGATGATGAACCCCCTGATGTTGCCGGTGATCTTGAGGTTGAATCGGATCGGAATTCTTTAGCGGGAGCTATTCATTCTAACAAGACTCCCGTGATTGAATCCTTCGTTAATTCCGATACGTTCACTCAGGCCCTCCAGCATGGCTTGACCGCCAACAAGGATTATGTAGTAATAAGGTCACCCGTGACGGGAGAACAGGTATTATTACTGCTCCCGGCTTCTGGTACCATTGAAAACATCTACAAGCTTGAGGAACACGGAGAAGATCTTATCGAGGAGTTTCGTTCTGATGTTTTGCCTGACCCCGATATTGTTAAACCCTTCGAGCATCTTGAGACTGGTGATGCCGGTGTCAATCTTATATCGAAGCTTGATCAATATCATTACGACTTAGCGCAGGACTACGAACAGATTATGCGTGACGAAGGAATAATGATTGTTATGTCTTACGATGACGCTAATTCGATTCTTACATACATGGACGAAAGGACGTTTCGGGTTCAGGTTAATCCTGCAATGTATGTCCATGACTTAGATGAAGACTTGATGAGTGTGCAAACAAATAGAGGTAACCGAATGTAAATTAAATCAATCTTCTAAAATGATGACGGACTGATCTCTCGAGTACATGTTTGGTTCGGCCTGGATGCCGAAGTAATGTAGAGGGATCTGACGATGGTGGTTAATCCAAAGACCATTATCGAGGTACAGATCCCTGTGGCACACACATGCCGTCCATAGCTCTTCTCTTAGATCAAGTAAACTGATATAGAGGGGCGCCACGTAGAGGTCGCCGCGGGTTGCTGGTTCTC
Source organism: uncultured Anaerolineales bacterium (assembly GCA_965363875.1). Lineage (GTDB taxonomy): Bacteria > Chloroflexota > Anaerolineae > Anaerolineales > E44-bin32 > E44-bin32. The sequence continues at coordinate 9,529 of CBDTTY010000074.1, forward strand.
CGCACATTAGCTGACCGTGTTCGGACTTGAACATGTGACAGGCCTGATCGGACACGTGGAACCATAGGTTTCTGTCGGGAGAGTTCGGGATATGTTGTGCGGATATCCTCAGGTTATGAGCCGGGAGAATCAGGCTTATATTGAACTTGATCATAGGACTCGTCCAGATATCAGCCGCCGTCTCCATCTGAAGCAGGATTCCCTGATTCCATTTCTTGTAGTACTTCGTCCACGTGGTCCACCACTTGGAGATAGGAATCCTGGGAATCTTGTCTCTCTTTCTGATGAGGCAATGCTCGTTCAGTGCCTCGCACATTAGAAAGTATTGGTCATATCCATTCACGAATATGTTCTTCATCTGAGCGCAAAAGGAAGTGAAGCATTGACGTAACATTTCTTCATGTGGTGGACTGAAACACTCGTCGTCTTCGAGCTGCGCAATATTGTGATGCACGAAGAAGATCGCGTAGAGAACGCCGACGTTGATCTCGGGTGGTTCCGGAAAGCA
>CBDTTY010000075.1:0-9707 GCA_965363875.1 uncultured Anaerolineales bacterium
CCGGGAGTGTTTCGCTCCACTGATCCCCCATTCACAACAGCGAAATTATGATTGATCGGAGATTCGGCCTTCCTGTAAGGCCGGTTTTAATTTAAGGATTCAAGGTGGACACGGCCGTCGGTGTGCTCGGGGATAAGCTGAGGACTAATTATTTTTTCACCCTGATAATACAGAGTTTGATCTAATCAGCCACTCTCTCGCTGGAGTGACCGGGGAACACTTTTTCTCCAGGTTTGATCGCGGCGTAGGCGTAGTTAACCGCAACGGTGACCTGGCCATAGCCGACGACGATCAAGTTGAGTGGGTCGAGCTCCTCTTGTAGAGCGACATCACCAGCGGCGTATATACCCGGGAGATTGGTTTCCATTTTACTGTTGACTTTGATATAGCGGCGGCCGATTGTCTCCAATCCCCACTCGCGAATAGGCCCGAGGTCGGCTTTGAATCCGAGCGCCAGGATGCCGGCATCGACTTCAATCGTTGATTCGTCGCCTGTGCGATTGTCGAAAATCACAGCACGCTCAAGGCTCTCGTCGCCTTGAAACTCACGCAGCTCGTAGAAGATGCGCGTATCAATGGAAGAATCCTTTAAGGCATTCACGGAAGTATCATGTGCACGAAAACCCTCTCGTCGATGGATTAAGGTAACATGCTCGGCGATCGGCTCAAGAGCTAAAGACCAGTCGACGGCGCTATCGCCGCCCCCAATGATAAGTACGCGCATCCCGGCATAATCGTCGACATCCTTGACCCAGTATTTCACCCCCTTACCTTCAAAGCGCGCAATACTCTCGTTTTTTAATTTATTCGGACGGAAGGCGCCAATACCGGCAGCAATTACTACGGTGCGAGAGTAGTGGATGTCCTTGTCTGTCTCGATGATCCAGCACTCCTGCCCATCATCCCCTCCGGGGAGAGGTGTCCGCCTCAGCGTTAGCGCCCGTTCCCCAAGCGCCATAAACGGTTTCCACTGGGAGGCTTGTTCGGTCAGACAGGAGGCGAGCTCCTTCGATAAAATCGCTGGAAAACCTGGAGTGTCGTAGATCAATTTATCAGGGTAGAGCGCGATTAACTGACCGCCGGGTTGAGGTAGAGCATCGATGATCTTGACCCTCATCTCGCGCAGCCCGGCGTAGAAAGCCCCAAAGAGTCCCGTAGGGCCGGCTCCGACGAATGTGATGTCAAATACATCAGCGGTATTCTTCTTATTAGGGCTCATCATTTTGGCATTCCTCTGTGCAACGCAGACTGAAACGAGCAGAGTATATGGGCACGCAGAAACGAATTTCAGTTGGAGATGCGACTTGTTTCTTGGAAACATCCCCCGTCAAGGTGATTTTTCTAGGCGAAGGAGGTTATCCTTAGGCCAGGAAAAAAACCACCACCAAAGCAAGTGCGGCGAGGAATCCGGAGGCAGCAATAAACAGCACCCGGACTTCATCCCATGGTCTCCGATCCACCAATCGGCCATTGTCTCCCGAGGTCCAGTCAGCCTCAAAGTGCGGGCCGAGGAACAATGTGAGAGCAATACCAGCCAGCAAGCCGCCCAGGTGACCCCAATTGTCAATTCCAGGCATAAGGCCGAGGCCAAGGTTCAAAAGAGCCACAAGCACGATCTGGCGTAATTGTAGTAGGCCGAAACGGCCGAATAGACCGCGGTGAAGGTACAAGAAAGCCCCTAACGCCCCCAGGAGACCAAAAATTGCACCGGAAGCGCCGGCTGAGGGGTATGGGCTGAAAGCCAGGCTTAGAATCACCCCCGCAATTCCGCAAAGCAAGTAAACAGCAACAAAACGCGCTGTGCCGAAGAAGCGCTCCACGGCCGGACCGATTGCGTAGAGCGAGTACATATTGATTAAGACGTGGGGAATTGTGACGTGAAGGAATATGGGGGTGATGAAACGCCAGATTTCACCCGAAAGGATTTCGGGACCGGATTTCGCCCCCATCTCTAACAACCAATCAAACCGAAATAACTCGACGGAAAGGAACTGTCCTAGAAAAACGACGAGGGTGATGGCGATTAAACTGTAAGTGCCCGGGAATTGTTTGAAGCCAGGGCGCGATTTCGTGGTTTGTGTGTTTGGTCTGGCGGGAGGAGCGGACTGGGCGTGCTCTTCCGGCGGGGGTTCTTGGGTCATAGCCGCACCTGTCTCGGATTCGTGCGGCGATGTTCGGAGGCGATGATCGCCAGAATAGCATCTACCGTTGCGTCGAGTTGATCGTCTGCGTTTACAACGTAGTAGTCGAAGAGTTCTACCTTGTGTAATTCCTCGCGTGCGGTTTCAATCCGCAGCTGAAGTTTCTCCTCGGATTCCGTACGGCGCGCCTTCAAGCGGGCAATGAGCTCCTCCTCGTTCTGTGTTGAAAGGAAGATCAACAATGCCTCGGGGTAAAGTTGGCAGATCGTTTCAGCGCCCTGTACGTCGATACGCATGATGACGTCCTGACCGCTGGCGAAAGCATCCCGCACTTGCTGCCTGGGAATCCCTTTGTGCTCGTCATAGACAAGAGCGTGTTCCAACAGCTCACCCCGTTCTATCATGGCGATGAACTCATCCGCGCTGACGAAGAAGTAATCGACTCCCTCAATTTCCCCTTTCCGCTTCGGCCGTGAGGTTGCTGTGACCACAAAGTGGAAAGGTAGTTGGAGTTCCTTCATGCGCTGAAGAACGGTGTCTTTTCCGACTCCAGAAGGCCCGGATAGTACAATGAGCAAGGGCTGCTTTTGTTTATTGGTGAACTCGCGATACATGTATTGATACCTCCCAACGCGGTCAGTATAATCTATTTACAGGAGGGTAAGATGCCAACGTATGATTATTCGTGCCGCGACTGTGGAAAACACAACTCGATTTTTCAGGCTTATGAGGAGTACGGTGTAGCCTCCGTTGTCTGTCAGTATTGCGGCAGCGAGAAGTTGGAACGAATTATCGGCAGAATTCGAGTTGCGCGCTCGGAAGAATCCCGGATCGAATCCCTGGCGGACCCGAGCGCATGGGGAGACTTCGACGAATCCGACCCCCGTTCGATGGCAAAGATGATGCGCAAAATGGGCAACGAAATGGGCGAGGAGATGCCGCCCGAATTTGATGAGGCTATCGACCGGCTAGAGTCTGGAGAGAGCCCAGACGAGATCGAGAAGAGCATGCCTGATCTAGGGATGAACGAGGGCTTTTAGGCTGAAGTATCGACCATGGTTAGAATACGCTCTCTCGCCCCACCTGTTTTTTATACTTTATTCAACTCTATTGGTTATCATACGCACTCGTTTTGCGACAGCTAACCCGAGCTTCGTGTGTTCAGAAGCATCAAGGTGAGAACCGTCAATTTCGCTGGAGCGAACAATCTCACCGGTATCTAGAAACGCACAATCGAAATCCGCGGCGATTGACGCGTACCGCTCGGCAAATAAGTGCGATTGGGTCACCGCACTCTCGGGGGCATCTATCTCACCAGTATGGGATCCGATGGGTGGGGGAGCAAGGAGAAGAACAGCGGGGGCGTTGCCTCCAGGACCTGCTCCGCTGCTGCGGATGATGTCTAATAAGACATCGATCCCCTTGCCGACATCGTCCGGGGAAACAGACGATCTCATTAATAAATCATTGGTGCCCAACATCAGGATGACGAGGTCCAAAGGGCCGTGATTTGCGAGCGTGGAGACCAGATCGACTTTACTTGTATTGAAACCAGCGAATGCCTTGCCCTCGATAGCTGTTCTTCCGTTTTGGCCATCTTCGATTACCCGATAGCTCTCACCCAGTTCGTTTTGCAGAACGCCGGGCCAGCGAATGTCCTGCGGGTAGCGCTCCCAGGTAGCTGGGTTAAATCCCCAAGTGTTTGAATCACCAAAACATAGTAATGTAACCAATCTAAAGGCCTTTCTTTTGCGCTGCTTCTTTTAACTTAAGGGCGCTGCGCCGCGGGAGGGTCCCGCCCAGCTATCATCTGAAATGTGGGCATGAGTACGTTGGGAGGGATTTCTTCCTATTTGTCCGTATCCGTTGATTCAGGCCTTAGGCGCCCCATCACCGCGTGCCGGACTTCATCTTGTAGCGCATCGAAGGATTGCTCGGCGTTGAGTATAACCCAGCGTTCAGGAGACTCAGCTGCCAACTCGAGATAACCGCGACGTACGCGGCGGTGGAAGTCGATGTCGTACGCGTCCATGCGGTTCCAGTTTCCGTCAGCCTCGCGACGGCGCAATCCTTCTTCAACGGGAAGATCGAGCAACAGCGTGAGATCAGGGGTGAGGCCACTGGTTGCGAAGTTTGTAATCGCCTTTAGTGTTTCCAATGGTAAGCGCTGGCCATATCCCTGATAAGCGAGCGAAGAGTCAAAGAAACGGTCAGAGATGACGGTCAAGCCGTTTTCTAGATTGGGGCGTATAACCTCGGCAATGTGCTGCGAGCGTGAAGCGGAGAAGAGCAGGAACTCTGTGCGCGCATCCATGTCGGTATTCTCGAGCTCCATGATCACATTACGGATCTGATCTCCTATTGGAGAACCGCCAGGTTCACGGGTGAGCAGAACCTCGATGTTCTCGGCGCGCAGGTACTCTGCAAGGCATTGTGCCTGCGATGATTTTCCCCCTCCGTCCGGTCCCTCCAAAGTTATAAACAGATTCAATTGCGAAAAATCCTCACGCGTCTATGTGGTTCCTTCCCATAGGAATGCGAAACCAGATTTGCCTGGCGAGCCATCTGATGCTGTAGCCGGCGAATGTAGGACGATGTGGGCGAGAGATCAATGGAGCGAGTGCCATCGAGCACCCTCTGTATTGCGCTGTTCGTCTCCTCTAGAGCCTTGTCCATGGATGGGTCGTCGAAACTCGATGAGCGTAAATTGTAGAGGTCAATCAGAAAGCCCTCCATCTGATTGACGGTGTTGGATCTAAGAACATAAATCGGCATCCGCCGGGTTTCTGCATCTTTAACCACTCGAGGGCGCTTACGGAAATTTGATCTCAGGGTAACAAGCACCTCTGCATCTCCCAGAGAATCTGCAAGAGTCGCGGGTACACCCAGACGCTTGGATGCTTGGCGCAAGCGATTGCGGGCAACACCGAAGGGAAAGATGCGGATTGGAGCCAGGGGTTTTCCGGGCATATGCGGCGCCGTCGGCGAATATGGAGGTCCGTCTGCGTTGTTCTGTGGAGCGGTGGGAAGTGCGGTCTGCCGCCGATATCCGGATTGAGGGGCGCGGCTAGCGGAGGTTGAGGCCCTGGGAATTTCAATTTTAATCTCACCGTCTTTGTCGCGGTAACGCACTTCGGGATGCAGAGGGCGGCCTCGCAGCATAGCATCGACGGCAGCAGAGACATCGTGGTGGACAGCTAATCGTTCGCGATCCAGAATCTCTACCAACACGTTAAAGGTCGGCGCTGCGCGGCGCTCAAGAACTGTCTTTTGTGTGCCACGACGACGGGCTTCTTCGTCTGATAGAGTCACGGACTCTATGCCGCCGATTAAGTCCGAGAGGGTTGGGTTGAGTAATAAGTTCTCGAGCGTGTTTCCGTGGGCGGTACCGATCAACTGGACGCCGCGCTCAGCGATCGTGCGCGCCGCGATTGCCTCAAGCTCGCGCCCGATCTCGTCGATCACAATCACCTCGGGGTTGTGGTTCTCCACAGCCTCGATCATAACCTCGTGCTGAAGCGTAGGTTCGCGCACCTGCATGCGGCGGGCGCGACCTATCGCCGGGTGTGGTACGTCGCCGTCCCCGGCGATCTCGTTGGATGTATCTACGATGACGACTCGTTTCTCCTCCGCCAGGATGCGCGCTGCCTCGCGTAGCATCGTTGTTTTACCAACAGCAGGGCGGCCGAGGAGAAGGACGCTGGTTCCGCTCGTGATGAAATCCTGGACAATGTCGATTGTTCCGTAAACAGCTCGGCCTACACGGCAGGTGAGGCCGATAATTTCCCTATGACGGTTGCGGATGGCTGAGATACGGTGCAAAGTGCGCTCGATGCCGGCGCGGTTGTCGGCATCGTAGTCACCGATGCGGGACACGATATAATCGATCTCTGTTGCAGTTACCTCTCGGTCGCTGAGTTCAAGCTCGACATCTGTGAACCGCGCGCTGGGAGTGCGGCCCAAATCGAGGATGATCTCCAGCAGGTCATCGGGGCGGTTGATCTTCTCAAGCGCAGTGGTGATTTCGGGCGGCAGGACCCTGAGGAGGTCGGTTAGGTTATCGGTAATGCGTTTCTGGGTCATGGGCTGTGTGTGTTTTTCGTTGTGGATTTGTGACGAATGATGTTGGCAAAAGGCGCCGATGGCTCAGGCTGTGTACCATCGAGCGCTGGAATCTTAGCTAGGACTGGTCGGCGGATTGGGGTGGCGAGGCGCTTAACCATTACCGCCTGGTTACTGCATGCCTCGAAACCGAGTTGGTTGAGTGATTGGCTGAGGCCTCCCTGGTACGAACGAACGCAGATAAAAAGAGGGCAGCTTTGGCTGGGTGAGAAGCCGAGAAGAAAACCCGATAAAAGATTATCGTCTAATTCGGCCGCGGGGTGGAAATATGGCTGCACCCAGATACCTTGTGGCCCTCGCTCAATGTCTAAGAAACCGAGTAACTCACCCTGTGACCAGTATACAAGGCCTCGTTCATAATGGGAGGGAGGAGGCTCCACTTGCTGCACCAGGGCTGGGACGAGGTTAGTGTATAGGTTTTGAATCGCTATATAGTCGCGGTCCGTGGTAGAACGCCAGGTCTCCTCATCCGGGACTGTCTTGCCTTCGACAATGCCATTAAGACGAAATATCCGTTGGCGGGAATAGATAGCGAAACCGGCTGCGTGCAAACTATCAAAGGCGGGGTCACGCTCATCAATCTCGGCGATTAAAGCGGGTGCACCCCTCTCTCCGGCCATATGAGCCATGGCTTCTAGCAGGCTGGCACCCTCTGGTCTGGAGAGTATCTCGCGCGGACTGATAAAGACCAACCGTGCAGGAAGTTGATTGTTGCGAATTAGAAACTGACCGGCTGCCGATAATTCATCGGAATTATCAGCGCGGGAAACCAGGGTGCAAACGTTGCCGCCGGGGATGAGCGTACTTAAGGGCGCGTGCCTGAGTGCAGGCACCCCGCGAGTAAACATGAGCCTGGTGTCGAGGCACATCCCGCGATTGCGGAGTCGGAGCAAGAGTATTAAGTCGCGCCAATCATACGGACGAATCGTCATAGATCACGTTTTCATAAGGGACAGGAAATAGCGGTGGAAGCGGTCGTCACCGGTTAATTCCGGGTGGAAGCTTGTGGCAAGGAAATGTCCCTGCTTTGCGGCAATGATAATGCCATTATCTTTGTTGTTGGGCAAGTGAGCGACGATGTCGACATTGGGCCCGACGCGGGAGATCAGGGGCGCACGGATGAAAATCGCAGGGAATGGTGTCTTGGCATCCTCAAGGACGGCCACGTGGATATCAGCCTCGAAGCTATCGGCCTGGCGGCCGAAGGCGTTGCGTTCGACTGTGATATCCATCAAACCTAATAGGTGCTGCCGTTCCAAGGTATCTTTCGAGAGAAAAATTGCGCCGGCGCATGTGCCCCATATCGGGCGCGTCTGGCCGAAGGTTCGTAGTGGTTCTAGTAATTCGAACGCGAGGGCTAGTTTCCCGATCGTCGTCGATTCACCTCCGGGAATGATCAAGGCCTCAACGTCATCTAGGTGGGAAGGTAGGCGAACCTCGACACCTTCTGCTCCAAGTCTGCGTAAAAAGGCAAGGTGCTCGGCGAAATCTCCCTGCAGCGCTAAGACGCCAACCTTCATGATCCTGCCACCTTTTGTTTCCCGCTCCAAGATTCGATCTCCATCGCGAAAACGGAGGTTCGCTGCAATTCTGCATCTGTGATGGGGCTGTAATCCTCGCCCGACTGTAACTGAGGGAAAAACTTGTCAAGCAACCCCTGCAGACCGTAGCGTTGTTCTGATGGGTCGTCGGCTATACGAGCGCTCCCGAACACCGTTACGCTAGCATACTCGGTGCTGAATTCAATCGCCGTATCAGCGGGAAGGAGACGGCCCATGTTTGCTACACTGAAGCATATCTGGGGGTTGGTCTCGATGTTGCTGCGGGCGCGACCCTCGAGGGCTGTGTGGAAGTAAATACGCTGGTTTTTCTCGTCGTACCAAAAAAGGTTTGCGTGTATGAAAGGTTGGTTCTCAGAAACGGTAGCGATAAAACCAAACCGAGAATCGCGCAGAAGCGCCTTTATCTCAGACTGGTTATTAATTTCCCGGTCGTGCCTTCGCATCCGGGTTCTATCGTCTGCGGAGTGGAGAATCGCCGCCCTCCCAAAGAGTTCTACCAACCCCTCTCGGCCAGCCGCTCTGCCTGGGGAAGTTCGCTCACTTCAATGCCGACCATCGGCTCGCCCAGACCTTTGCTGATCTTGGCCAGGATCTTCGGGTCGTCGTAGTGGGCAACAGCCTCCACGATGGACTTGGCCCGCAGAGGGGGATCGCCCGATTTAAAAATACCCGAGCCGACAAAAACACCGTCCACACCAAGCTGCATCATGAGCGCGGCGTCGGCCGGAGTGGCGATACCGCCGGCGGCAAAATTAACAACGGGCAGATGCCCTAAATCCTTGGTTTCCTTTAGTGTCTCGAAGGGGGCGCCGATCTCTTTGGCAAAGGACATTAACTCTTCGTCGGGCATGTTCTTGAGGCGCCGGATCGCGCCGAAAACAGAGCGCGCGTGTCGGACCGCCTCGACGACGTCCCCTGTTCCGGCTTCGCCTTTCGTGCGGATCATCGCCGCTCCCTCTCCGATGCGGCGCAAGGCCTCACCAAGATTGCGGCAGCCGCATACGAAGGGGATCTTGAACAAGTGTTTATTGATGTGGTGCGCTTCATCAGCCGGCGTTAAAACCTCCGACTCATCGATGAAGTCAACCCCAAGAGCCTCGATGATCTGGGCCTCGACGAAATGACCGATGCGGCACTTCGCCATCACAGGGATTGTGACGGACTCCATAATCTCCTGGATTAGAGCCGGGTCGCTCATACGAGCCACGCCTCCGTGGGCGCGAATATCAGCAGGGACGCGCTCAAGCGCCATCACGGCAACAGCGCCGGCTTCCTCGGCGATGCGGGCATGTTCTGCCGTGACCACATCCATGATCACGCCGCCCTTAAGCATTTGGGCCAGGCCTTTCTTTACGGTGAAGGTAGCAACTTTCTTGTCCATGGTTATCTCCGAGCAAGGGTCAAACAAACTTAATTTGATTCTACCACGATAGACACTTCCCTAAAGCCAAACCAGGGTATTTGATGCTTGACACACAAACCCAATAGAGATACAATTAGTACAATCATACAAAGAGACAATAAGACAATTGAGACAATAAATGTTTACAGAGTTGGATTTCCGAAGCCACGTCCCGATCTATGTGCAATTGGTAGATCGAATCAAAAATCTGGTTGCCTCCGGCACACTTGGCCCTGGCGATCAGCTGCCAACGGTGCGTCAAATGGCGGCGGAATTACGGGTCAATTTCAATACGATCGCTCGTGCCTACCGCATCCTCGATGAGGAGGGCGTGATCTCAACGCAGCAAGGTCGTGGGACCTATGTATTGGAGCCCATGCCGCCGGAAAGAGCCTCGCGTCTCCGCAGAGCCGCGCTGGAAGGGATGACTAAATCCTTCCTGGAGCATGCGCATCAAGTGGGATTCAAGCCGGATGAGGT
>CBDTTY010000076.1:0-9601 GCA_965363875.1 uncultured Anaerolineales bacterium
CGCTGGGTGTAATCAAGCGATTTTGAGGAGATGGAGTGCATTGACACATCAAAAGCGGCTTGGTAAATGGGGGGAGGCCGAGGCGCAGCGCTTCCTGGAAACGAAAGCGTACGTCTTCATAGAAAGAAACTTCCGTGTTCCTGAAGGCGAAATAGATTTGGTGATGCAAGACGGCGACATCGTCGTTTTCATCGAGGTGAAGACGCGGACATCCGATAGTTTTGGAACGCCTGAGGAGAGCGTATCCAGGGCGAAGCGTAAGCGGCTTTTACGTGCGGCGTGGGCATTCCTGCAAGAACGGGAAATGATCGACGCTTCATGGAGAATAGATGTCGTCGCAATTAAAGCATCCTCAGACTGGACGATCCAGCGCCTCGATCATTATCAAAGTGCATTCGATATCGATTTCAATAGCCTATGAGAAAAAGCCAACCCGTAATCGCCATTCTCGGACCAACCGCCGTTGGAAAGACTCGTATCTCCATTCCTCTCGCTGAGCGATTCGAAGGGGAGATCGTCTCCGTAGATTCGCGACTCATATACCGGGGCATGGACATTGGTACGGCGAAACCAACGCTCGCAGAAAGAGAGCGAGTCACGCATCACCTCATTGATGTAACCGACCCGGACGACACGTGGAACCTGGCGAAGTATAGCGACGCGGCTTTAAATGTGATCCATGATATCCATGGTCGGGGGAAGGTTGCATTTCTCGTTGGAGGTACGGGTCAGTATCTCCGGGCGATTCTTGAGGGATGGACCCCACCACCGAGTGCAGAGTCACCGCGTTTACGAGAAGAACTGGAGGCGATTGCGGCAAAGAAAGGGTACGAAGCGCTGTATCGTCGGCTGCAAGAGGTGGATCCAGCTTCTGCAGAGCGAATCGACCTGCGCAATGTCCGGCGTGTTGTCAGGGCGATTGAAATATTCGAAATGACGGGTAAACCCGCCAGTTCGCAAAGAGAGAAGAATCCCCCACCGTTTGAGGTACTGCGCATTGGGCTTACATTGCCGCGTCCGGAACTCTACCAGCGGATAGATCAAAGAATCGATTTGATGATTGAAGCGGGTTGGATTGAGGAAGTTCAGGGGCTGATCGATAGCGGAATCTCGCCTGATTTGCCATCGCTCTCGGCTATCGGATATGCGCAGCTTGCTGCATATCTTTGCGGTGAGATGGAGTTGAGCAGTGCTATTGTGGAGATTCGCAAACTTAGCAGGCAGTTCGTGCGCAGGCAGGCGAACTGGTTTAAGGCAGATGATCCAGAGATTCAGTGGTTTGAGGCTGTATCCGGCGTGGAGGAGCGAATATCAACAGTCCTTGAACGATGGCTGAGTGGCAGCGCGCAGGCGAGCAATTGATTATTTGGGATCAATTGGCACGAGGTATCTATTGATTGAAATCTTCAGAATGATTTAGGAATCAAGCTGGGTAGAAGTAGTTAAGCATGAGGTAAACGAGAGTAGCGCCGACGGCGTTTACCGGAATTGTAATCAACCAGGTCAGTGTCATATTGCCGAGAATATTCCAGCGAACCTTGTTTATTCGTTCGGCAGCGCCAACACCGAGAATCGAAGAACTCATCACCTGCGTTGTGCTGACGGGCCCACCGAGAAGCGCAGCGCTGAGAATCACTATTGCCCCCGCGATCTGCGATGTGAACCCATGGATCGGGCGAATGCGGAAGATTTTCCCCCCAAGTGTGCGAATCAGGCGCCATCCACCGAATGATGTCCCCAAGCCGATCGCTGCCGCGCTAATAAACACAACCCACAGCGGTATTTGGAAGGCTGATGTGTAACCGCTGAGCACCAATCCCATCGCAATGAGCCCCATGGTCTTTTGAGCGTCGTTTGTGCCGTGGCTCAAGGAGAGGCCGATGAGGGTAACGATCTGGAAACGTCGGAATAGATGGCTTACCTTTGGCGTTGCATTTCGAACCATAAATAAGGTGATCCTCATAACGATAAAACCGATGAATAAACCTGCAATAGGGGAGAGGAATAAAGCCAGTACAATTTTCATCAAACCCGGAATCTTAATGATCGCAAGGGAACGACTTTGAATTAGAGCAGCGCCGAGAAGCCCGCCTAGGAGAGCGTGTGAAGAGGAGGATGGGATGCCAAAATACCACGTTATTAGATTCCAGACGATTGCAGAAATCACAGCGGCCATGATCACGTTTATGTTAATAGCACTCATATCCAGGAGCTCGTCCCCGATGGTTGTGGCCACAGCGACTCCGAAGAGGAAGGGGGCTATGAAATGAGAGATCGCGGCCAGGATCAGCGCTACGCGTGGGGGCAGGGCACGTGAGAATATGACGGTTGCGACGATGTTCGAGCTATCGTGAAAACCGTTAAGAAAGTCAAAGACAACTGAGAGAGCAATAAGTGCGATTAACATCGTTGACATGCTGTTTCCTATCATGTTAAAAGCTTATCAGTGTTAGATGGTTTTCGTCAACGTGCAGATTATCTATCGGCGTAATTTTCGCCGAGGTAATGGATGGTAAGAATCGTCAGACTTATCAAAATTCCCGGGATGATTGTTGCCCAAGACGCTTGAATAAGGTGCATTCGGCCGCTATTCAGCATCGCTCCCCATTCGGGCACAGATGGGTCACCGGATAAGCCCAGGAATGTCAGCGTCGTTGTTCCCATGAATGCCCAGGCGAAATGAGTCGTGGCGAGAGAGAATAACTGCGGAGCTGCGTTGGGGAGCAAGTGAGAGAGCGCTACGCGCGTTCGGCTTGCGCCGAGTGCATAGGCGGCATCGATATATCCCATTTCCTTTATTCCTAGAAAGATACTCCTGCTAAGTCGGACAAAGCCAGGAATTCCCCCCAAGCCAACGGCGATCACAACAGTTGGGATCCCCGGACCAAAACCGGCGACTAATAGCATGGCAAGGAGAAGCCCGGGAATTGCTAGTGCGGCGTTCGTAAGTGCAAGGATGAGGCGATCTGATAATCCACCGACCACAATAGCAGTGAGGCTGACGGTGGTTCCGATAAATACAGTGAGCAGTGTTGCCAGCAGGGGAATGGAGAGACTGAGCCGAGCTCCATACGTGATCCGAGCGAAAAAATCTCTCCCCAAGGCATCCGTCCCTAAAGGTGGATGTTCTTGCGGGGATTGGAGCGGGTTACCGATCGGCATATAGGGATCAGCGGAAGCGATTATGGGCGCAATGAGTGCCATTAGAACCATCGCCGCGAGCCAGAGAGCGCACAGAATCTTCAACCCGTGAAATCTCATTCGGCTCTCTGTAATCGGGGATCAATTATGAGTGTGAGAAGGTCAGCGAGCACATGGCTGATGGTATACAAAATCGCTGCAAGCGCGACGAGACCCAGAGTGATGGGATAGTCTCCTTCCAGGATCGATTTCACGAGGAGCCGTCCAAGGCCGGGGCGAGAGAACACAGTCTCCGTAACAACGGTTCCTGAGAATAAAAATGCAGCTTCGAGAGCAATAAGGGAGATGACGGGTGCGAGGGATGGCCTTAGTGCGTGTCGCAGTAATCGGAAGCCGCGTTGGATTCCGCGTGCCCGCGCCGCCAGTATATAAGGAGAGCGAAGACTCTCTGACAAGCCGCTGTGGATTACGCGGGCGATTGGACCGGAAGAAGCGAAACCCAACACCAGCGCTGGTAGGAGTAGCCTGATGAACAGCTCGTTGTAAGAGACGTGTCCTTGTTGGAGATTTCCGACGACGAGCAGGGAAAGGATGCCTGTAAAGGCGACAGGGATTGAAGTAGCCAAAGCCGCTATTGCCGCGGCGATCATTCCGGATGTCCGTTTTTCCACCCAAGCCGCAGTGATTCCGAGGGTGAAACCGAAAAGTAATGCGATGATGAGGCCGCTAATGGCTAGAGCGGCGGTTGAAGGAAATTGCTCGAGAATGATTTGTGAAACGGAGCGATGTGTGTACAGTGACGTCCCCAGATCTCCCTGAAGGAGGTTTGCGAGAAATCTGAGATATTGAAGCCAGAGCGGTGCGTTTAAGCCAAGCGAAATTCGGATCTCTTCCGCTTGGTCAGGTGAGGCAAGTCCCTGTGATAAAAGGCTCGCTACCGGATCGCCGGAGGCAAACCGCAGAGCGAAAAAGGCGAAAGTAACAGCAGCCCAGGCCGTGCCGACACCTTCAATAAGACGTCGGATTACGGCGAGGATAGCTGTATGTCGATGAGATTTGGAAACCATCCCTGCGCTGAGAATTTCAAGCCCTCAATTCGCTGGTGAACGACGACGAGGTTGATATAGTCCCTTATGGGGAGGACAAGTGCGTTGTCGGTAATTGCTTGGACGATCTGATTATACAGTTCCACTCGGCGATCAGGGGCCAGGGAGGCACGAGCGGCTTCATTCAGCATCCGGTCTATTTCAGGGTCAGAGAAACCCGTCCAATTATAGAACCCATCGCTTGCATAGAAGGAACGCAATAAATCCGGGTCTGTTCCGAAGAAGTTAATCCCGATAGCTTGGTAGTCACCGCTGGATTGGACCTCTTTAAGCGTTCCAAATCCGGGTGCGATGGTCAATTCAACCTCGATGCCAATATTCTCCCAGCTAGCCTTCAACAATTGCGCGACTTCAGAGTTCGATCCCCAGGGTGGGGCGATAAGCTTGATGACAAGAGGTTCGCCATCGCGTTTCCGGTACGGTTCCTGACTCTGCAAAATCCATCCTGCCTCCTCGAGAAGTTTACGAGCATCCTCGGGGTTGTGCGCGGACGGTGGAATCTCCGAAATCTTTTCGAATCCAGCCTGGGAGAGAGGGCTGTTGCTAATTGGCGAGTGACTCCCAAAGACGGTGAGGACAATTGATTTCTTATCAACAGCTAGAAGCAATGCTTGCCGAACCCGAAGATCATCCGTGGGTGACGCAGTGGTGTTGAAAAAAAACTGTAAAGGCTGGCCGGGGATGGCAACAGGCGATAATGAAAAATCTGCGCTGGAAGCGAGGCGGTCAGCTTCATGCGGCGGAACCTCGCCCAAGATATCAATCTCGCGTCTTTCCAAAGCGAGGGCCCGCGAGGCAGCATCTTCGTAAAAATAGAAGATGATTCGTTCCACCGAAGCTTTTGTATTGTCATAGATTGAAGGACCCCAGGCGTAATCTGGATTACGTTCTAGTGTGATGTGATCGTTAGGGATGTATTCGATAAAGCGATACGGTCCTGTCCCTACCTGATGGAATTGATATTCGGAGGCCCCCCATTGCTTCAACGCTGTCGGTGAGGCCATGCCAAGGTAGACCTGGGAGAGGGAGTCCAACAATGGCGCAAACGGCTCGTCGAGGACAAATGCAATTGTGTGCTCGTCCAGAATTTCCATCTGATTGAGTGGTCCGAGCATCGTAGCGGCTTTCTGCGAATGGTTATCTGGGTTGAGGGTGTAATCCAGATTGTCTTGGACAGCCTGTGCGTTAAAGGGTGTTCCATCATGGAAGCGGACATCTTCACGCAGGTAAAAGGTATATCGCAGACCATCGCTGGAAATCTCCCAGCGCTCTGCTAGCCCGGGGACAAACTCGCTGCTTTCCGGGTCGAGGAAAACAAGCGTGTCATACACTGAATTCAGAGGAATACCGAGCTCCGCGGATGCGTTTAAGTGAGGGTCTATACCCGATGGCGCTAACGTCAGACCGTAGTTAAGTGTTGGCATCGTGTCGGATGACGTTTGGCAAGCGCTCGCCAAGCTGGAAATACTGAGTACAAGGAAGAGCAGTAAAGTTTTGTTTTTATATGTTTTCATGATTGACTAGCAAGAACCATTGCTCCGACCAATCCTGCATCGTCACCGAGCGCGGCTGGTAAAACGCGTACCCCATCGAGATAGGCTGGATCCATAATGTGTTCGCGTAGAGAGCGTCTAATGGGTTCGAATAAAAGGTCGCCCAGGAGAGAAACGCCGCCGCCAAGAATGAAAACTTCGGGGTTGAATGCGTGGGCGAGGTTGGCCAAATGGTGGCCTAAATGTAACCCTGCTTCTTCAATAACCGAGAGGGCGAGCTCATCGCCTCCCTGTGCTGCTTTACCAATATCGACGCTGGTAATTTCCCCTTGAGCGCTGAGCGTTTCTTTCAGCGTTGATAATTGACCGGCTTCCAATTGAGCTGTGGCGTTGCGGGCAATGGCAGGCCCAGCGGCGACGGCTTCAATATGTCCCTTTATGCCGCAGCCGCAGGTTGGACCATTTGACACAATAGTTAGATGGCCGAGTTCACCTGCCAAGCCGCGCGCCCCGAGCAGCAACCTGCCGTCGGCGATCACGCCTCCGCCGATACCCGTGCTGATGGTTAGGTAAATCATATTGTCTGTGCCCTGACCGGCACCAAAGCGCCATTCCCCCAGGGCGGCTAAGTTTGCATCGTTGCCTAAAAATACCGGCACACCAAAGTGCTCACTTAGTTGATCGCGCAGGGGTATGTTTGTCCAGCCAGCAAGGTTAGGGGAGCTGATAATAACCCCATTACGAGAGTCGAGCGGGCCTGGCGCGGCGATGCCAATTTTGAATTCAACGTCGTCTTTCGGGATCTGTGAATCAATCGCCTGGATCAAGCGGGCGATTACCGAATCAGGCCCCTCAGAAGCCAGAGTAGCCGTCTTGTTCTGTGTAGTTGGGGGAGGTTGGGAGGAGGGGAAATATGCCGCGCGGATATTCGTCCCACCGAAGTCAACGGCGATGATTCCAAGCATGGCGGGAGTATAACATAATGTCTCTTCTTGGCGAGAGATTTGTGCGGAAGCCTGTGGAGCGCTGCTCTACTGAACAGGGTTCCACAAAGATAAGCGTCGTGTTGTTGAGTGATTTTTTGCTGCAACTTGCTTGATGTTTCTGTTCCGTAGCTTTAGAATGCATGGAAATGACTCCAAAAGTTACACCAATTCGAAAGCAGTACCTAGAGATCAAGCACAATTACCCTGACGCGCTGCTCTTCTTCCGATTGGGTGATTTCTACGAAACCTTCGACGAGGATGCTGAGATCACCGCGCGTGAACTGGATATCGTTCTTACCTCGAGGAACATCGCTAAAGGCTCGCCTATCCCAATGGCAGGAATTCCGCATCATGCAGCTGAGGGGTATATCGCTCGCCTGATAGAACGTGGCTATCACGTTGCGATCTGCGACCAGATTGGTGACAGCCCGGTGAAGGGTTTGTTCCCGCGCGAGGTCGTGAGGGTGATCACGCCGGGAACGGTTGTAGAAGCAGGATTGCTCCCGGGTGACAGGAACAACTATCTCGTTTCCGCCATTCTCAACGGCAACGCTTTAGGCATCGCCATTGCTGATATCAGTACAGGCGAGTTCTCCGTCGGTCAGTTCGAAGCAGAGGACAGACTTGCCGCATTGCGTCAGGAACTCTTCCGCCTATCCCCAGCGGAATTACTGGTCCCCGAAACACTTTCGCTTGAAGGTATTTGGGATGGAAACACGACTAAGCTTCCTGAATGGCGTTTTGAGCTTGACCGCACGATGGAAATGCTGAAGGAGCACTTCGGAACCACCACCCTTGCTGGTTTTGGTCTAGATGAGAAGCCCGCTGCTATTCGTGCGGCGGGGGCGATCGTTGAGTATCTACGCAGCTCACAAGAAGGCGCACTTTCCCTTCTAACGGGTCTTTCAGTCTATTCCCTCAATGATTTCATGACCCTTGATGCCGCGACAAGGCGCAACCTCGAATTAACGGAAACGATACGGACGGGTGATGTGCGCGGTTCGCTGCTCGGGATTCTCGATCAAACACAAACCCCGATGGGACGACGACTCCTTCATCAATGGCTCGGAAATCCTCTATTGGATTTGGAGAGGATCGAACGGCGATTGGATCAGGTTGAAGCTTTCCATGAAGACGGTGTCTGGAGAGCCGAAATCCGATCTGCTTTGAAGGCATATGGAGACCTCGAGCGACTGACAAATCGCATTAGCGCTGGTGTCGCCAGGCCGGGTGACCTGGTGGCTATGCAAACGTTGCTTGAAAAAATCCCTCAGATCAAAGACTTATTGCAGCAATCTGAGTTAAAAGCCATCAAGGGAATTGCTGCGGGCATCGACGCCTGCGAGGACATCTTTGAGCTTCTGCATCGCAGTATTAGTGATGACCCTCCTGCGATTCTTGGAAAAACTGGTGTGATACGGCCTGGGTTCTCGGAGAGGCTGGATGATCTGGTCGAATCTTCACGCGGCGCACGCGACTGGATCGCAAATCTAGAGTTGGTCGAGAGGGAGCGCTCGGGGATTAAAAACCTTAAGGTTGGATACAACAAGGTCTTCGGTTACTACATAGAAGTTACGAAGGCGAACAGCGAACGAGTCCCTGAGGATTACATTCGCAAGCAGACGCTTGTTAACGCCGAACGCTACATAACTCCGGAGATGAAGGATTACGAATCTCAAGTGTTAACGGCAGAGGAGCAGATAAGAGAAGTCGAAAGAGAGATATTCCATGAGATCTGCGCACAAATTGCAGACCAGGCGGCACGATTATTAAAGACCGCCCGCGCAGTAGGCCGATTGGATGTAGTGAGCGCTCTTGCTGAAGTGGCTGCTCACCGCGGTTTTGTCCGCCCAGATTTATACATCGGTGACGTTCTCGACATTCAGGATGGACGCCACCCGGTTGTTGAGGAGCTAATCCCTGGGAAGCGTTTCATTCCAAACGATATCCAATTCGAAGAGGGAGAACGCATCCGGGTAATAACCGGGCCGAATATGAGCGGCAAATCGACGTATTTAAGGCAGGTTGCTCTGATCGTGTTAATGGCCCAGATGGGAAGTTTCGTGCCCGCTCAACATGCTCGTCTAGGTGTTGTTGACCGGATTTTCACAAGAATCGGTGCACAGGACGAAATTCATGCCGGTCAATCTACCTTCATGGTCGAGATGGTTGAGATGGCAAATATTCTACACAACGCGTCTAATCGCAGCCTGGTGATCCTGGATGAAGTAGGACGAGGCACGAGCACCTATGATGGGGTTGCGATTGCCTGGGCTGTTGTGGAGTATCTTCACAACCATCCGAAGCTGCGAGCGCGAACGCTCTTCGCAACCCATTATCATGAACTTACGCGCCTATCGGAGTTCCTCCCCGGCGTCCGCAATTACAATGTCGCAGTTTCGGAGGAAGGCGGAAAGGTTGTCTTTCTGCACAAGATCACGCCCGGCGGGGCGGATAAATCCTATGGGATCCACGTCGCCGAACTGGCAGGTTTGCCGCGGCCGGTCATAAACCGGGCACAGGAGATACTGGCTCAATTCGAAGCCGCGTCTGATCAGTCTTCAGACGACCCGCAGGTGGCGACAAAGCAGCTCCATCTCTTTTCCGAAGCGGATCCTCTCCTCGAAGAAATTCGCGCCCTTGATTTAAACAGCATCTCACCTCTTGATGCACTCAACCGTTTGTATGAATGGCAGCAGCGCTTCGGTCAAGGCGACAGCGAATAAGTAATAAACCTTCCCTTTCAAATCGTACTGCATAGATATGTATTGCTGAGCGGAGCGAGTATCTTGCTCTTTAAACAGGAGTGTGGCTCTTCCCCCGATGTCATTTCGAGTGAGCTGTGCAACGGCGACCGAGAAATCCCTAGGATGCT
>CBDTTY010000077.1:0-9553 GCA_965363875.1 uncultured Anaerolineales bacterium
ATCGACGGGGAGCGGTACTCACCCCATATCTCGCGAAGGCAGTTGCATATCTCGCCGAGTGTGGCACCAGCTTCTACGGCTTCGATAAAGAGGGGCATTAAGTTTTCCTCGCCACGGGCGGCTGATGCGATTCGCTGCATTTCAAATTCCACTTGATCTTTGTCTCGCTTGGCGCGGAATTCTTTCAGCCGAGCTCGTTGAGATTGTTCTATCGAGGGATCAACCTTCAAGCGCTCAGGCGGTGTTGGCTCATCTGCCTGGAAAGCGTTGACCCCAACGACAATTGTCTCGCCGGATTCGATCTGCTTCTGCGTTCTGTAAGCGGATTCCTGGATTTCTCGCTGCATGTAACCACTTTCAACTGCTGCAAGCGCGCCGCCGATCGCGTCGATCTTTTCAAGATACTCCTTGGCGCGGCTTTCAATCTCGTCTGTCAGAGATTCGACTGCATACGCTCCGCCCAGCGGGTCAATCGTATCGGCAACACCACTTTCGGAGGCCAAAATCTGTTGTGTCCGCAGAGCTACCTGGACAGAATGTGTTGTCGGTAGACTGAGGGCCTCATCCAGGCTATTCGTATGCAGGGATTGCGTACCTCCGAGGATGGCAGCCAATGCCTGGATCGTAACCCTGGTGATATTGTTCATTGGTTGCTGAGCCGTCAGGGTTGACCCTGCGGTTTGTGTGTGGAAGCGCAATCGCCAGGATCGAGGGTCGTGTGCGCCAAAACGGTCCTGTACGATGGATGACCACATCCTGCGAGCGGCGCGGAACTTGGCAATTTCCTCAAGCAGGTCGTTGTGGGCGTTGAAGAAAAAAGCCATCTGCGGTGCAATCTCATCTACAGACAAACCAGCTTGTATTCCCGTTTCGAGATAGGCAATAGCATTTGCCAGCGTGAAAGCGAGCTCCTGCACAGCTGTAGCACCGGCCTCCCGCATGTGGTACCCGGAGACAGAGATTGTGTTCCAGCGAGGCATAGAGTTCCTGCAAAATCGGAAGACATCTGTGGTTAGCCGGATTGCTGGTTTTGGCGGGAAGATGTAGGTCCCGCGGGCGATGTATTCCTTCAGGATATCGTTCTGAATAGTCCCTCTTAGAGAAGAAAGGTCGATTTCTTGACGACGGGCGATAGAAATATACATGGCCAGCAGAATCGCGGCTGGAGCGTTGATGGTCATACTTGTTGAGACTTGATCGAGAGGAATGCCAGTGAAGAGCTGCTCCATATCTTCCAAGCTGGATATGGAAACTCCAACCTTTCCCACTTCACCGCTGGCGAGCGGGTCGTCCGCGTCGTAACCAATCTGAGTGGGGAGGTCAAAGGCGATCGAGAGACCGGTCTGACCCTGGTCAAGCAAGTACGTAAAGCGTGTGTTCGTCTCCTCGGCGGTGGCATAGCCTGCGTATTGGCGCATGGTCCATAGACGCCCGCGATACATTGTGGTCTGTACACCACGCGTGAGGGGGTGCTCTCCTGGGAATCCGAGGCGGTTGATATACTCCGCGTCTGATTTGCGTGGGAGATAAAGTCGTTCCACGGGGATCCCTGAGGGGGTTTCAAAGTGGTCTTTTCTCTCCGGCATGCGCGCGAGCGACTTTGCCAGCGTACCTTCTTCCCACTTCTTGACTGCTTCCCTTAGACGTTTGATCATAATCCTCTGTCGCAATTAGGTCGTTTTATCGGCCTGGAGGACACCCAGTAATGTTGGATCAACAGGTGCAAGTCCATTAAAATTTTCAAAAGTAATTTCTTCAAAATCTATCTCAAGGGGGCGGCGAATTCGGTCAAATAGTTCGAGATAGCTCGCCTGCACTCTTCGCTCCCAGGGCAATCCCAGCTGATCGGACATCTGGCGGATCGACTCGATCGATGGTCCTTCGATCTCAACGAAGGAACCGAAGGGAAGTTCGTCTAGCATCACCTGGATGGAGTCTATTTGATAGGTTTCACGGTACTTCTCGTATACGGCAGTAACTTTGTAGCCTAGCGCTTCAAGGATCTTGCGCCCGCCCTCGAAATCATCGATTTCAACCTCAAATTCCTCGCGTGTCTCCATTTGTCCGCGAGGGCGCTTGAAAGTAAGCGTCGCACAATTGCCTTGCCGCAGACGGAGGACATGCTTCTTCCCGGCGAGCTCCCGGTCAGGGGTATCGAAGCGCAAATTGCGCTCGAGAAGGCGGTCCGTTTTTAAAAGTGCGCCTGGGGCGATGAGTCGCTTGCGGATGTCTTCCAGATGGCGCAGATAGAACTTCACTTCGATTTCCATGAATGCCTTCTTCAGGAAAGTATCAGCATTATCTGATTCTGGTCAACGCTCTCGCCAGCTTTCACACGGAGGTGATTCACGGTGCCATCACGCGGCGCTTTGATTTCGTTTTGCATTTTCATCGATTCCAGGATGATGACGTTGTCACCCCGGGCTACTTCCTGACCTTCTTCAACCGGGATGTCGATGATGACTCCGGGCATGGGTGCCTTGATATGAAGATCACCGCTGCGGATTTGCGGGGCACTGGAACTCTGACGCAGTCGCTGCTGGTGCTCGTCCTCCACCTGCACCTCAAAGAGCTGGCCTTGAAGAAGGACTTGAATACCCGTTTCTGTTGTATAGATCGAAGCCTCGTAAGAATCGCCGTCGAGGATAAGTGAGTAAATTGGTTGGTCGCCAACGGACTGAAAATCGGCAGTTAACTGCTGGTTGTCTACATCGATCTGCCGATCTGCCTTGATTTCCACTTCGAATTGTTTGTCACCGATGGTGGCGAAGTATTTCATGAACCCTCCACGATCAAGAACTTAGGGCAAACATGGTGTACGTTTGGGTGTCTTTCAGAAAAACACCGATTGACCAATCCTAGCGATTCATTCTCTCCCACCTTCCGACCCATTTCCAGTTGCTTGTATCCCGCTTATTGCGACGAACAATCTGTGATGCGCTCTGGCTTTCCCGGTGTGTGACAAGTGCTGCCATCACTGCCGCGATCTTCGCCAGGTGCTCTTTCTCCTCCTCAATCTCATCCATGGAGAATCGCTCCTCAACGAAGCGAGTATCGAAAGATCCGGCGATGAATCGGTGGGAATCCATAATGTGCTGATGGAAAGGAATATTGGTTTTCACGCCCAGGATGCGATATTCCTCAAGGGCGCGTCTCATGCGCAGGATTGCCTCTCCCCGCGTTTCTCCCCAGCAAATCAGCTTGGAGATGAGGGCATCGTAATAAGGGGAGATTTCAAACCCTGCATAGACTCCCGTATCAACGCGGACACCGGGTCCGCTGGGTGCGATGACAGAATTCAGGGTTCCTGTAGAAGGGAGGAAGTTGTTATATGCATCCTCGGCATTTATTCGGCATTCGAGTGCCCATCCGTTGAATTGAATATCCTCTTGTGTATAGCGAAGTTTACGGTCGCGTGCGACCCGCAACTGCTCCTTAACGATGTCGATCCCCGTCACAAGCTCAGTTATCGGATGCTCGACTTGCAGGCGGGTGTTCATTTCGAGGAAGAAGAACTTATGGTCTTTGTCGACCAAGAATTCGATTGTGCCTGCGTTCAGGTAATCCACTGCCCGGGCGGCTGCGCAGGCCACCTCTCCCATCTGTGCGCGCAGCTCATCGTTTACAAACGGAGAGGGGGATTCCTCAAGCAGTTTCTGGTGACGTCTTTGCAGGGAGCACTCGCGTTCGCCCAAATGGATGACATTGCCATAATTGTCCGCCAGGATCTGAAACTCGATGTGCCGTGCGTTCATAATCAATTTTTCGAGATATACATTGCCGTCGCCAAAAGAAGCCTCGGCTTCTCTGCGCGCTGCTTCAAGCAGCCCGGGCATCTCTTCAGCGGATTTGACTTCACGCATGCCCTTGCCGCCGCCGCCTGCTGTGGCTTTTACCAGTAAAGGGAAGCCGATCTTCGGGGCGATTGCCAGCAGGTCATCATTGCTCAGATCACCTTCACCTTCAGTTCCAGGGACGACTTGAATCCCCGCGGCGGTGACAGTGGAACGGGCTACAGCCTTATCCCCCATTGCGGCAATTGCAGATGGTCTTGGACCGATGAATACAAGCCCGGCGTCAAGCACTGCCTGGGCGAAGTCATCACGCTCCGCCAGGAAACCGTATCCCGGGTGAATGGCTCCGGCACCGCTCTTTTTGGCGATGTCGATGATCTTGTCGCCGCGTAAGTAGGATTCGCGGGCAGGCGCAGGACCCAGTAAGTAGGCCTCATCCGCCTGCCGTACATGCAGCGCGGAGCGGTCGGCTTCGGAATAGACAGCGATTGTACGCAGACCTAATTCGTGACAAGCCCGGATGATACGGACTGCGATTTCTCCACGATTCGCGATAAGTACTTTTTCAAACATACCTTCCCTCTAATCTAAGGCAGGAGACTGCAAATGCTCCTGGACTGCCAAGAAACGCAGAACTCTTTGGTTGAACTCCTCCGGGATCTCGTGTGGCGGCATGTGGTGAATATCGGGGATCAGCCATAGCTGCCCCTCCTGAACCCCTTCAGAGATATCGACCGCATGCTGGGGTGTTGCGTGTTCATCGAGTTCACCTTGTATCACAAGTGTTGGGCAGTTGATCTTTGGCAAACGCTCGCGCATGTCCAGCTTCTGTGGATTAGTTTCCCCCCAATGGCGGACCCAAGAATCGACAAGGTGCCTCGCCCTATCCCCATGTTCTCGATCCAACGTTTTGGAGTAGGGCGGCTGTTTGGATGCTTCAGAGATCATTTCCAATCCAGGGAGCATTGTTGGCTCAAAGTAGATATGAGCAGCGACGACGACCATCCTATCGATTAGATCAGGTCTTTCAGAGGCCATGAGCAGCGCGATCGAGCCGCCGTCGCTATGACCTAAAAGAGAAAGACGGTGGATGCCCAGATGGTTAAGAAGAGCGTGAGCCTCCTCGGCATCATTGAGGAGAAAAAACTCATCAAACTGCGGGCGTGAGTCCGACCGACCGTAACCCCAGCGATCATATACGACTACTCGCCATCCGGCGTTGGCGAAGGCGCCTATTTGGCGCCGCCAAGAACGGATTGAGCCCAAACCGTGGTGAAGGAGCAATAAAACTGGTGCATCGTCGTCCCCATATTGCTCCCAATACAATTTGTGCCCGTTGATCTCGTAAAAACCATGAACGCCGGGTTGCTCAAAGTGGGATATTTCCATGTTTTTTCGCCGGATTAGCATCGCGTTTATTTGAAAGCATCTCCAGACCGTTGATAATGCGCGGTCGAGTAAAGCGCGGCTCGATGATGTCGTCTACGTAGCCTCGAGCGGCTGCGATGTAGGGATGTGCAAATTTCTCGCGGTATTCCGCCACTAGCTCGGCTCTGCGTTTTTCCGGATCTTTCGCATCAGCGAGTTCCTTGCGGAAAATGATATTTACCGCCCCTTCGGGGCCCATCACGGCCAGCTCTGCGCTGGTCCAGGCCAGGTTCAAGTCAGAGCGAATGTGTTTGGAGGACATAACATCATAAGCGCCGCCGTACGCCTTGCGAGTGATCAGGGTAATCTTCGGGACTGTAGCCTCGCAATATGCATAGAGTAGTTTCGCTCCATGGCGGATGATGCCGCCGTGCTCCTGACCGGTGCCGGGGAGGAAACCTGGTACGTCGACGAAAGTGATGATCGGGAGGTTAAACGAATCGCAGAAGCGCACGAAACGAGCGGCCTTATCTGAAGAATTAATATCCAGAACACCTGCTAAATGGGCCGGTTGGTTGGCGATAATTCCGACGCTGTGCCCACCAAAACGGGCGAAGCACGTCAGGATATTCTGCGCATAGTTCTCATGGGTTTCTAAAAAGATACCGTCGTCGACGACCCGCTTGATCACGTCGCGCATGTCATACGGTTTGCTGGGGTCATCGGGCACGATGTGATCTAGATCTTCCTCTGTGCGCAGCCGGTCATCAGATGTCGGGACGAAAGGTGGGTCCTCCATATTATTCTGAGGGATGTAGGATAGCAGGAGGCGGATCATATAGAGGCAATCGCCCTCACTCTCAGCCACGTAGTGACAAACACCGGATATGCTGGCGTGTGTGTCCGCGCCGCCTAATTCCTCGAAGGAAACTTCTTCGTGAGTGACGGTTTTGACTACTTCTGGACCCGTAACGAACATATAGGAGGAGTTGCGGACCATGAAGATGAAATCGGTAAGTGCCGGGGAGTACACCGCGCCGCCGGCGCATGGTCCCATAATGGCGCTGATTTGAGGGATCACGCCTGAACTGAGCGTGTTCTTGAGGAAGATGTCGGCATAGGCGCCGAGAGAGACGACGCCCTCCTGGATACGTGCTCCCCCGGAGTCGTTCAGACCGATGACGGGAGCGCCGTTCTTCATAGCCATGTCCATAATTTTACAGATCTTCTCTGCATGAACTTCACCGAGGCTGCCACCGAAGACGGTAAAGTCTTGTGAGAAAACGTAAACCAACCGGCCGTCGATTGTTCCCCACCCGGTTACGACGCTGTCAGCGAGAAACTTCTTCTTTTCTAGATCGAAGTCATGCGTCCGATGTGTGACGAACATGTCGGTTTCACGGAACGATCCTTTGTCTAGAAGCAGGTCGAGCCGCTCTCGTGCAGTTAGGCGACCACGGTCATGCTGCGTTTTTACACGCTCGGGGCCACCGCCAAGCAGCGCCTTTTCGCGTTGGTTTTGAAGGAAATCTGCTTTGGAGGAATCACTCATTCGTTTTACTCCTCATAATATTGACGTACTGATGGTCGAGAAAGTATCCAGATCACGATCAGAAAGCATAGTGTCATAGCTCCAAAAGTGAAAGGAAAGGAGCTACTGGCGAAGTCGGACCGTTGAAGCAGCAAGCGATCGATCCCCAGCCATGCAGCATAGGTGATTGCGCCGATGAACGTGAACTTCGGCGCCCAACTGCAGCGGAAGAAAAGTGCCACCGCGGCGATCAGGCCAACGCTTCCCCACAAGACATTCTTCAAAAGTAGATAGCCCTTTGGAACGCTGATAGGGATGTCGGGAAGTGTACCCCATGCCGTGAGGCCGGCGAATTGCATCACTGAGAAGGTTAACACTCCTGCGGCGAGCCAGGTTACGGGCCGGGGCCTATTCTTCGATGCCAAGGACGATTTTTCCCAGTTGCTCCCCAGTTTCAAGGCGCTTTTGCGCTTCAGGGGTTTCCTTCAGCGGATATTGGCGATCAATCACAGGCATTAACGAGCCCTGGAAGATAAGGTTCATCACGGTTTGAAAATCTTCATGTGTCCCCATTGTGCTCCCAATTATGCTCAAGTGCTTGGCGAAGACAAAGCGGTTATCGATTTCGAACTTTGGACCGCCGGTGTTACCAACGGTCAGAATCCGCCCACCTTTCTTCGCAGCTCGGAGGCTGAGGGGCATGGTCCCAGCGCCGACATTGTCGACGACCACATCGACCCCTTCACGTCCACTTGCTAGATATACCGCTTTTGACCAGTTCTCCTCTTTTGAGCGGTCGATAAGGACATCCGCTCCCAGGGATTCAGCCAGGCGAAGTTTATCAGCATTGGAACCGACGACGAACACTTTCGCCCCAGCCAGTTTCGCAATCTGGATGCTGGCGCTGTTCACACCGCCGGAGGCGCCGATTACCAGAACGCTTTCTCCAGCGCTGAGACCACCGCGGGAGATCAGCGAATGCCAGGCAGTGTGGAAAACAAGACCTGCTGCTGCCGCAGACGCGAATGCAATCTCGTCAGGGAGATGGAGCAGATTCCTCGCCGGGACGACGACGTACTGCGCCAGCGTGCCGCGAACGGTCTCACCCAACAAGTGCCATTCTCGGCACATGTTGTCCTTTCCTGCCAGGCAGAAATCACAAACTCCACAGCCGAGGTTCGAATTGATCACGACGCGATCCCCGACTTCGAGTCCTTTAACACCTTCGCCCAGCGCAGATACTATTCCCGCTCCGTCTGCGCCGGAGATGTGAGGATATTCGAGCTTCAATCCCGGCCAGCCCTCTCGGACCCACAGGTCGAGTCGGTTTAAGGCGGCCGCCCGCAGTTGGACCTGGACTTCACCTGCGCCCGGTTCAGGGGCAGGGAATTCGGCGTAGCGTAATACTTCCGGATCTCCATGTTGGTCGAATAGAATCGCTTTCAATTGACTCTCTCCGTCTATCCTGGAATTTTACCCGCGTTTATTTGTTTTCCACTCTATGTAGGTAGAAAAGCAACCGACCATGACGATTATAGCGTGGTTGGGTTATTCCATCTGCATAACTCGAGGTGATTTTTTCGAATGCTTCAGTCTCTTCGGGAAGGATTGCAAACAATGTGAAAGGTCCCTGAGGTGAAAAATCGTGTGGTAAATCGTACGGCGGCGGAAGGTCATATGGTTGTGCATCGGGAAGTAAATATGCCAGGCTGGGTATCGAGTGCACGGACATTCGATCGCCGCCTATGAAAAATAGAGATGTCTGCGGTGGTTCAACCTCGAGGAGGTCGATAATCTCCTGGGTCACTTCACCGTTAAGGCTGCCGTAGTTCTCGGTGGGAAAATAATCGAGGAAGAGATGTCTAATATTTTCACCCACCATCAGGATCATTAACAGGGAAATGCCGACTGCGGCGACGGGTTTTAATAGGGGCCACCGCCTGTTGATGAACACAACCATTCCATCAAGCGTAGAGGCAATTAGCATCGCAAGGATCGGAGAGAGAAAGAGCATTCGTTGTCCGTTTGGCGCCTGGATGCTCAACCCGCCGACAAGGAATATGGTCAGGATTGTGATCAGGATCAAGCCGCAGCGCGCCTCGCGGAAACGTATCACACAGTAGACAAAGCCGATGGAGAAGATCCAAGCCGAAGCTCCGATCAGCATGGGGATTCCGGAGCCATAATAAACCCCCTGGATCTCGGCGACGGTTAAACCGAGTGCGGTCACCCAGGTTTGCTCGAACACCAGTCCGACGGGCGTTGTTCCCAGCGCTTCAGCGGCAGGTCCGATCCAGCCAGGTATGAGCATCGAAACCCTGCTGGCGGTGAAGAACAGGCTCTCAGGGTGGCGAAGGTACAACAGCACGAGAGGAAGGGACACAGTGAGGGCAGCCAACACCATGCATATCATCCCAGGGAGGCGTGACTTCCAGCCTTCGCCTCGCCTCGCCAGCCAGATCATCCAGAGTGCAAGCAGGATGGGGATCAAACGTGATGTCGTGTAGAAATACTGCGCGAAGCCGAGAGCCAGACCGGCGAGCAGGAAAGATCGGCGATCGTTGAATTTCCATGCGTTCCATAAAGCGCCCAGCGCGAGGACGAAGAAAAGCCCATCCCATATGTTGTTATAGGCCACGCGGCTGAAGAAGATATGGTGGTGGAAAGCCATCAACCACGCTGCGCTGAGGATGGCGACCCGCCGGTTGAAAAGCGACCTGCAGGCCCAGTAGAGGGCAGGAATAGTCAGCGCTCCACCTAAAGCTGAGATCCAGCGGATGGCGTTAACAGTTCTGCCTAAAACCTGCTGTGATAGAGATAATAACCAGAAGTAAAGCGAGGGGAATGAAAACCAACCCAA
>CBDTTY010000078.1:0-9507 GCA_965363875.1 uncultured Anaerolineales bacterium
GTGCGATCATCGGCTGGGGGATTGGCCTGGCAGTCCTGTCAATTATGATGGGTTCTTTGTTCGACATGATTGCCGGCACCACCGATTTGATGACAGCTTATATGGAAGCTCTGCCCGAGCTTGCAGAAATGTTCGATTTCGCCGGCATGAGTACCCCGATTGGCTGGCTTGAAGTCGAGTACTTCTCCTTTGTGCCCCTGATATTAGGTCTGTTTGCTAGCGGGGTGGGTGCTAGTTTGCTTGCCCGGGACGAAGAGCGCGGCACCCTCGACCTGATCCTGGCTCACCCTGTCAGCCGTACGACTCTTTTCTGGGGTCGTTTCCTGGCCACCACCCTGGTGACCATCATCCTACTGCTGATCTCCTGGGCTTCGCTGCTGCTGTCCATGACCTGGTCGGAGAATTTCACCATCCCGGCGTTTGAGCTGTTACTGCCATTCGTCTCTCTATTTGGTATCTTGATGCTCTTCATGACCCTGGCCTTGTTTTTCAGCATGCTGCTGCCGGCCCGCAGCATGGCCAGTATGGTGACCGCAATGCTGGTGGTTGCCAGTTTCTTTATCACCTTCCTTTCAGGGGCCGTCGACCAATTGGAACGGGCTGCTGATTTCTCGCCCCTGACCTACCTGGAGACGGCCACGGCCATCGAGGATGGCCTCAACTTGACCTGGTTTGGTGTTTTCCTGGCCATCGACCTGGTTCTGGCTTTGATCTCCTGGTATTTGTTCCAACGCCGTGACGTCCGTGTCGGTGGCGAAGGCACCATGCGTTTGATGGACCGTTTCACCGGCAAAAGGAAGTCCAAGCCGGTTGAAAACCTGCCTGAAATAGAATCATCGTCCGCCGATTAGGTTTGGGTGTAACCCAAAATACGATCAAGCCCCGGTTTCAATGAACCGGGGCTTTTTTGATGCAGCCTGTGTTTCTTCCCACATTCCGCATCTCAATCGTCCAGCTAACAATAATTAACAAGCGGAGGACAGAGCAAGCGGTGACTCTCTCGTGAATCGGTAAATCGTTTCGACCTGCTTTATCTAACGACCTATCCCCGCAACCAGCCCTCATGATCCATCCGTCAGGTTTCATTCCTGATATCCACGAGCATCCATGGATACTCATCGAAAGTGTCGAAAACTGCCTTCTCAGAACTGTCTATTCTCGTGTGAGGAAGGTGGGTGTGATACTATCTGCACCATGTATTCTGGCCCACACATTCCAAAATTTCGTTCCTTATGAATCCAGAAACTACCTTTGCCGGAGGCATTAAATGATGAAGAGTATTGTAATTACAGGAAGTACGCGCGGGATCGGTTTTGGCTTAGCAGAATCGTTTCTGGCTCGAAATTGCGCGGTGATGGTCAGCGGCCGGAGCCGTGGAGCAGTTGACAAGGCTACTGAAGAGCTCGGGTCGAGGTATCCGGAAGATCGAGTGTTCGGTCATCCTTGCGATGTAAGAGACCCCGAGCAATTACAGGCTCTTTGGAATGAGGCAATGTCTCGATTGGGAAAGATTGACGTATGGATTAACAATGCGGGGCTTAGTGGACCGCAGATGATGACATGGGAACTTGCACCGGAACAAGTGGAAGAGGTTGTCGAAACGAATATCTTAGGCGTGATATTTGGGTCACAGATTGCCGTTAGAGGCATGTTGGACCAGGGCTATGGAAGTTTATACAACATGGAGGGTATGGGGGGTGATGGGCGAATGCACGAGGGGCTTATCCCTTACGGTATGACAAAATATGGTGTGAATTACTTTACAAGAGGGTTGGTAAAAGAGACAAAAGGCAGTGCCATCATTGTAGGCTCACTTAGG
The DNA here is from genome assembly GCA_965363875.1 of uncultured Anaerolineales bacterium. Lineage (GTDB taxonomy): Bacteria > Chloroflexota > Anaerolineae > Anaerolineales > E44-bin32 > E44-bin32. The sequence goes on from CBDTTY010000078.1 coordinate 1,820, forward strand.
CCCGGAATGGTCGTTACATCATTTCTCACAAAACAATTTGAGGATCGACCTGAAGAATTTGAGAATGCCAAACGCATATTCAACATCATTGCGAACCGCGTTGAGGATGTTACACCATGGCTTGCGGATAAAATTCTTGAGAATGATAAATCTGGAAAATACATCTCGTATATGTCGAGGTGGAAGTTTCTTTTCCGTTTTCTCTCCGCGCCTTTTACGAAAAGGGAACTATTTTAAAATATAAGACTGCGATTCTCTTAGGAATTATTATTAATCACACTCTGGGAGTGTGAGCCACCGCTTGTTCCACTGACCAACCTCAAGATAAACACACAACATCTTCACATGCTCCAGAGAATAATGGAGTGAGAAGATGCCCTAGAATCGAGGGGCAGAGGGGCTGCATGAGCACGAGATGTGCTCTTAAAGAAACACCCCCAGACCTGAGGGGGGCAAGCCTGGGGGCAGTCGAGACATTGGCAAAGAAGCCATGTGACGACCATTAAATTATAGAATCTAGCAAGAGAAAAATTCCATAGTCCATTGGTCATATCCAAAAAGTAGTGATGGACGCCTGATGGGATTTTTTCGCATAATGAAAGACGTTAAGCCGCCTAATTTATCGCATAGGAGGGGGCTATAGGATCGTCAATTCGCATCTTTTTCAAATGCTTCCAGGATCTCCACGCTGTGTTCTGCGGGTTTGACTTTCTCGAAGACCTGTTTGATCTTCCCCTCCGCATCGATTAAGAACGTCGTCCTGTGTACGCCCTCATACTCCTTGCCCATAAACTTCTTGGGACCCCATACGCCATAAGTCTCGCTGATCTTGTGGTCATCATCGGCAAGCAGGGTGAAAGGCAGCTGAAATTTCTGTTTGAATTTCGCCTGCTTTTTTACCGTGTCAGGGCTTACGCCCAGGATGACAACGCCCCGATCTGAATAAGCGCTGTAATCATCTCGGAACGCACAAGCTTCCTTCGTGCAGCCGGGCGTATCAGCCCGGGGATAGAAATATAGTACAACTTCCTGGCCGAGATAATCAGAGAGATGGATCGTCTCTCCAGCATCGTCAAGGACTTCAAAGTCCGGAGCGGTGTCACCTATCTTGGGGATGGACATATTCTGAAACCTCCTGAGTTAATTTGCAGACGACTGTTTTATCATAGCGCGTCGGCTGACTAATTGTAAACCATGAGGAAGAATCTCGGTTCTGGCAAGAGCCAGCTCTCAGTTCGAAGAACGAGATGCTTCGCTTCGGCTCAGCGTGGCATTCCATCACAGGCCACGTTTGAGTGCTAATCGATAACGGCGATGACTTCCCCCATCCCTTCGGTTGAGTACCCCGGGAGGGAGGCGACTGTCTCTTGGAATTCGGTGTCGCCGAGTAATTGGAGCAGGGGCTTAAGTCTGGCGCTCTCGTGGTGCTCCTTCGGGATGATGAGATCGTAACGCTCCTGATAGAGCGGCAGGAAATCGAGTTTGAGCGCGGCAGCGGCAGCGTGGATCGCTAAGCCGCAGTCCGCACGGCCGGAAGCAACCGCGGCGGCAACAGCCAAATGGGTATATTCCTCGTGTTGATAGCCACGGACAGAAGTGGGTTCAATCCCCAGTTGCTCCAGCTGGTAGTCAAGCAGAATGCGGGTGCCGGCTCCGCGCTGACGGTTGACGTAGGCAAGGTCTGCGCGCGCGATATCATTCAAACCAGTGATTGTTTTTGGATTGCCCGGGGCCAGGATGAGGCCCTGTTCACGTCCGACCAGGCGGACGACCACGACGGGTACGTCAGGTAAATACCGCTTAATATAGGGTAAGTTGAATTCTCCTGTCTCGGGATCAAGCAGGTGGCTGCCCGCTAAATGCGCTTCCCCTCGCTGCAGGGCAATCAACCCCCCCAGGCTGCCCAGATTTCCGGAACTAAGGCGTGAGCCGCGCAGGGAGAGAAACTGGGCGAGAAGATCCAGCGTAAGATCGTGGGAACCTAACGCGAGAATCGTATGTTCGAGCTCCTGCCTCGATCGATAGAGACGGACCGGGACGATTTCGCCGGCCTGGATCCCCTGAACGCCCGCCGGGATCTCGACAATCCCATCCGCGCGCACCAGGGATGTGATCACACCTGCTCCACGGGACAAGGGTGATGCGATCCATCGCTCACCGACCTGACCAACGGTGACGCGCAGGTATTCCAAATCGCCGGCTCGTGAGTGGACTTTACGGGCGAGCTTTGCAGTTAGTATTTCAGGTTGGATCTCCTGTTTGCTGAGCCAACGGCCAAGGAGTGGTTTAACGAAAATTTCCCCTGTTAAAGCAGCCGATACGGGATAGCCCGGAACACCGATAATAGGAATAGATTTATCAACACGAGGGGGGCCACCCTTCGATGACTTCTCGATCATTCCCAGGATAACAGGATGGCCGGGTCGAACGGCGATCCCATGTACGAGCAGGGGGCCGAGCGAATCGACGACATCAGCCGTGAAATCCTCTGTGCCTGCTGATGACCCTGCGATTATCAAGACCAGGTCATGGCCTATGGCTGCATTTGATGCAGCATCAATAATTCTTTCGAGTTCATCTTGAACGATGGGCAACCGGTCAGGGAGTCCCCCCCAGCTCTCGACTTGCGAGGCGAGAACGAGTGAATTGAATTCTATAATCTCGCCAGCCTTCACAGGCTTCCCCATCGCTCGCAGCTCAGTCCCTGTGGGGATGATGGCTACGCGCGGTTTTCGCCAGACTTGGACGTGATCGTAACCGCTGGCAGCGATGGCGCCGAGGTCGACGGGCCGGAGCTCATGCCCGGAAGGTATAACAAGCTCGGTGGCGACCATATCCTCCCCCAAAAGGCGTACATTTGACCATGGAGAGATGGGAGCCATGAGCCGGATCGATTTCTCTTGCGGCTTTGGAGTATCGCTGAGTACTTCAAGGTCTTCGATCGGGATTACAGAATCCGCCCATTCTGGCAACGGATCACCTGTATCAACATATTGTGCCTGTGGACCCACAATCAGTTCCACTGGATTCCGGTCACTCGCACCCTCGGTCTCCGCAGCACGCAGAGCGTACCCATCCATGGCGGCGGCATGGTAATGCGGCGAGGATATTCGCGCCCAGATTGGCTCAGCGCTGATCCTTCCCAGTGCCTGGTCCAAAGGGATGCTCTCGGCTTCGAGGGGCTTCCACAGGCCGGCATCCTGCAGGGCGCGCTCAAAACGGGAGCGTGCCTCTTGTAGTGGGACATCTTGTAAAAACACGGATCGTTGACGGTCATCAGCCATCGATGGTTCCCTCCGGCTTTAAATTCGTTTTACTTCCGATCAGAAGAGTGTGACCAATACCTCGGTGCCCGCGCTCAACCCGGTTGCGTCGGGGGGAATTTGAATCAAGCCATCGGCGCGGACAAGTGTGAAGATCAGGTTTGATCTCCCAAAAACTGGTTCGGCGATGGTTCCCTCTTCCGACTCCTGAAGCCGAACAGGGAGGTAATCCTCGCGACCCGCTTGCGAAACGACATTGACGCTCAATCTAGCCGCAACCTGAGGCGCGGGCAGCACTCGTTGAACACCCAGGAAGCGCCGGATGAGAGGGGCGAGGATTAATGTTCCCACGACCAGGGCGCTAACGGGATTCCCCGGTAAACCGATTAGGGGGATGTCGTCAGCGATGGCGAGAATTGTCGGTTTGCCGGGCTTGATCGATATCCCATGCACGAGCACACCGGGTTCTCCGAGCGATTGGATGACATCCCCGGTGATGTCCCGAGCGCTCACAGACGACCCGGCGGTGATGACGATCAGGTCATCCTCTTGGTGTGCTTGCTTAACAACATCGAGGAGCGCATCGTGTTGGTCTGGTACGATCCCCCTGAGAATTGGTTTTCCACCGAGCCGATCGATGATTGCTGAAAGGGTATGAGAGTTGATATCGCGAACCTGTGCGGGCCCAGGTTCCATTTCTGGAGGGACGACTTCATCCCCTGAGGAGAGAATCCCCACCCGAGGGGAGACGGCAACCGATACTGATGTCATGCCGAGCGCCATTAACCCGCCAATCTCCTGCGGGCGAAGAACGGTTCCAGGTTCGAGGACAACATCACCTTGTTGAACATCCTCGCCCTCGAGGAGGATGTTTTGCCCCACACCAGCTGCGCGGTGAATCTCAATTTCGCTGCCGTCGATTAATTGGGTATCCTCGAGCATCACAACAGCGTCTGCACCAGCAGGGATCGCCCCGCCAGTGTGCACCTGAGCGGCCTGTCCGGGGCGCACTTCAAGTGTGGGGGATATCCCCATCAGGATTTCACCAATCAAGCGCAGGTAGGCCGGCAGGGAACCTGACGCGCCGAAAGTATCCTTAGCTTGAACGGCGTAGCCATCCACCGTCGATCGAGGAAATGGCGGCAAGGGGTGGGGGGCAGTAACACGCTCGGCCAGGACCCGGCCGTGCGCCTCGCTCGTTGAAATATCCTCAGTGCCTGCAGCCCAAGATTGGGGTAAGGCTTTGAGCATTATTTCCAGTGCTTCAGATGGTGAGATGAGATGTAAAAATTCAGGCATGTCAGCTAAAGATGTACCCCATCAATTCCAGGTAGGTGGTCATTGCGAATAAGGCGAGCGCGCTGAGCGTGAATGTGCGCCACCGTGGAGGGAGCCCTGCTTTGATGCGATTCAACTGCCAGATCTGGGCGATCGCCAGGGGAAAAGAGATCAATGCGCCAAGCGCCACACGGTCTGGCAAGCCCAGGACGTAAGCGGTTAAGAAGCTCAGGATCGCGAAAAGGATGGCTAGATCATGGAGCTTCATGGCAGTTTCCCACCCGAGTCGGACCATCAACGTCTTCCGATCTCGCTTCAGATCAGAGGCATAATCGGGGAATTCAGAGGCGATAAACGCAGCGAAGAGCAACGCTGCCAATGGGATCGTGCTCAGGGGGAGCAGCCGGTGAAGTTCACCGGCCTGTAGTGTGAACGAGAAAATGGGCACAAAACTAGCCACAACGATTGTGGCGATAATTTCACCAAGCCCACTGGTGATCAATCTCACAGGTGGAGTGCTGTAGAAGAAGGCGGCGAAGAAGCCCATCAGCATAAATGCCCATGGCACAAAACTAACGTCCTTTACAACCAGGAGGAGAGCAGCGAGCGTAGTTGAGATTGTCAGGGTGACGATAGTGGAGATCAATGCGGTCGTGTACGGTAAATGCTCTGGATCGAGCGCTTTTCGATCTCCACTGAAGAGAGACTTGAAGGTAACTTCGATGTCTCGAGTACCATCGAAAAATGCATACATGGACTGAGCCATCAATTGGATGGATGTAACGAGTAACTGACCGAGAAAGTAGAGACTCCAGTCGATGGGCTTCCCCAGGTAAGTGGCGATTGCGGTGCCCAAACCGTAAAGTAGAAATCCACCCATGAGGAAAAGCGGGCGGCTTAGATGCAAGAACAATTTCAGATATTCTTTCGATCGGCTCATGCTTCAATTTCCCAGGGAATCTCTCGATCCCCAGAGTGTTCCCCCTCGGCGTGTGTGCTCAGGCGAATGAGAAAAGCCGGATCTTCCAGTGCGCGGCAGCCGAAGGCCACGCCGAATGGCGCCAGGACGAGAGTCGGTGTCTCGGCGTGAAGGTTGTGCCGGTGGCCTTGTGATGGCGAATCCTGCCGCAGGTCATGCCAGGCGAACTCTACTTGTCCTTCTATGAGAGCCCACACCTCGTCTGCCACCTCCCTCAAACATAAAGTCTCGCTCCGTCCTGGTGATTTGCGAATTACCTGCACCTGACCAAAACGCCGCAGGAGGTGATCCTGATCGCTCAGCACGTGGAATTTCGTCAATCCATCGGTTTCTTCCATCGAGAGTTCGCGGATATATAGATCATGTATGGGCAGTTTTTTTGTCAATGCAATTCCCTCTTGCGATTTTAGCATTGGCGGCTGAGTTGACACTATCCCGGCTGAAATGCGGGTCCGGCGCAAACGACGGATTAACTCACACAGGTGCACTTAATCGGATATTCATTGTACCGCCCGTCGGTCCGAAATTCGAATCAGGTTGAGAGGCGTGAAGGTAATACCCGTCGAAGCGATGTCCCTCCCACAACTTAAGGAGGAGATTGCTTCGTCACTTTGTTTCTCGCAATGACAATAACGGGAAGGGCTTTGTAATAATAAATGTCATTTCGAGCGAAGCGAGAAATCCCTATGACGAATCTCTTAAGCGCTCAAGCTGCAGAAATGAGCAACCAACCCCATGCCTGACGAGTACTGAGCCCGGAGGTTTCGCTCCGGGCGGAGCGGGGCCGCTAAAAACCGCTTGAATACCCCCGAAATTTATAGGAGAACTCTAAACTTGAGCAGGTAAAGAGTGCCCAGGCAACTTAGCTGAGTTGGTTACCACCGTCTACAACAAGCGTTTCACCGGTAATGAAGTCGTTTTCGAGCAGGAAGATCACCCCCCGGGCGACGTCGGAAGCGTTTCCGGGGCGTTGTAACGGCAGCGCGTCTCCGATCTCGTGCCAGCGCGCGTCGGGCATATCCTCCGGCTTTAGAACGGGTCCAGGGGCGACCGCGTTCACCCGTATTTCCGGTGCGTAAGCCCGGGCGGCAACTTTGGTGAGCATCTCCAGACCGGCTTTGCTTACGGAGTGAATGGGGTACTCTCGCCAGGGGCGCATACCGGCAAGGTCGGAGATATTGACGATCGCTCCTGCGCCGTTGATTTGCATCCTTTCAGCGGCTTGCTGGATGCAGAAGAAGGGGGCCTTGAGATTCAGATCGATCGTGTTGTGCCAATCCTCTTCATCCGCTTTTTGGAAAGCAATCTTATTCATGATCGCCGCGGAATTTACCAGGATATCCAGGGTTCCAAACTCGCTATCGATGAGTTGAAAGAGCCTCTCGATCTGGTCTAGCTTTCTAAGATCGGAGCGGAAAATGGCGGCATTCACGCCGAGCGCTTTTGCCGCGGAGGCCGTATCCTTGGCAGCTTTTTCGGAGTTGTGATAATGGATGGCCAGGTGGCAGCCAGCCTGTGCAAGTGCAATTGCGATTTCGCGTCCTACGCGGTGAGCCCCACCTGTGACAAGTGCGATCTTCCCGGGCAATTCCATCTCAGTCCTTTCGAACCAGGAATCAAAACAGCTTATGGTATAGGTTAGAGGCCGTCCTAGTCATCCGCGAACGAGTGCGGTAATGAAGAACCATAGGTTTGCGGGTCGCTCTGCCAACCGGCGCATGAAGTACGGGTACCATTCAGTACCGAAGGGCACATAAACACGAACAGGATAGCCGCGGGCATGCAGCGCATCCTGCAAGTCGGAGCGAATGCCATACAGCATTTGGAATTCCAGTGCTTCTTTCGGAAGCCCCACTTTTTCTGCATGTTTACATGCGAAAACGGTGCGCTTCTCGTCGTGGGTACCGAGGGCAGTGATTGGCGGGATCTTCCCGTCAGCGCTGGCGGGCACAGATCCCTGGGATAGAGAGGCATCGATCATGAGCGCGGCGAGTAGGTCAAAGTTCGCATCGACATCGCTCTTCTTCGGGAAAGCAACATCCGCGGGTTCGTTGTAGGCCCCTTTGCATAAGCGAATCCGTGTGCCTTGCTCAAGCAAAGAGCGCACATCCTCTTCGCTTCGAAAGAGGTAGGATTGGATGACCAGGCCGACGTTGGTGAGGCCTTCA
>CBDTTY010000079.1:0-9474 GCA_965363875.1 uncultured Anaerolineales bacterium
TCTGGAACGGGGATCGCTGCGTTGATCAATGGAACGGTTGACATCGCCAACGCCTCGCGGCAGATAAAACCCGAAGAGCAAGCCGAAGCGGAAGCGAACGGTGTCACACCGACGGAATTTATCATCGCCCGCGACGCGATTGCCATCATCGTCAATCATGAGAATCCCATTGATAATCTTACGCTGCAATTAATCTCCGACATCTACAGCGGGAAAATCAATAACTGGAGCGAAGTTGGCGGAGAAGATCGACCGATCGTCCGCCTCTCACGGGAGACGAATTCCGGGACACACGTGTATTTTCTCGAAAACGTTCTGCGCCTGGGTGATAAGCAGAGCGAGACACTTTTCTCTGTTGAGACACTTTTGCTTCCATCCTCGGAAGGGATCACCTCGGAAGTCAGCGAGAATCCGAATGCGATTGGATACGACGGTCTCGGCTATGTTACAGATGAGGTAAAAGTAGTTGCTGTAGGCATCAGCCTCGAGGGTCCCTTCGTCTACCCCTCTCCCGAGACTGTGAATTCAAACCTATACCCCATTGCCAGGGATCTTTATATGTACACCGTCGGAGAACCAACTGGCGAAATCAAAGCGTATCTTGACTGGATTCTATCCCCGCAAGCTCAGGAGATCGTCAGCGAACTAGGGTTTGTGCCCGTCAACCCATGAGGGAAAAATGAAGGCTGGCAAATTCAAAGATATCCTCATCACAAGCCTGATTAAAGTCTGCGGCTACTCTGCCATCATCTTTGTAGGTATGATCTTCGTCTTCTTATTTAAAGAGGGATCGCCGGCGCTCATCAGGGTTCCACTTGAAAATTTCCTTCAACTTCGTTGGTACCCAATCGAAGACCGTTTTGGGCTTCTGCCTCTCATTGGGGGATCACTGATCGTCACGCTCGGAGCTGCAATCTTCTCCGTTCCACTCGGTCTCGTTAGCGCGGTCTACATCGCCGAGGTAGCTCCCCGCTGGGCACGCGAGATCTTAAAACCATTGGTGGAAGTTTTAGGCGGACTTCCGTCGGTCATGTTGGGGTTCATCGGAATCCTGATCATCGTACCAGCCCTTCGACAAGCTCTAAACCTACCGACGGGTCTCACCGCCTTCACCGGCGCATTGATCCTCGGCGGAATGGCAATTCCAACGATCGTAAGCGTAGCCGAGGACGCGCTCGATGCCGTCCCTAAAACCTACCGAGAAGCAGCTCTTGCAATGGGCGCAACCCGCTGGCAAACGATTTGGAAAGTGACTCTCCCGGCAGCAAAATCAGGGGTTCTCACCGCTGTCATGCTGGGGGTCGGCCGGGCCATCGGGGAGACGATGACCGTCATGATGGTTACAGGCAACGCGGCTGTCTTCCCAACAGGACTCGGAGCCTTGTTCAAGCCCGTGAGGACGATGACAGCGACGATCGCAGCAGAAATGGGGGAAGTTGCCAGTGGGAGTACCCACTACCACGTTCTCTTCTTAATCGGCATTATCCTTTTCCTTATCTCACTAACCGTCAACCTCATTGCGGCAAGCGTCGTATTCCGCCAGCGGAAGCGAACGGAAAGAATCCTGTCTTGAGGTTCCATCAAGCTTCATGAAGAATCAGGTTTTCAACGAGCGGCAGGGAGAGCATGGCAGCAGGAAATAACTTCAGCACGACTGTGGAGAGCCGAGTGGCTGCATCCTTTTCTCAACGCAGAAAATGGACGCAAAGTCTCGGATTCACCGGTTTAACGCTGGCGACACTCGTGACCGTCACGCCAATAATACTGATCGTCATCCACATCTTCTCCAAAGGTTTGCCTGCTATCTCATGGGAGTTTCTTTTTGAATTCCCGCGCGATGGGATGCGCGCCGGCGGGATATTCCCTGCTATTGTAGGGACGTTCTGGTTAACTCTTGGCACTGCTGCATTCAGCGTGCCGTTGGGGATCGGCGCTGCCATCTATTTATCCGAGTACGCGACCGAGAACCGCTGGACTAGAGCCATCCGCATTGCCATAATCAATCTCGCGGGCATCCCCTCCATTGTGTATGGACTCTTCGGCTTGGGTCTATTCGTCATCTTCCTACGTTTGGGAACAAGCATCATCGCCGGTTCCCTGACACTCGCCATCATGACCCTGCCGATTATCATCAGCACGACCGAAGAGGCGCTCCGCGCCGTGCCCAATAGTTTTCGAGTTGTGAGCATCTCGCTTGGTGGAACGCGCTGGCAGACGATCCGTCGGGTCGTGCTCCCTCAGGCGCTTCCCGGGATCCTCACTGGAGTGGTTCTAGGTCTCGAACGCGCTGCCGGGGAGACAGCGCCAATCCTCTTCACGGTCGCCGCGTTTTACCTCCCCCGCCTTCCTTCTTCCATTTTCGATGCAACCATGGCGCTCCCCTATCATCTCTTCGTGATCTCAACGCAGGTGCCGGGAATGCCAATCCAGATCCAATACGGAACAGCAGTCGTTCTGCTCACCTTCGTTCTCATGATGAACATCACCGCCACGGTGATCCGCTCATGGGCACGCTCCAGGAGACAATGGTGAACGCGTTCCATTCTGATCAAAACGAGTCATCACCTGCCCCAATGGAAGTGAAGCCGCGCGCCCTGAATGCATCAATGGAAATCGTCCTCACCGATCCAAAGATCATCGTTGAACATCTTTCAATCGCGTACTCAGACGGTACAGAATCGCTGAAAGACATTTATCTCGCAATCCCCAAGAACGCGATCACCGTGCTCTTCGGTCCAGCCGGGGGTGGGAAATCTACGCTCCTCAGAACGATAAACCGCTTGAACGACCTGGCTGATGTGGTCAAAGTTCAAGGACATGTATGGCTCGATGGGGTTGACATCCTTAGCCCGGAAATCGATGTCATCAAGCTGCGACGGAAAGTCGGCATCGTCTTTGCGCGACCTGTCGTTCTCCCACTTACCATACGCCAGAACCTGACCTATGGCCTCGAGCTCGCTGGACAAAGAGATCGCTCTATTCACGCCGCGGCAATTGAGAGAAGCCTGAAAGCCGCAGCGATCTGGGATGAGGTAAAAGACCGCCTGGATGAACCTGCCGTCTCTCTCTCAGGAGGGCAGCAGCAGCGTATTTGCCTGGCGCGCTCCCTTGTCCTTGAACCTGAGGTCATTCTCCTCGATGAACCAACATCGGGTCTGGATCCAATTTCTACCGGAAAGGTAGAAGCCTCCCTACAAACGCTGAAGGAGAATTACACGATCGTGCTTGTGCCTCACTCCGTCCAGCAAGCCGCGCGTGTTGCCGATTACGCTGCGTTTTTCCTGGGCGGTGAGTTGATCGAATACACCATCGGCAAACAGATCTTCACGAACCCGCTCGATTCCCGGACCGAGGATTACGTCGAAGGTCGCTTTGGATGACAATATGTGAGGGAACTTCACCCTAGTTTTTTACAAGATGGATAAACTTGACCCACGGAGACATCCAACCTATTCTTGTGATAACAGGCGCCCCCGCTGGTCTGCGAATAACTTGCAGATCGGCGGGGTGCTTCGCGTCTTCCTGATTGGAACACTTCTCTCTCTAGCTGCCAGTGGGTGTTCCACTCCTGTCAGCCCCTCTTCAACTTTCACATCACCTCTGCCTCCAGCAACCCCAGTAGGAACGCTTCCTTCCACTGAAGTTCTACAGACAGAAAGCCCATCCCAGGTTCCTTTATTGACAACTGCTACAAAAACAACCTGTTCTGGATCAGCGGGGCAAATAATTCCAGCGGAGATCGATCATCCCTCACTCCCAAGAGCCCTGCCCTTCAGAGTCTATCTTCCTCCATGCTACGATGAGCAGCCTGAGCGAACTTATCCGGCGCTCTATTTACTGCACGGTCTACAGGGAACGGACGCACAATGGGATGAATTGGGTATCGACGAAACCGCAAACGCCATGATCGAACGCGGCATCCTGCCACCCTTTCTAATCATCATGCCCTGGCAGCGGACCGGTATTGAAATAGAGACTGCAGTCATTGACGTGCTCATCCCACACATCGACCAGACCTATCGCACTCGATCTGAACCGGAATGGCGGGCGATCGGTGGTATTTCAAGAGGCGCCGGGCAAGCCCTGAGGATAGCCCTCACTCATGCCGATGTGTTTTCCATCCTCGGGCTCCACAGCCCGGCAACACTTAATGCCGAAGGGCTCATTCTTCAATGGCTGCTGGCAATCCCAATTGAGCAGCGTCCGGACGTTTGGATGGATATTGGCGACCATGACTCGCTGCTGCCCAGCGCCCAAAGTCTCCTTAACCTGCTCTCACAAAATGACCTAGAAGCAATCGTACATATCTACCCCGGCGATCACACATCCGATTACTGGCGCGCACACATTGCCGGCTACCTACGCTGGTACGCGGCTCATTGGATGAATGCTTCATCCCTCGAAGCGTGGAAGCTCGAACGCATCATTGACTAATACCAAATCATAGTGACCTTGACGGGTTGTCATTCTAAGCCGAAGAACTATGAAGGTTAAAGATCAAAGCCGTGCTCTGGGCTTGTGACTCCATAGCACGGCTTTGATGAGGAGAATGCAACCTTAATCATACATTTTTAGATTAGCGTAAAATGAAAGGAAGCTTAATGTTTCTTAAGCGTTGGCAATCTCAGTCAAGAAGGACTGAGCGGATCTCCTCTTCAGTAATCGGTCCCACACGCAGTATCGTGGGTGGGTCCTGCGTGCAATCCACTACGGACGAGGGTTGGCCGCCAGGCGTTCTGCCCCCATCAACGATCAAGTGCACTTGCGCACCCATACTCGTTTCGATCTCTTCTGCAGTGCACGCTTCCGGATCCCCGGAGCGGTTCGCGGAGGTCACAGCCAATGGGCCCGCCGCACGAATAAGCTCCTGTGCGATCGGATGATCCGGGATCCGAACGCCGACAGTGCCATAAGCACTTATCGCGCCCGCAAGATTGGAGGCCTGTCGCAGGATAATCGTCAAGGGTCCCGGCCAGAATTTTTCGACCAAACGCATCGCCGGGACAGTTGTCCGGTCGACGATGTCGACGAATTGCTCAAGATTGGCGACGAGAACCGGGATAGCCTTCTCCTGGCTGCGACCCTTCGCCTGGTAAAGTCTCCGAACCGCCTGATCGTTGAACGCATCCACTCCGAGGCCATAAACAGTATCCGTCGGAAACGCGACCAATTCCCCGCGCGAGAGCACTTCGATCGCTTGCCTTTTCCACCCAGAATCGATCGTTGTCACGATTTCCATTAATATCCTTGCGGGTCTGTTCTATCCAGCATGACCACTCGATCTCTTCCAGATAAATCTTTCAAGACATCGGTCCTTACAGAAGAATACATGGATGTAAGTTCTCCTGCCAAAACGTGGGCGTGAGAAGAATCTACCTCCAGTAGTGCCCTTCCACCAGGGACCAGCCATTCAGGCAGATCACGCGCCAGACGCCGGATCACGTCCAGTCCATCCATCCCGCCATCCAAAGCGAGATTAGGTTCACGTTCCGCGACAGCCAACCGCCGCAGCCGCTCCGATGGAATATAGGGTAAATTCGCGCAAATCAAGCCGAAGCGGAAATCGAACGGGCGCAAAAGGTCAGAAACAATCAACTTAACCCGATCATCAACTCCGTGCTTTCTTGTATTAACCCGCGCTACTTCAATCGCAGATGGAGAAACATCAACAGCAATAACGTGCAGGTCGGGAATCTCCAAAGCGAGAGAGATGGCAATACAGCCCGAACCGGTCCCAATATCAGCGCAGAGCCTCGCCTCTGGGTGAGACCGAAGGAAACCAAGCGCATTTTCAATCAACAACTCTGTCTCCGGCCGCGGGATGAGAACATTAGCTGTCACATGAAACGAACGTCCATAAAACTCCCACGATTCGAGCAGATAGGGCAGCGCTTCACCAGAGACCAGCCGGTCAAGATACTCTTCGAAAGTCGATAATTCGCTGGTTGAAAGATGATTTTCGGGATGGGCTAGCACCCACTCCTTTTTACGTTTGAGCGCGTATGCCAGGAGCAGTTGTGTATCGAGGGATGGGGTTTCAGAAATTGAAGCGAGAGCCTGACGACCCTGTTTCAGCACCTCGCTTACTGTTATGGAAAGACTCAATCCTAGTTGCTCACAGCCTGCAAACGCTCAGCCTCCTCACGGGTGGCAAGTTCGTCGATGAATGCATCGAGATCTCCATCAAGTACGGATGGTAGATTATGTGAGGTGATGCCAATGCGATGGTCAGTTACACGCGATTGGGGGAAATTATAAGTGCGGATCTTCTCGGAGCGCCCTCCTGAGCCAACCTGCGCCTTGCGGCTTGCGTCCTCCTCCGCGTGCTGTTCCTTTACAGCGATATCATACAACCGGGCGCGCATAATGCTCAGCGCTCGCATCCTATTCTGAAGCTGAGAACGCTCATCCTGGCACTGGACTACCATTCCGGTCGGGAGATGCGTCAACCTGACAGCCGTTGAGTTCTTCTGGACGCTCTGACCCCCGGCACCGGCGGAGCGATAGACGTCCATCTTAACATCCTTTTCCGGAATCTGAATCTCAACCTCATCCGCCTCCGCCAGCACGGCGACAGTCGCTGTGGAAGTGTGAATGCGACCCTGAGACTCGGTGACCGGAACACGCTGCACCCGATGAACTCCCGATTCGTACTTCAAACGAGAATAAGCCCCTTTGCCTTTAACGAGAAAAGCGATCTCTTTGAAACCACCCACTCCCGTCTCGTTCTGGGAGAGGATTTCGACAGTCCAACTCTTAGTTTCGGCGTAGTGGCTGTACATCCGAAAAAGATCAGAAGCGAAGAGGGTGGCCTCATTCCCGCCCGTTCCAGCGCGGATTTCAACGATGACATTGCGCCGATCGCGGGGATCGCTCGGCAGCAGCATGGTCTTCAGTTCCGCCTCGAGTTCCTCTAACTTAGGCTCCAACATCTCCAATTCCTCAACCGCAAGTGCACGCATGTCGGGATCATCGGAGTCGTGAAGATTTCGGGCTTGCTCAATTTGTTCTATGACGGATTTGAACTCTTGGTAGGCCTTAACGAAGGGTTCCAGTTCTGCTCTTTCTCGGCCAAGCTCGGCCGCGCGCTGATAGTCCTCACCAACCTGGGTGAGTTCTTGTTGAATTTCCTCGAACCTCGCTTCAATTCCCGCTAATTTATCTCTCATAGTCAACACACAATAAACTCCCACAACATTCTGTGGGAGAGCTTTCTGTATTGTACCACGCAGACACAGCGGTATTTCTACCAAGCGGATGTTTTATTAGCAAACCTTGTCTCACCCCAGGGAACCAATGGGGATAGAATTTCGTCTTGCATGTAGAACCGAAAGTAAACAAATGGAGGTTTATCATGCGTCGAAAGATGTTCCTGCTCCCAAATTTTCTTTTGCTGATTGGGCTTCTACTCTCCGCGGTGCCTGCCTATGCCGACGGCATCATCATCCCCCAACCACCCATATGCCACCCCGGACCTTGCCCGCGGCCTATTCCGATTTCACAACTGGCGATCGTATACCACCATGTTGACGTTGAAATCCGAGAGCAGGTTGCAGTAACCCATGTAGATCAAGTCTTTCGAAATGATAACGATTGGACAATCGAAGGCATCTATGTTTTCCCACTTCCAAAGGGTGCGACGGTAAACGCGTTCACTCTGTGGATCGATGGTGAACCCGTGGATGGGAAAGTCTTAACTAAAGAAGAAGCTCGACAAACCTATGAGCAGATCGTGCGCGATATGCGCGACCCTGCTTTGCTGGAGTATATCGACCGGGAAGCTGTGCAAGCCTCGATCTTCCCCATCCCCCCGGGTGGGGAAAGCAGGATCGAGCTGGAATACAGCCAGATCCTGGAGGCCGATAACGGTCTGATTCATTACCGCTACCCACTGAACACGGAGAAATTCTCAACCTTGCCCTTGGAAGAAGTCGTCATCAACGTCGATGTTCAATCACCTCAGTCCGTACGCGCAGTTTATTCCCCGTCGCATCAAGTCGCCATCGACCGGGATGGTTCGCACCGATTCACCGTCGGATATGAGGAATTCGACATCACTCCTGACAAAGACTTCGATCTGTACTACTCCATTTCGAGCGAGGATATTGGCCTTAACCTGCTCACTTTCAAGGAACCTGAGAGCGACGATCCACATGGCTTCTTCCTTCTGCTCGCTGCGCCAAGTTTCATAAGCGAACAGAGCGAGAGTGTGGCCAAGGATGTTCTTCTCGTGCTCGATAAATCCGGCAGCATGGATGGGGAAAAATTCCGCCAAGCGCAGGATGCGCTCCGCTACGTCCTGAATCACCTCAATCCCCAAGACCGTTTTAACATCATCGCCTTCAGCACGGGGACCGATTCCTTCGCTCAAGAGCTCCAACCCGCCGATGAGGCGGACGAAGCGATCCGTTGGATAGATTCGCTCTCCGCCGCAGGATCAACGGATATCAATCGAGCCCTACTCGAGGCGATCGATATGGCCAGCCATGTACGACCCACCATCCTCATCTTTATGACCGATGGCCTGCCCACGGAAGGCGTTACGGACAGGCAGATGATCCTTCAGAATGTGGACCGTGAAACCTTCAAAGCAATCCGACTGTTTGCCTTCGGCGTTGGATACGATGTGGACACATACCTGCTGGATTCACTCGCACAAGAAAATCGGGGGACGACAACATACGTCACCCCAGACCAGGCGATCGATGAAACGGTCTCCTCCTTTTACACGAAAGTGAGCATGCCGGTTCTTACAGACATAGAGATCGACTTTGGCGACATCGTAACGTTCGATATCTATCCACAGCCGCTCCCCGACCTGTTCGCAGGCAGTCAAATAATTCTGGTCGGGCGCTATCGCGGCTCTGGCTACGAGACTGTCAGCTTGAGCGGCGTGGCCAACGAAGATGATTTGACCTTCGAATACAAAGGACAGCGTTTCCGTTCCTCCGGGGGTGAAGACTTCCTGCCACGCCTCTGGGCGACACGCAAGATCGGCTCCCTGCTGAACCAGGTCCGCCTTCAAGGTCCGGATGAGGAGACCGTCGCCCAGATCGTCCAATTGAGCATCCGCTATGGGATCGTCACGCCGTACACATCCTATCTGGTGACGGAACCGATGGCGCTCGGCGCCAATGCTCAGGAGGGCATCGCCGACCATGCCTTTGAGGAGATGTTGGCTGCCCCGATGGAAGTCAGCGGGGAGAAAGCAGTTGGCCGTGCGGCAGCAGAATCCGATATCCGCTCCGCTGATGTTGCTCCCCAATTGGACTCATCCAGCGCCGATGTCGTGCGCTTGGTCGGATCGAGAACCTTCAGCCTGATTGATGGAATTTGGATGGATACATCCTACGATCCGGAGGCAATGACGACGCTGCGGGTTCCCTTCCTGTCCGCTGATTATTTCACACTGGCGGACTCACGCTCCGAACTGGGCGACGCGTTCGCGCTCGGGCAGAATGTGATCATCGTGGT
>CBDTTY010000080.1:0-9462 GCA_965363875.1 uncultured Anaerolineales bacterium
TGACCAAATTCGTCCCCCAAGTTTTCTAACCTCGCAGAAAAGTGGCAGATAGCCTGGCGGCGGCGATGGTCCTTTTCTGCACCTTCACCCCCCGGATCAAACATCAAGCTCTCAGCTCAATCCAACCATGCAAATCAGAATATGTGGAAACGTCTTATAGGAGACATATAGCAGTGCTCAGGGGATATTCATTCTGGTTCTTCCCACGCTGGTGAGGGGTTGTTGGTTTTTTTTATGGAGTGCGGAAGCTCTGCTTCCGGTCGCAGGCTGCGCCTGCGCTTTGAGGTTTGAGCGTAAACCTCCCGCAGGTCCATCCTCCAGGAGATTGTTTTCTAAGCCCTGCCCGACTTACGGCATCGTGATCATTGTGGTGGCGCTTCCAGGATGGGTATGCCAGAGGCGTCGCCCGTGAGCGTTACGGCTCCGCTCCAAACCCAGCCATCCTTGCCCTCATCGATCCGTCGGATGTACCACCAGGTCCCATTTGTCTCGTTCTCATAACGCCCTTCAACGAATGCCCGCTGTCCCTCCAAAAAGAAATCGAGGCTGTCGTAACTCTCATCCGGCCCAAAACGGACATAAGCGTTGTAATCCGCCGTGACCACAGGCTGGCCGGGCGTAGGGGTTACGGTCATTGCAGGAGTTGGGCTCTCAAGGGGTGGCGTCGAAGAGGGTGTGACGGGTGTCGGTGGTGGAGTCTGAAAAGTCGCCTGCTTCGTCTGCTCGGCATCCGCATACGCTGTGGCTATCACCGCCTCGCTAGACCGTGTGGAGGACACTCCCGTCCCAGCCCTACACGCGCCCACCAATATTGCCAGAGCTACCAACAGTGCTCCTATGGCACACCGTCTCCACATATCTGTTAGATTCTCCTGATAACACCTTCGAGCCAGATGGCATAAGAGTTGCATACTATTAATCCGGATGAGTATACCGCAGACGAGCCGTTCCGAACCATCTCGTCGAAATTCATGGAAAAATGAGATTTTCCGATTGGTACATCTTTCCTCTCTACGTCTACACCTACACCGTGCTATGATGCTGTTATATGGCGAGTACATCAAATGTAACCGCCGCTGCTCGCTCACGCCAAGAAGAGGTTGAAGTGCCTCCTGAAGAGACAATTGCGCAGCCGGTAGCGGAACAAGATACTGAATATCTGGCCGCATTGGAACGCCTAGAGCGTGCGCAGGAACGCATGCTCTCGGCAGCTATTGCATTCTGTGATGGGTTAATCAGCGCTGGTCAATTGCGCGCCGTTCGAGAACTCCTGCGGGAACAAGAGAGCAAAATCGACGCCATGGGAGGCATTCAATCTTCCCCATTCATCGGGGAGGTTCACGATGACTCGGCTCCTCCACCACAGGAGACGAAGAGTCCGGCCCCCGTGATTGAAGAGAGTGTTGCTCAAGCGATCACAGAAGAACCCTCTATAGAAGATATCGACGACCCAGAACTCCGCCGTCGGTTAGAAACACTTGATAGTAAAATCGCTCGCCTTGAACAGGATTTTCAACAGGGGCGGATTAATGCATCTCAATATCGGGCTATTTACCGCCACTACATGGGGCAGCGAGAAGTCGCTCTGCGCATGCGCCAGACCTATCCTGACAGCAACCGCTGGGAGATGGTCCTGGAGGAAGGCAAAACTCGCTTCCTGCTTCAATTGAATGAAGCTGCCTGCTACAGCGTTGGTCTGTATAACATTCAATCCAAGGAACGCATTTTCGTTGATGGTGAGATGCCTGAATCAGCGGAGGATGCGATGGCGCTTTTGGGAACCTTCAGCACAAGCGATGACGAATCCCCTGATGGAAGGCTTTTCGCCACGACATCCGACAGCGGCGAAACATTACTCCTCATCCCGGGCGCTTTCACAGTCAGTCTGGCTGTTTTCTCACAAGATCCGCCATCTTGGCAAGTGCGCGCTCTTCATGAAGTGCACCGCAACTTCGAGGCTGCCAACCGGCCGGCGCTCCTGCGAGGTGAAACAGAAAAACTTATCTTCCCCGATCTCAGTCGATTTATTAAAAGCTGATTGCCCCGCACACATGCATTGAAGGTAATTGCTCAGGCTCCTCGGTAGATTGTCCTTATGATGAGAAAAAAGAACCCAGGGCGAGCTTACTCCCCAGGTTCTCCTTGGTGCTTTAACCCTTCTATCGTCAGAGAGACACTCCCTGTTCTTCTAGAGCCAGTCTCTGGGTTCGGATCAAATGCCCAATCGAGCTGTTTGCTAGATGAAGAATCTTCTGTAAAGCATCGGTCGTGATGGGTTCTCGTTCGGCTGTACCTTGAATTTCGATGAGTTCCCCTTGTTCATTCATGACGATATTGACATCCGCTTCAGCGGCTGAATCCTCAGCATAATCAAGATCTACAATTGGAATACCATCCAGCAGCCCGATGCTAACCGCCGCGATCGGTGATTTATAGATATCTCCGACGGGATCGCCTCCAGCATTCTGACTGCTTAGCGCTATGACAAGAGCGACATACCCTCCCGTAATCGCCGCGGTTCGGGTACCGCCATCAGCCTGCAGCACATCACAATCGACAATGCAGGTGATGGGAGGAAGCGCCTCCAAGTTGAACCCTGCACGCAGGCTTCGCCCGATCATACGCCGGATCTCCTGGCTGCGGGCTCTGGGCTTGCCGACCTCACGCGCGGTTCGCTGTTGCGTCGCACGCGGGAGCATGGCGTATTCGGCGGTGATCCACCCTCCCTGTGCATCGCTCGCCTTCATCCACTTGGGGACCCCCTTTTCAATCGTCACGTTGCAAAGCACACGCGTGTCCCCCAATTCAAGAAGCACCGATCCCTCCGGGTAATCGATATAGCCCGGCGTGATCGAGATCGGTCTCAGTTCATCTTCCGCGCGTCCCGCATGTCGAGCGATCGTTGTCATCTACGTTTCTCCAAGAACATCCCAGGTATTTTAGAACGTTGAACCCAAAAATGAGAAGGAGCCATCATTCCAACTCAATATAACGTTCCACCCTCTTCTTGATAACATCCATGCTGCTCTTCCAGAATGCCGGGCTGCGGAGATCGATGTCGAACCGCGCCGCGAGATCGGCGGCGTTCCCCATTCCGGTATTACGCAGGAGACTCTCATAGTCTGGGATGAAATCCTCACCACGCTCCTGGTAAAGGGCAAATAAACCCAATCCGAAGAGCTGTCCAAATGCGTAGGGGAAGTTATAGAACGATAGCGAGGGGCTGTAGTAATGCGGCTTCCACGCCCACATGTACGGATGTCGATATCGCTCATCAAGCCCATCGGCGTACGTTTCCGCCTGACAGCGGAGCATAATCTCACAGAAATCGTCCGCGGAAAGTTCGGCATCTGCGCGTTTCTCGAAGACCTCGGACTCAAAAAGGTAGCGGGAGTAGATATCGACGATTACCCCCGAAGCCCCGCCGAGGGATGTATCCAAGATTGAGAGCTCTTCTTCCGAGCTTTGAGCCTGCGCTAATGCCGACTCGCTAATAAGCGTCTCATTGAAGATCGATGCGGTTTCTGCGAGGGTCATTGGAGTGATGCGCTGTAGTTCCGTTAGTCCCCACTGACATTCGTTGTGGAATGCATGGCCGAGTTCGTGTGCAAGCGTAGAAAGTTGGTCCAATGAGCCGTCATAATTGGCCAGGATGCGGGATTCTTCAACAAGCGGGACATCCATGCAGAAGGCGCCCCCTCGTTTTCCTTTTCGAGGTTCAGCATCAATCCAACGCTGGTCAAAAGCCTTCTGCGTGAATTCTGCCATCCGCGGGCTGAAGCTGCCGAAGTTATCAACAATAAAAATTCTCGCCTCCTCGAAGGTGAAGCGCCGCCCAGATCCCCCTACTGGAGCATCCAGATCCCACCATGCAAGCGCATCTTTTCCCAATCGTTTCGCTTTCGCTTTAAAGTAACGGCGGAAAGTTGGGAAGGATTCCTTCATAACGCCAAGCATTGCCTGCAACGTCTCACGGTCGATCCTGCTTTGATCCAACACTTCATGAAGAGCATCTTCTCTCCCACGCCGTTGGTTGAGCGTGAGCACCGTGCCTTTTACCCCATTCATACAGGCTGCCAGAGACTCACGCATGCTTTCCCATGCTTTGATCTCGGCCTCGAAGGCTCTTCGCCGGGTTTGTTCATCAGGATCATAACTACAGATGTTCTGCAGCTCGGCAATCGGAATGTCCTCGATAACCCCTTCGCGCTCGAAGGGCACGCTGATCTGCGAAGTAACCGTCCCCTGCAGCTTCTGCCAGGCGCTCCCACCACTCAATGAAAGCTCCGAAGCCAGCGCTTCTTCTTCATCCGACATGAGATATTTGCTTTGTTCTACCGTTTCCTGGAGGAAGAAATCGTGGTCCTGCACAGCCGGGTTGGCGGCAACGAGACCACCAAGATCGGCTCCCTGTTTGACCACTTCCCCAAGCCAACCTTTAAAGAGGACTTCCTGCTTGTGTATTTGAACAGTGATCCTCTCAAATTCTGATTCTTTACGTTTCGCCAGCGTATTGAAAGAATCCGTTGAAATATATCCGTATAAAAACGCTCCTATCGTTCCTGCCAAAGCGAGAATATCATTCGTCATTTGAAGATATTCTGAGACAATCACCGCAATCCCTTCAATCGATGACGGGATTTCCCCTTCCCGAGAGATTTGTTCCTTATCGAGGAATTGATCGAGCTTCTTGATACGTGTGCTCAGATCCTTGACAGCATCCTCCAACTCGCTTGATTCTAGGCTCGGGTAGATGTTGCTCAATTCCCAGTGTGGCATTATTCCGAGATCTTTCTCCGACGACATTTACTTCTCCTTATTAATGTTTAGGTGCTGCAGCTAATCTCAGCTTGAGATGCTGTCTCAACAAATATAATTAACCGATTAACTTATCGGTTTGTGGCATGAGAACAGAAAACCTATGCCGTTTATAGGCCCAAATGATTGACTATGCGCAACTTTGCAGAAGGAGGACTAGCAAACTTCCCGCAAAATCCCTTAGATCGATGCGGCTAGTCTTTGTCCGAAAACTTGAAGGAGACCTTGACCTTCGCTCGGTACGTGACGACTTTTCCATTTTCAATTTGCAGATCGAGATCTGTAACTTCCGCGATCCGCAGATCCCGCAAAGAGGCACCAGCTCTCTCCACTGCCGCTGCCGCAGCCTTCTCCCAGGATTCGTTGCTCGTCCCAACAAGCTCAATAACTTTATAAACGCTATCGGTCATGGCATTCTCCCTTCAAATCCAGTCAGTCTCGAATATCAAGCCTCGAATGGCAATTCGCTTAAGCAATATTATTCTATCATTCAAGAGCGATTCATCAAATTGATAATCGCTGCTTTCTCGAGCAGCGCGGGATCTGTATACGCAAAGAGCCAGCGCAATACAACTAGCAGAGTCTGGAGGAAACGGATACACAGGGCAGGATTCTCCCGCTTCTCATTTCTTGAATCTACGGAACCATTACACGCCGGACTTTCTCTCTTCTTGCCAGTGCTTGATAGCCTCCCGATGCTCGGGATAGTGCCAGAATGTATTCGCCGCAACCATCTCCCAAAGCGGTGAACCCGAACGCCAGGCGAGAGAATCCGCTCGCATAAGCAAATCTTCAGGGATCGCTTCGACTGCCTGCACGACTTCTTCTGCAAAATGGTTGAAGTCAGCCAGAACTTCCTTCAGCTCTCGCTCGCGGTTCTCTTCGAAGGTTTGTTCATTCCAGCGGTCTAGATCATCCCATGTCATCCCCGGAGGAAGCTGCTGCGGCACATCACCTTTTTCTACGACATCCAACCACTCGACCAACCGCTTTTCCCAGACGACGATATGGGCAACGTGATCTTTTACGGACCAAGCATTCTCCTCGGTCGGAATAAGCATCTCGTCTTCGGAGAGATTACCCAAAAGAGACCCCAACCCATCACGTTCATTGCGGATCCTTTGGATCAGGTCTTGCTTATCTCCAGGTGCGTCCATGCTTAACCCTCAATAAGAGTCTTTCATGATGATGATTCGATGACCGCAAGCTCAATGAGCCGGTCCGAAGTACCGATATGGGCTTCGGCAAGCTCAGCGGATACCGGTGTCAATGGCGATATCTAAATACGTAACTTCATTAGGTCGGATTTCAACCTGCGCCGGCAAGCCTTTTGCGAAGTCGATTCCCGAATGGTTGATATCGACTACATAAGTCCCCGCTGGCAATGCGATTTCATAATCCCCGGCAGCGTTAATCGAGGCGCGTGCAATTTCCTTGCGGCCCCTCTGATCGAAGATCACGATCTGCCTGGCGGCATACATCTCAGGGTTCGGCGTTGGTTCCGGCACACCCTCTCGAATAGCCGGCTGAAGGGGGCCGATTGAAACATGGCCCTTCAATATTCCCTCAGGAGCTGGCGCGACTTGGCAGGCGAAAAGAAGGACGGAAAGCGAGATGAAAAATGTCCGTTTTAACATAGGGTCGCCTCTCCCCTCGTTTATCCGCAACTTCAGATGTATATCCGGGCGATTCTCTTTTCTAAGACCTGGAAGTTAATCTGTCAAACAACCATTCCAGTGTCGTGCTCGACCTTGGTAAGGGTTCCTGTTCACATCCCGCTATCCATGACCCCGCAGTCATCATCGCCGAATTCTATCTCGATTGTGGAATGGGCGAAGGCAAGTTCGCGGACAAGTTCAAGGATTTCTTTTCGGAGGCAGAGTACTTGCTCTTTCGAGACATCCTCGTCCACAACGATATGTGACGTGAGAACATGATGTTCGCCATCCAGAGACCAAACATGGGTGTGGTGAGTAGAGCAGACATGCTCCATCCCGTTTAATCGCTCATCGATTGAGGTGACGTCTACATTATCCGGAACAGCCTGAAGGAACAGCGCCAGAGTCTGTTTCAGATTCTTTAAGACATTGTAGAGGATATAGATCGTGATGAGAATTGAGAGAAGCGGGTCGAGAATATAGAAGTCCGTGAAAAGCAGGACGATACTTACAACAAGCACGGCAACCCAACCCAGGACATCCTCGATCAGGTGCCAGGCGATGGCGCGGGCGTTGAGCGATTTCTCCCCTCTCAGTCGAAGCGCCGCAAGCCCATTGACGACTACTCCCAAGATTGCGAAAAGGATCATCCCCTGCGCGTTGGTTTGCTGAGGCGCCCACAAACGAGGGATTGCTTCACCAAGGATGAAAATCGATCCGACAATCATTACAACTGTGCTGATAACAGCTCCGAGTAAGGAGAAACGTCTGTAGCCATAAGAGAATTGCTGATCTCCATCACGCTGCGCAACGCGATCTAAATACCATGCCAGCCCGAGAGAGAGACTATCTCCGAGATCATGAACTGCATCTGAGAGAATGGCAACACTGTTCGTCATTAACCCGCCAACGACCTCAAGCAATGTAAATGCTAGGTTAAGGAAAAAAGCAGTTCGCAGGTTCGCTTCGGTGCCTCTGTGGTGTACGTGATTATGAGCCATGTTCCTGATTTTACCCTAATGATTGTAAGGCTAAAGATCTAAAACCCTGAACGAGTATGTATTACTCAAGAATAACTCCGTAAGCTAACTGCGTACATACGAAGCCTGTTTACATATAACACAATGGCTATGCGCAGCTTTTCTTTGGTAGGGAGGATTCATTAGAGCAGCAAGTTTTAAATCTTCTTCGAAATACTCACGTTTCTTGTTGGGCTAGATACTCCTGATACTGTTTCCAGCCAGGACACCAGGTAGTATGCCAGCGCCAGATCTTGCTCACCAGAGAATTGGGGTTTTTCTCCGACTTCTCCCTCAATGGGCACTGCGCGCATTTTGGTTTACCTTTTGCATTTTCCGTCATAATTGTTTGTCCTCTGTTAACCGATGAAATGAGTTTTCGGATCCACAACAAGAAAAAGCGCTTTAGTCCCCTTGCCCATCCGCAAATGCTTTCCACGTCATTACGATTGGCAGCATTCCCATGATGAACAGCGTCGTATTCAATGCTGCATTAAACGCGACTTTAAAATAGAGCGTGATGCTCATGTCCACCACATACCATAACAGCAATCCCACAACCATGGCACTACGCGCCCAACGCTCCTGCCGGTAAAACGGGAAGCGGGTGATGAAAATCATGAACACGCCCCAACCAGCGACGGTCGCACCTAAAACGCCATAGATCCACTGCATGAAGAGGGCGCTTGCGTGTGGGACTGGACCATCGCCCCAGAAAACCGGATTGACGCGGTCGTTCATCAAATCGAAGATAGGAGTCGCATTCAAAAGCGCCAACGCCAACCCGAACAAGACGATAATCCAACTCACAACAAGCAGCCAACGTTGCCAGAAGTCAAAATATTTCATTACAAAATCTCCTTTCATCCAGCCTGGGAAGCGAAAGATAATCCGTATCTCCGTTGCACAGGAAAGAGTGGTCCAGTCTAATAACCTTCATTACTTCTGAGCAGTTTTCCTTTTGGTGAAACGCAAGCCAGACCAGGTTTGATCAATGGCGCTGATCTTGAAATCCACCAGACCGGAGGCAAGGCCAATCTTGCGCACGATATTTTGGGTGAGATCGCTTTCCACGCCAGAGGACTTCTTCTGCCAGATGATCCACAACCCGGCCGAATCACCGAAATCAACCATCTTGCGCATGCCTTTCTCAAGTTCCGCACGAGAGCGAACAAACCATAGTGTTAGATCGCCAATGGACTGTAAACCTGACTTTAAGACCGCTCCCTCCGGCAGTTCACCCAGGGTCTCTTGAATTACCTTTGGGGCATTAACCAGAGCGACAACTGCGTTTTCTTTGATACCAAGTTTCTTTGGCAACGGCGTTCCAGAGTAACCGGCCATAATCGAAGCAGGGACAACAGGATCCGTGGGAGGAGAATCGATCGCCTTTCGGAGCGTGTCATCCATCTGATCCCACTGCGTGTAAAAAGCATCGGGCAGCAATTCCTTGATGCCTTTGACCTTTTCTAACTCCCCCCCGACAAAAACCAACGGTACATTTCTGGTCGCTTTGTGTATGCGAATTCCCAAAGCGAAATCTCTTCCTTGTGATGGCAGACGGCTAAGATCGATAACAAATGCAGCGGGTGGATCCTGCCTCATCTGATTCAAACTATCCTGATCAAGAAGCGAGGATTCCACCTTGTATCCTGCCTTCTTTAGGAATTCAACTTTCTCCTCGGCTTCGGATTCCTTCCAATGGATCAATCGAACGCGGCGCATAAGAAGCTCCCGATTAGAACCATGGTGTAGGTTTCTGCCAATGCATTAAACCAGCACGAACATTGAACGATGACGAGGGGCCTGGATTGGCATTTTTTCTTAAGACGACTCATTTGAGTAAGTTGGCTGCCTTATTCCTTCGTACCAAACATATCCTCTGGCATCTGCACAGCTACAACCTCACCTTGCGCGCAAATCTTCCCTTCAGCGGAAAGGGTTGTCTCGACGATTACCTTACGCCC
>CBDTTY010000081.1:0-9460 GCA_965363875.1 uncultured Anaerolineales bacterium
TTCAATCTCCCGCAGCCGATTTTCCAGCCCCTATCCCTGATTTTTCTTGCGGTCATAGGTGCCATAGCCCTGTTCCTTTTGAGACGTATCACTCGAGCTTTGCGTGCAAATAAGCAGGGCGAACTCATCGTACCGGTGATCGCATATGCCGCCGTCCTCGGTCTCACCTTCTTCTCAACCCTATCAACACTCTTGCGAGCGACTTGGCCTCTGCAAGCCGCGGTTCTTGCGGCGATCGGCGGCGGGTTGTTCGTCCTCTCAGACAGCATGTTAGGGTGGAACCGCTACGTCAAGCCGATTCCGAACGGACAACTTATAACGATCATCACCTACCACCTCTCTCAACTCTTCTTGGCAACGTCATTCCTTCTATTCCTGGGTTTGATCGCGCTCTGAAATTCGGGAAGCTTGGCGTCTGATTATCCTCAGCTAAATCAATCTGGACGCGGATCTTCTCCCACAGCACGGTTCGACTGCGCCAGTCATTGTTTGAATTGATTTGCAGTTAATGTATGTATCGGTGGGGAATGGTTTGAGGCCCTTGATTCGTGCTACGCCTCAGTTTAATCAGCGGGAATGACTGCCCAGGATCGTTTTCACTCACACTTGGGTGAAATGATCAGCTTCAATCTCGCGCCAGTCGGCTCCCTGAGGCAAACGCAAGTATGCGCCCAGGAGTGGGTGAACCTCGCGGATCATCTCCGACATCCGCAGCGCGATGCGCCGGATGGAAAAATGTGCGTTTTTCTCCGCTCTCAACTCACAGAAATGATAAACCTCGCGGAGATTCATCGTCATCAGAACCCTGCGATTGAAGCCATTCGGCACCAGGTAGGCAGCGACATGTGGATTCCAGGCTTCAAGTTGGCTGAATGCCTTTGCAGCCTGCTCCATCGCCTTTCTGTAGGGCGCTTCGAAGCCGGCCTCCACGATCAGGCGTGGAACAGCGTAACCCAGATCAGCTCTTAACCGTTGGGGGGTTTGAGTCATCATGCGGTGGCGTTTTAGCTCGAAGTAAGCCCCTTGATCGAGGGTTGCGTCGAATGTGTAATAGGCATGTTCCAGCTCTCGCACCGGAGCATCGAAGCGATCGAGCCTTCCCAGAAGCGCCTCGGCCAATTCCTTGAGTTGGTCTCCTTCCATTTCTCGCACGGTCTTCATTACCGTTGCGAAACTCGCGCCTCCTGGCGCGAAAAGCGCAGCCGCCAGGATACGCAGCTCGGCTTCGGGATCGTAATCGACTAACTCGAGCATCCCTGCCGTCGGTTCAACAGGAAAAGCGGCTGCTCGGTCTGAAAAATCCGTGCCAACATCCTCGAGATATGGAACCCGGTCGGCGTATTTCACCAAGGTCGGTATCTCCACTTGAGCAACCTCTTTAACTCGCTCACCGATTTCCTGAACCTCGCGCAGGGGGTGAGACAGCATCTTGCGAATCGCATGTTCAAGCACGCGAGCGTTGGCGGTCATACCCACATTGGCCAGGGAGGCTGCTGGTAGAAGAAAGCGGCACGCATCGATATAGCGGGAACGAATTCGCCCATCCCAGCGCTCATCACTCTCGCCCTCCGCGCGTGGATGCGCGCTGGCGACAGCATCTTTAACCGGCGCAATGGATTGCATGTAGGTGTCGAATAACAAGTCGCAGGTTTGACGATAGATCTTCTCTGTCGATCCATCTTGAACTTCGGGGGGGATGTAGTATCCCTGACGGTCCCATTTTTGATACCGGGTCGATTTCTCGGTGTAGGAAGCCAGACGGTTTGACTCTATACACTCGATCGCCAAACGGGATACGTTCTCGAGGGCCAGATGTAAGACAGCATGTTCAGCGACCGAGGCGTGCCCGTACCCGACTACCCATCGCTCATGAAACTCTGCGGATTTCTCATCGGTCAGTTCGGCTGCGATTTCACGAAATGAAAGCGGTGACCTGGATGTTTTAGCAAAGGCCACCGCGATTGTCTCTGGATTGAGCTCCTCTGGACGCAGCAGGTAAATCTCCCGCTTGAAAGTCTCAGGCATCCTGTCCCTCCACGCCTTGATTCAGAATCACACGCGCCCGTTGAATGTCTCGCCCAATGCGAGAAAGAAGCAGTTCCGTATTCGAGAAACGTCTTTCATCCCGAAGGCGTGCGATAAATTCAAGGCGTAATTCCTTTCCGTAGAGATCCGCGTTGAAATCCAGCAGATGCGCTTCAACAATCGCCTGTTCGAGTTTGTCTTCGAAGGTCGGTCTAACACCGATGTTCGTCACCGCCTTATGGCGCTGTCCATCGAACCCTGCCCAACAGGCATACACACCTGAGCGCGGGTATGCCCTTTCTTCCCAGATTTCCAAATTCGCCGTGGGGATCCCCAGCGCTCGCCCGCGGCCTGAACCCGGAACCACCTTCCCCGGAACCACGAATGACCGGCCGAGGTATTTGGCGGTTCGGGCTACAGCCCCGGAACGCAGTGCTTCACGCACCCGCGTCGAGCTTACTACCTCACCGCCAAGAAGGGCCGGGGGAATAACATGCAGCGAAATTCCGCGCTCCGAACCCGCGGCGGCGAGGAAGTGGCGATTCCCCTCACGCTTATACCCCAGCGCGAAATCTTCACCAATCCATAGACTTTTTAAACCCAAACGCGCCTTTAATCGGTCGAGGAAGATCCCCGCTGGGATCTCGGCCAGACTTCGGTCGAATGGCTGCGTGATGACATAGTCCACGCCCAATTCACCAAGCAATTCAGCTTTCTCCTCAGGTGTGTTGATATAAAACGCGGGCGTTCTACCACGTAGAAAAACAGAGGGGTGAGGGAAGAAAGTAAGGACGACTGCCGGACGATTCTCCCGATGAGCGTGTTCGACGAGCGCCTTGATCAACGCTTGATGTCCTCGATGAACCCCATCGAAAGATCCAATCGTAAGATCGCTTTGTTCTAATTGAACGGTGAAAAAGTCTCGCAGATGCTGCATAGGCAACTTCAGCGGTTGAAGACCTTCTTTGGATGCCATTTTGCGCCGTCCTCGACAGCCTCAAGGATGGCGACGAGATCGCCATCAGGCCCGATTGCAACCGCCATTCCAGAGGCGGGTGCGTCTGCAGGAATGAGTCGGCCGAAAGTCACATCTTCATAATTTTTGCCCTCCACACTGATCCTTGGAAAATCAGGTAGGGCGTCAACGGCGGGCCGCAGATATTCGTCCCACGTCCCGTCCATAAATCCCAGCTCTAACTTTTTGAGCGAAACGCATTCTTCGATTGTGAAATGACCCGATTTCGTCCTCCGCAGGTTTGCCAAATGGGCGCCAGTCCCCAATTGCTCTCCCATATCATGCGCGAGCGAGCGGATGTACGTTCCAGCCGAACACTCGATTTCTAAAA
The DNA here is from genome assembly GCA_965363875.1 of uncultured Anaerolineales bacterium. Taxonomy (GTDB): domain Bacteria; phylum Chloroflexota; class Anaerolineae; order Anaerolineales; family E44-bin32; genus E44-bin32. The sequence continues at coordinate 3,372 of CBDTTY010000081.1, forward strand.
CCAAATCTGGCGGGCGGTACTCTACGAGAGCCATTTTATAGATTGTTACATCTCTTGAATCAAGCTCGAATTCCTTTCCCTCTCGTGCCAATTCATAGGCTTTTTTGCCTTTGATCTTAATCGCGCTGTACGGTGGCGGTATTTGCTCGATCATGCCCGAAAACTCGGGGATAACGGCTTGGATATCTTCTTCGGTTGGCGCCGCTCCTGTGAGGTGAATGACATCCCCCTCGGCGTCGTAGGTTTTTGTGCTCGCGCCGAAGCGGATCACAGCTTCATAACGTTTTGAAGCCGTACTGAGATATTCACTCAATCGGGTTGCCGATCCCAGGCAGAGGACGAGAACACCCGACGCTCGAGGGTCGAGCGTTCCAGCATGACCTACCTTGCGCACCCCTGTCTCCCTGCGAACAATACTGACGACCTTATGCGAGGTCGGGCCGGTAGGTTTATCGACAAGGATGAGACCAAAGCGATTCATGCAGATTCCTCCGGAGAAGGTGAGATGATCCCCCGAGTCGCGGTCAGGACACGCTCCTGAACCTCCTGCATATCTCCTTCGATTGTGGCACCGGCAGCCTGTTCATGACCGCCTCCCCCGAAGGAGAATGCGATCGCGGCCACATCCACACCCGGTCGCGACCGCCAACTGACTTTCACATTACCACCGATTTGTTCAATGAAGATCATGACCACCTGAATCCCCTCGACCGTCGCAAGAAGATTCACCAAATCGGCATCGTCGGATCCTGGGTATCCCACTGCCTTTCGGTCTTCAATTGTGAGGCTCGTCCACAAGATGCCATTCTCCATCTCAAGTCGCCTCAAACCCTTGCCCCAGTATTGAATGCTCACAAAACTACGTTGATTGAGCGTTCGCGCGTAAATCTCCGCCATGGGGGCTCCCAGGCCGACAAGTTCTGAAGCAATCTCCAGCGTTCTCGATGAGACGCTATCCGTGCGAAAGCCTATCGTATCTGTGATCAAACCAGTCATAAGATTAGCAGCGACATCAGTGTCGATTTCCAAACCAAGCTGCGGGATGACGTCGAAGAGGATTTCTGTCGTGGCGGGGGCTTTGTGATTAACTATGTTGATTACAGCATATTCAGTATTGGTTGGGTGATGATCAATATTAATATCAGGCTCCCTCGGCAGGTTCTCCACGGGAAAACCTGTCCGCTGGATATCCGCGGCGTCCACTAAGATTAATAAATCACCATCGCTAGGGATTTTCGAAGTCACCTTATCTGCGCCTGGCAGGAAGCGGAAGCGAGACGGCACACCTTCCAAAAGAACCGGGGTGACGTTTTTCCCGGCTCGTTCCAGGCTCAGGGTTAGAGCTAGTAGCGAGCCTATAGCATCCCCATCTGGCCGTTCGTGGGAGAGAATGATGACCTGTTGTGCGGCGTTAAGGGCCGCCTTGGCCTTCTCAATCGTCGTTTCCGCCACTCACGTCTCCTGCTTTTTCACCGCGTTCCTCTTGCAGGCTGTCTAACAGTTCTTCAATGCGCGCTCCACGTTCATGAGACGCATCCCAATGGAAGCGAAGTTGGGGGAAGCTTCGCAATTGTATACGTGCTGCCAGTTGGCTGCGTAAATATCCTTGCGCCCCTTCCAAACCCGCGAGAACCTCATCCATCCGCGCGTCGTCTCCACTGGCGACTACAAATATCTGTGCATAGGCCAGCTCCCGATCCACATCCACATCCGTTATCGTGATCATAGCCAGGCGTGGGTCAGCAACATTCCGCGTGAGGATGTCGGCTAATTCCGCTTGTATACGTTCTGCAACCTTTCGGGCGCGCGCCTTGGTCGCCATCGCTCAACCTCACGTAATGGGAACGGTCTCTTCAGTAAAACATTCCAGAATATCGCCCTCTTTGAAAGACTCGAAACCCTTCAAGCCAATACCGCACTCGAAGCCGTTACGGATTTCCCGAACGTCGTCCTTCTCATGCCTGAGAGAGGAGATTGGGCCATTGAAAAGCTCCTCATCCTCGCGCAGAACCAACATACGTCCACTGCGTTGAATTTCCCCTTCTGTGACAATGCAGCCGGCGATATTACCTAGCTTGGGTATTCGGAAAACCGCACGCACGCGCGCTTTGCCAAGCACAACCCTGCGCGTCTCAGGTTCCAACAATCCCTTGAGCGCCAGCTCAATGTCCTCTGTAAGGCGGTAGATAATGTCGTATACGCGGATATCCACATCTTCCATATCGGCACAATTCTTTGCGACTTGATCGGCGGTCACGTTAAACCCGATGACTATTCCTTGTGATGCCGCGGCGAGCATGACATCGTTTTCGCTGATGTTACCAGTGCCTGCATGGAGGATGTTCACTTTAATTTCACCGGCACTAAGTTTTTCAAGTGAATTGACGATCGGTTCAAGAGACCCCTGAACATCGGCTTTGACGACAAGCCGTAGTTCCTTTACCTCTCCTGCCTTATACGCCGCGAAGAGCTGCTCAAGGGACTGTGCTTTTGAAGTCCCGCGGGAGCGCTCTCGCCGCTCGATCGTTCGCTCCTCAACAATGATGCGCGCCTCGCGCTCACTCTCAACGACAGTGAAGAGTTCTCCAGCGAGAGGTACATCTGAGAGCCCCATGACGGATACAGGTTGCGATGGCCTGGCGACCTTAATCGGCTCGCCCTGGAAATCGAACATCGCCCGGATTTTCCCGCAGGACGTACCCACCAAGATGGCATCTCCAATGCGCAGGGTTCCATTTTGAACCAGGAACGTTGCTACGACGCCCTTGGCTTTATCCAACTCGGCTTCAATCACCGTTCCGATGACTTTCCCTGAGGGGTTGGCTTTAATTTCCGTGGAGTCAGCGACGAGATTGATCGCTTCAAGCAGGTCTTCCAGCCCGTCCTTTTCCTTGGCCGAAACGGGAACAACCATCGTTTCGCCTTCCCAGTCATCTGGAATAAGCCCGATGTCAGATAACTCCTGTTTGACTTTATCCGGATTGGAGTTGGGACGATCGATTTTATTTAGCGCGACGATGATCGGCACACGAGCAGCTTGTATATGCGCCAGCGCTTCACGCGTCTGAGGCATTACGCCATCGTCCGCGGCGACAACCAGCACAGCGATGTCAGCCCCCTTAGCCCCCCGGGCGCGCATAGCCGTGAAAGCGGCATGTCCGGGTGTGTCCAGAAATGTGATTAGCCGCTCATTATGTTCAACTTGATAGGCAGAGATGCGCTGGGTGATACCTCCAGCCTCCCCACTGGCGACATTCGTCAAACGAATGGCATCCAGCAGTGTAGTCTTGCCGTGGTCAACATGCCCCAACACGGTTACCACCGGCGGTCGTTCCTTTAACGTTTTTGGATCTTCCTCTTCGATCAATTGTCTCCAGAGCGGCAGCTCGCCCGCTTCTTCAAGTTCGTCTTCAGCTGCGGCAAGATGTTCCGCTTCAAAACCGAACTCAGCGATCACGATCGCCGCCGTATCGAAATCTACTTGCTGGTTGATATTCGCCATCACACCATTCGCCATCAACTGCTTGATGACTTCGATCGGGCTGACATCAATCATTTCAGCCAGTTCACGCACTGTAACTGTTGATGGGATTTCTACGATCTTTGGGCCATTCTCGCTCATATAGCACCTCCGGGTCGAGCACTCCGTCAGCACCGAGCGAGTTGGCCGGGGGTATTACAGGTGTTTCGGTGGTTCGGCCATTCCGTGCTCGGCGCGGACAGCGAAAGCTTTCGCTTCAGCCATTCTGCTCGTCTGTCAGACTGTTCATGTACGCTTCTAACTCCTGGTGAGCCTCGTCCGTCAATTCTACTTTTAGTGATCGGGGTAAGGATCCTTGCAGAGCCTTCTCCCAGCATGATCGCAGATCATGCACGTAGGCTCCTCGCCCGGGAGCTTTTCCTGTCAGGTCGATTCTTACGCCATCTTGCCCGTGTACAACACGTATCAAGGACCGTTTCGCTAAGATCTGTCGGCAGCCAACACACGTGCGTTGGGGTTCATGCTTTCGTCGCCGTGATCTACGTGGTGACATTCATCGACCGTCGCATTGCCCACCTGAAATCAATAGTGGTCTAATAATCCCCTTTATCCCATGCATCCTCGTCGCGCTTCCTGCGCCTGCGCACGACTACCTCACCAAGATCCGGATCAAATTCCATAATCCGTGATTGTTCCTTGCGGCGCTGCTTGCTTTCGGCGGAGTCCTGCGCGAACTCTTCTTCGCTTAGCTCGGGGGTTTTGATCGACTCCCCGAGTTTCTCGGCCAACTCTTCGACGGCATCCGCGGCGACCTGTTCCACTTCCCCTTCAGCCTCATCCTCGATAACTGGAGCTTCGGCTTCTGTGGTGATTTCCACTTCGACAGCCTCTTCGGTATCAAGAACAGCTGCGGGCTCTCCTTCAACTTCCTCTGCAACTACTTCTTCTTCAGCGACATCTTCAATCTCTACAACCGGCTCGGGGTATGCATAAGAATTGAGGGTTTCAGCGATCTCTATCATCGCCTTTGGTCCGATGCCCGGCAATCCTAAGATGGCATCTGCGTCCATTCCCAATTTCTGTAGTACCTGCCCTGCGGTCTTGTAGCCTGCCTCGATGAGCAAGTTTTGCACTCGTGTCGATAGTTCAACCTCAGCGAGTTCAACTTCGAAGGCTGTCTCAGGGAATGAAGCTCGCACTTCGGCTAGCTTCTCGATCTCAAGTTGCCTGCGGGCATCCCGGCGAGACTCGATCTCGCTCTGTACCCGGTCGACGAAGGATGTTAACGTCTGGTATTCCTCAGGAGTGATCGGACGCCCCTCTTCCTTCTTGGTTAGAATCGCCTCGACCTGCAATACTGTCTCAGCTTGCTCTTCGGCCACTTCGGCGAAGGATGAATCCGTAGTGAGCAGCATCAAGGACTCAACTGCAGTCTCAGGCAAACTCTTGATATCAATGCGCCAGCCGGTCAGCTTTGCACCCAAGCGAGCATTCACGCCGGCGCGGCCGATCGCCAAGCTGAGTTGATCCTCCGGAACGACTACGATCGCCGTTTTGCCTCGATCAAGTTCCTCACTGAGATACACGCCAGAAACGCGGGCTGGTGCGAGCGCCTTGGCCACAAATGTGGCCGTGTCTGGATGCCACTCGATTACGTCTATCTTTTCATCGCTCAGATCACGCACGATGGATTGGATGCGCACACCGCGCATACCGACACATGCGCCGACAGGGTCCACACCCTCGCGCAGCGCAGCTACGGCAACCTTCGCACGCTTTCCCGCCTCGCGGGCGATTGATTTAATCTCCACTAAACCCTGATTAATCTCTGGGACTTCCATCTCCAGCAGCCGCCGCAGCATGTGCGGGTGGGTGCGGGAAACAACGATTACCGGTCCGCGCGGTGACCTGCGCACCTCAAGAACATAGGTGCGAATGCGGTCACGTACCCGGAAATGTTCGCCGGGGATTTGCTGATTGCGCGGCAGGATCGCCTCCGCTCGCCCCAGGCCAACCGTCACGGATTGCGGTGTGACCGAGTGCACCGTACCATGCACGAGGTCACCCTCGCGCTCGACATATTCTTCGTACTGGGCTTCACGCTCGGCCTCACGCAGACGCTGCAGGATCACCTGCTTCGCCGTTTGGGCGGCGACACGACCGAAGTCTTTTGGCGTGGATTCGACCATCACCATATCACCGAGTTCTGCTTCCGGGTCGAAGTTCTTGGCAATCTCGAGGACGACTTCTGTCTGTTCGTTCTCGACACCCTCGACAGCTTCCTTCTCTACGAAGATTTCTACGCCGCCGCTCTCGGGCAAGATCTTGACCTCGACGTTTTGTGCGCTGGAGGCGTTGACGGACCGCCGATAGGCGGAAATCATCGCCGCTTCTAGCGCCTCCATCACTGTCTCGGGTGGGAGGCTGAAGCGCTCGGTTATTTCATTGAATGCTAGTGCAAACTCACTCTTCATTTCTCTTCTTTCCTTGGTGGTTGTTCTAAGTCTATGTTATACGCAGAAAAGTGGGGGAAACCCACTTTCCAGAACCACCGCTCTCTCAAAAGTCGTACGCTTGGATTTTAGCACATGCAGGAGGGAGGAGCAAG
>CBDTTY010000082.1:0-9329 GCA_965363875.1 uncultured Anaerolineales bacterium
CTAATCTTGACTTCAACTATCCACCAAGTATAATTTTCTTTCGGGCACGTGTCCTTGAATAGGGAAGGGACGCGCCCTTTTTTGTGGAGGTGTGGATGACGGACGAGCTTAATAATCCTGAAGTTAATATTCCCCCAGAGCTCCAGGGACTGGTCACGGTTACAACGCTGGATAAAATTTACAACTGGGGACGGCGAAATTCCATGTGGCCTATGTTTTTTGGGCTAGCGTGCTGTGCCATCGAGATGATCTGCGTTGCAGCCAGCCGTTATGATTTCTCTCGTTTCGGCATGGAAGTGATGCGCGCCACCCCTCGCCAGGCGGACATGATTATCGTTTCCGGCACGGTGACAAAGAAAATGGTCCCGCAGATCGTACGGCTTTACAACCAGATACCTGAGCCAAAATATGTAATCGCCATGGGGGCGTGTGCTTCAGGCGGTGGGCCTTTCAAAGAGGGTTACAGCGTTGTCTCTGGTATCGACAAATTCCTGCCCGTTGATATCTATATTCCCGGCTGCCCGCCAACCCCTCAGGCCTTGCTGAACGGCTTGATTAAGCTCCAGGAGAAGATTGACAAACAGTCCATTCGTTCCGTCAGCTGGTATAAGAAGGGTGCTGAGGAAGCGATTCCCATCCCCATCCTCGGGCCGGATCTTATCGACCCTCGCGATATCCCGAACTTCAGGGAACTACAGGCTCGGGCAGTTGCACAAGAGGTGGATAGCACGCAGGATGCGCAGCCGCCAATTAAGACATAGGTCACAGACAAGATGACAGAGCAAGAGACGAAACAACTCGAGGACACTTTGGAAGATCAATTCCCAGAAGCCATTGCCCGTGATGAGCGTCCGGGATATGAGGGGTACATTGTAGAGACCGCCAAACTTATTGAGATTGCCAGGACTTTGCGCGACGAGATGGGCTACGATTACCTTTCCTCGGTTACCGGGGTTGATTATCTCCCAGATGACAAGATGGAAGTCGTTTACCATCTTTATCGGAGTGCAGGAGGTCCAGCACTTATCCTTAAAGTTCAGACGCCCCGAGACGACAGCGTTGTACCCTCGTTAGTCTCCATCTATCCCGGCGCAGATTTCCAGGAACGTGAGGCATGGGATCTTCTAGGGATCCGCTTTGAGGGGCATCCGGATCTCAGACGCATTCTTTTATGGGACGGATTCCACGGTCATCCCTTACGCAAGGATTGGCAGGAACCATTCTTTGAGGCGGAGGGAAAACCTTTTAAGAGCCGATGGCCACAAGGTGAGGTTCATCGGGTCGAAGATACCCATCCATTCGGTAAGAATGTTCACTATCCCTCAGAATTCACCCCGGAAGGTTGGGCTCCAGAGGGAGAAGCCGCGCTTTATTCGAGCCTGGGTAAGATCGAACCTGGCAATGGTAACAACCATCGAGATATTGAGACCGATCACATCGTTGTAAATCTCGGTCCGCAACACCCTTCAACACACGGTGTCTTCCGGATGGTTGTAACCCTTGATGGCGAGGAGATTGTCGGGCTGAAGCCGGTGATGGGCTACTTGCACAGGAACCATGAGAAGATCGGTGAACGCAATACGTACTTGATGAACATGCCCTTCACCGACCGTCTGGATTACCTTTGCTCAATGAGCAATAATTTCGGATACGCTCTGGCAGTTGAAAAGCTCATGGGTATCAAGCCCCCGGAGCGAGCAGAATATATACGCGTCATCATGGCTGAATTGACACGTGTAGTAAGCCACATGTGGGCGATCGGTTTCTTGCTCAACGATCTCGGCGCATTTTTCACGCCAATGCTTTATGTAATCAATGAGCGGGAGTTAATCCTGGACATATTTGAGGCGGTCTCTGGCTCGCGGATGATGTGCAATTATTTCCGCTTCGGTGGAGTTGCCCGGGATTTGCCTGAGGATGCTCTGGAGACGATCAAGGTTCTGGTGAACGAGAGGCTGCCGCGCAAGGTCGATGAACTTGATCTCTACCTAACCGGAAACGAGATCGTGCAGACACGGGCGATAGGGGTGGGTGTACTGACAAAACAGCAGGCATTGGCAAACTCGGCTGCGGGCCCTGTGTTGCGGGCCTCCGGGGTGCCCTATGATGTCCGCCGGGCTGATCCTTATTCAATTTACGACCGCTTTGATTTCGATGTCGTTGTGCGTTACAACGGCGATGTCTATGATCGCTATCTGGTTCGGCTGGAGGAGATACGACAGAGTCTGCGAATATTAAAGCAGGCCGTCGAATCCATCCCCGCGGGTGAGATTCAGACCGGTAAGCCCCAGTATCAGGTCCGAGTGCCTGCAGGGGAAGCGTATGGGCGGGTGGAAGCTCCGAAGGGTGAACTTGGTTTTTATGTTGTCTCCAATGGAAAGCCGAATCCGTGGCGATATCATGTTCGTGCGCCATCTTTCATTAACCTCACACCGCTAGAAGAGATGTCCAAGGGGCAAAAGATCGCTGATGTTGTGGCCATCCTTGGTTCGATCGACATCGTTCTAGGTGAAACGGATAGATAGTTGGAAACTTTGAGAATTTGATTCGTTAACGTGGAGAGCCTATGTACGGTATCGGCTTGATTAAGGGATTGGGGGTTACAATTAAACACTTCGTGGAGACGTACGTGGACGATCTCCGTTGGCTAGGGCGCGGCCGGTATTACAACGAAGATGCTCTGAAAATTCGCCAGGGTCCGGAGGCGCGAGGGGTTTTCACAGTTCAATACCCGGAGGAAAAGTTATCTGTGTCGGAAGAATTCCGGTATATCCCCTTCCTGGTATTTGAAGAAAATCCAGACGGAACACGGAAAGATCGATGTACCTCTTGTGGGATCTGCTCCAAAGTCTGCCCGCCCCAGTGTATCTGGATCGTGCGTTCCAATGATCCCGAAACCGGAAGACCGATACCAGCCCCGACTGAGTTCTATATCGATATTGATATCTGCATGAACTGTGGACTATGTGCAGAGTATTGTCCCTTTGATGCGATAAAAATGGACCATGTTTATGAACTCGCTTCGTATGAACGTTCATCAGCGCATATTTACAACAAAGAGCGCTTAAGCAAGCCGGCATCGTACTACGCTGAGATTCGCCCGAAGAATTACGCTCGGGAAGAGGCAGCTCGGGCAGAGAAAGAAGCTTTGAAAGCCGCAAAGAAGAAACCGGCTGAAAACGGATAGATTGTTTAAGGTGTGCATGCATGTACCATCGCGAGACTGAAATTCTATTCCCTATGCGAGTCGCCTCCACGCTGAGAGGGAGGCGCGGGGATGCTTGGCGGGATCTAGTCGATCGAGCCTGCAACGCGGAAGCTGCGTCCATAGACTGCCTCGCATTCAATCTGCTAATTATCCGTCTATGTAATTGTCTATCCTGCCGAACGCATTCCTATCGGGCGTTGCATGGGTGCGAACAATGTGCAATGCACTCGGTACGTCGATTCCGAGGGGATGACGCTGAGCTTGTTCAGATGTTTGATGATGCAGTCATGGATATTAACATTCATTTGACCAATCAGGTCAACCATCAATACCAAATTATGGGAGAAGGTTTAACTAAAAATGACAGATCAACCAGCCGCAGAAAATATCCAGAAGAATAAGATAAGCAACGCAATTGCCATCGCATCGGGCAAAGGTGGTGTAGGGAAATCTACCGTTGCTGTAAACATCGCCGTGGCGCTGGCGAAGAAGGGGTTGAAAGTCGGGCTGCTTGACGCCGATATCTATGGACCCAATGTGCCGACAATGATGGGGGTCTCGGCGATGCCGCCTCAGGAAGGCCCCAAGCTGAAACCTGCCGAAGCCCATGGTGTTCAACTGATGTCGATCGGCTTCCTGGTTCCCGAAGGGCAGCCGCTGATCTGGCGCGGCCCAATGCTCCACAGTGCGATACAGCAATTTATTAACGATGTCGACTGGGGGCAGCTCGATTACCTCGTGGTCGACTTACCGCCAGGGACGGGAGATGTGCAGCTCAGCCTGGCCCAAACACTCTCGCTCTCCGGTGGAGTGATCGTCACGCTTCCGCAGAAAGTATCCATCGAAGATGCAAAGCGTGGGCTTGAAATGTTCCGCACAATGGAAATCCCATTGCTGGGTGTGGTTGAGAATATGAGCTTTCTGGAACTACCCGATGGCTCGCAGCTCGATATTTTCGGGCAGGGGGGCGGAGAAAAGATGGCGCAAGATGCCGGAGTTCCTTTCCTGGGTTCAATCCCTATTGACCCAATAGTTAGGGAAGGGGGAGATCAGGGCACACCCGTTGTCATTTCGCATCCGGATACACCAGCTGCTGCAGTTTTAAACGGGATTACGGACGCGATTCTCACTCGATTTGATTCTGGCGATCTTAGTGGTAAAGAAGATATCGAGATCGAGATCACCGATTAGAACGATCCCGTAGATAGATATACAGATGAAATGAATGCCGTCTCAAGGGGCTGATGGATAGTCGGCCCCTTTTGTCTGTCATGTGGGCGTAGTATGATTAGCTTCTAACGTCGTTCTCTAATCGAGGGTTTTTATCCATGGCAAGTATAGAAAGAACAGTCGCATCTATTCGTTTCCAACCGGTTGGCAAGATTTATCATTTTGATGCATCAAAGATTGATGATCTCAAGGCCGGCGATTATGTTATCGTGTCGACTTCGCGCGGGCGTGAGCTGGGTGAAGTTGCTGGTTTGCTAGGCGGCAAGAATGCGCCCAAGGGATCGCATAAACCTGTTGTGCGTCGTGCCTCTCCACGCGAACTTGTCATGAGACGAATGTGGCAGAGCCGTGAACTGGAAGCGACGATTAATTGCCGTGAGAAAGCGCATGAGCTTGGAATTACCGGCATCAAGATTGTCAGGGCTGAATATTGCTATGACGGTTCGCGTTTAACATTCATCACCAGCAGTGAGGGGGATGAGAATATTGATCTCGCACCTCTAAAACGGGTGATGCGCCGTTCGATTAGAAAAACACAAATCGAATTCCGTAAAGTGGGCCCGCGAGATGTGGCCAAGATTATTTGCGGCATGGGCGCATGTGGGCTTGAGGAGCGCTGCTGCTCCCGTTTTCTATCGGAATTCAGCCCCATCTCGATCAAGATGGCTAAAGCGCAAGGGATCTCCCTGAACCCTCAGGAGATAACCGGCATGTGCGGCCGTCTTCGCTGCTGTCTTAAATACGAGTACGAGCTATATGCAGAAGCTAGAAAGCATCTTCCTAAGAGGAAGAAAAAAGTGGTTACACCAAGAGGGGTTGGAAAAGTTATCGATGTACTCCCTCTTAAAAATACGGTTGTGGTCAAGCTGGAAGATGATCGCAGGGTTGAATTCCACAAGGATGAGATCGAGCCCTACGACGAGTTGAAAGCCTTGCAGCAGAAAGCCGAGAGCCCCTGCGAAATCCATGGAAGCGGGGAATGTAATTGTGGCAAAAATTCATCCTAGGGGTTCCGCGAGGGTAGATATTTCATGACGACATCCGACCGAGTTCTCGTAGTCCTAGCTCATCCGGATGACCCCGAATTCTTTTGCGGTGGCACAATTGCCCGTTGGGCAGCCTCAGGCAGGGACATCACCTATTGTTTATTAACTCGCGGAGATAAGGGTTCCGACGAGGATAGTTTGTCCACCCAGGAATTGGCGGAGATTCGTGAAGTTGAACAGCGGGCTGCTGCGAAAGCCCTGGGTGTGCACGACGTGATGTTTCTAAAGGAATTGGATGGGTACGTTTTACCGACCCTGGATCTGCGACGTGATATCGTCCGCGTTATTCGCCAGGTAAAGCCGCAGGTTGTGATAACATGCGATCCAACTAATTTCTTCCCGAGTAATTACTACATCAACCATGCGGATCACCGAGCGGCAGGTCAGGCTACCCTGGACGCGGTTTATCCAGCGGCCCGTTCTGCGCTTTACTATCCTGAATTGAGTCGCGAGGAGGGATTGCAGCCGCATAAAGTTCGAGAAGTCTATATCGCTGGGGCACAGCACCCAAATATAACCGTAGACATCACCGAGTTCTTCAGTCAGAAGGTAGCTGCTCTGAGCGAACATCGGAGTCAGATCAAAGATATCGCCGCACTTGAGGAGCGAATGCGGAACCGCATGCTCGATCCTGAAAGCCCCCCGGATGATCCCCGTTACATCGAGAGATTTAGACGAATAGTATTGCGGCAATAATAAGAATACAGATAATGAATCCTTTCCTGAACCTGGCGCAGACGAATCGTGAACAGCTCATTGCCTGGCGGCGGGATTTCCATCAGCACCCCGAACTAGCTTTCGCTGAACATCGCAGCGCAAAGATCATCGCCGATACGCTAGGAGAGATGGGATTAAGCGTCCAGACCTCCATCGCGGAGACGGGCGTAGTGGGTACGCTCAAAGGTGGGCGACCCGGGCCAATCCTGCTCATACGCTTCGATATGGATGCATTGCCGATCGTGGAAGAAACTGGCGCTGCTTATGCATCCAAGCAGGATGGCGTGATGCACGCATGTGGTCACGATGGCCATATGGCGATTGGCTTAGGCGTAGCGCAGATCCTTAGCTCAAAATCTCAAGAACTCCCCGGGACGATCGTATTCATCTTCCAGCCTGCTGAGGAAGGGCAGGGTGGAGCTGAACGCATGATCGCTGAGGGCATCCTCGATGGTTTAGGCGCGTCCAGATCTCTGGGTATGCATATCTGGAATGAGAAACCACTTCACTGGCTCGGCATTGCGCCGGGACCGGTCATGGCGGGATCGGAGCGGTTTGATATCGTGATCCGCGGCCGCGGTGGACATGGCGCCTCACCCCATCTGGCGCGGGACCCCATTCTAGCCGCTTCGCAGCTCATCACGGCCTGTCAGTCGATTACCTCAAGGTCTCTCGACCCGTTGGAATCAGGTGTGGTGAGCTTCACAGTTGTTCAAGCAGGCGAAACCTGGAATGTGATTCCCTCCTCAGTTCGCTTAGAAGGAACGATCCGCACTTTTTCTGAAGCTTCGCGAACGACAGTAATCGAACGTATGAAAGAAATCTCCAAAGGTATCTGCTCTGCAGCAGGATGCCAGGTTGAGCTTGAGTTTGAACGTATTACCCCGCCTCTCGTCAATGACACCGAGACCGCGGCTCTTGCCGCGGAGGTCGCGCATCAACTCTTCCCTGAGTTCGAAATCGATCGCGAGCATCGCGTGATGGGCTCGGAGGACATGGCATTTTTTATGCAGGAAGTCCCTGGCTGCTACCTTTTTATTGGATCGAGCAACTCGGCTCGCAACCTTGATGCGCCGCATCATAATCCCTTGTTTGATTTCGATGAGAAGGTTCTCCCGATTGCTGCAGGGCTCGTTGCGGCTGTCGCCTGGCGTCTGCAGGAGAAGGAATCGTGACTGCGATTTCACGGATCTTCGAGCGCCGTGGTTCTCGGGGTTGGGTGATCCTCGCCGGCGAAGCACCCCCTGTTCGCGGCTCTGAATCATCGGCACTGGACACTATAATAAATTTATTGAGCCATGAAGGAGCACTTGTAATTCTCGCTCCTGGAGGGGAGATCCCGTCATCTACACAACCCTTCGTCAACGATCTACTCGCGCGGTTTAGCGGCAGCTTGAACATCGTCGATCCTTTAGATGGGGATCAGACGCTCATTCTGGAAACCTGTCGAAAGGCGCATATGGTGCTGGCAATAGGCGGAAGCCTTGATGACTGGGTCACAATTTTTGACGAAGAGCAATTGCCTGCTGATCCAGACTCGATCGTCGCCGAAAATTCGGTGTTTATTGCGATGGGGAGCTTGATTTCAGTCCTTGGGGAGTGGATTTATGATCCGGATCGCGATCAGATTACAGATGGAATCGGGTGGTTTCCGAAGGCTATCCTTCTGCCAGGTTTAGAAGCCCCTGCATCGAATGAGGGAGTCCGGCAGAAAATTGAAACACAGATGAAGAGCTACGCGATAAGCATTGCCCCCGATACGATCATCGGCGTCGGTCCACAGGGGAAGGTTGAGATCTGGAGCGACGCGGCTCCTGAAATCCTGCTAGGCAAAGGTTGGGTATAAGATGAACGGTGGGAACGGACACAACCCTCACTTGACGTTTATTAATCCGCCAAAACGTGTCGTAAGCCTGGTGCCCTCCATCAGCGAGAGCCTAATCGAGCTTGGAATCGGCGATCGTCTTGTTGGAATTACTGATTTTTGCCCTGACCCCACCGGTGAGTCAGATCTCACTGTCGCAGTAGGTGGAACCCGTTCTCCGGATATTGAAGCAATCTCGGATCTTAAGCCTGAGCTTGTGCTTGCCAATCAGGAGGAAAACAGCCTTGAAACCATTCAAGAACTCGAGAGGTTGGGAATCCCGGTTTGGGTTACCTTCCCGAAAAACGTCGATGATGCAATTCAAATTCTCTGGGCGATAGCCCGCGTTTTCCAAATAGAGAACGAGGCAGCACCGAGACTCACTCACCTCGAACGAATGCTGGATTGGACAAGGCGAGCATCTTTCATGTCCCCATCTATGAAGGTGTTTTGCCCAATTTGGCAGGAAGAGAATGAACAGGCGGGGCTGTGGTGGATGACGATCAACCAGGATACGTATGTTGACAGCGTCATCTCAATCTCGGGTGGGGAGAATATTTTCAAGATGAGAGAGCGCCGCTACCCGTTGGAAGCGGATTTGGGGCTGGCAGAAGCGGAAAAAACTGGTGAACGCGATGCCCGTTATCCACGCGTGACTGTTGAAGAAGTCAAAGCCCTTTCACCAGAGGTGGTTCTCCTTCCGAGTGAACCCTTTTCTTTCGGAGAGGAAGAGCGAGAACAAGTGGTTAAAACCCTCGAAGGCACTCCTGCTGTGCAGGAAGGTAAGATATTCATGCTGGATGGGCGCTTGTTGACATGGCATGGAACGCGCCTGGCACATGCGCTCACCGAAGTGCCGACTTACTTGAACTTCGATTAATCCAGCTCTTAACCCATAATGTTGCCTGTCGCTTGAGTGATGAATAACAATGCCGAACTTCAGAATGATGAACGGAAACCGAGTGGTACTTACTGCAGTTTTCTTGATGGCGACGCTTGCTGCTTGCAGTGGAGAAACCGGATTTTGTGGGCAGGTGCGCGAGATTCAAGAGCGTGAATGCTCTGCTCTCCTTTCTTTCTACGAAAACACCGGTGGGGCAAACTGGAAAGACCAGCGCGGTTGGATTGAGAGTCGCACTCCATGTTCATGGTTTGGTGTGGGATGTACAGACGGCCATGTGACCAGTATCGCCATCAACTATAACGAGTTAACTGGCATTCTGCCTCCCGAATTGAGTAATCTGTCAAATTTGAAAACACTGAG
>CBDTTY010000083.1:0-9258 GCA_965363875.1 uncultured Anaerolineales bacterium
CCCGCGCTGCCGGATAAACGCAGGAGAGAATCGGAGCATCGTCGATTAAAACCGTACAGGCGCCACACTCCGCTTCTCCGCACCCAATCTTTGTACCGGTCATCCCCAGACGGGTCCGGAGAAGATCAGAGAGCATCTCCCCGGGAAGAACATCGATCTCCTTTTCCACTCCGTTTATCCAGAATTTCATCGTTTTACTCTCTCAGACCAAGACCAATACGTAGGTTTCATTCGTATTTGCTCGCAGCGCGTTCCCAGGCTTCCGTGATCGTGCGCTTGAACAGCGTCGGCAGGATATGCTCCCGATAAGCCTTCGTCGATCTGTGTGGGCTGGTTCGCAATTTCACCTCTTGCAGCAGGTGTTGAACCGCGCTTTGAATATTTTCGGGATCAAAAGACTGACCACGTAAGACCGCCTCGGCCTTCAGCGCCCGCAGCGGCTGCGGCCCAGCAGGGCCAACAGATATTTGAAGTTCCTCAACTTTGCCGCCGCTTCCTCGTCGCAGCCAGATTCCCATATTCAATATCGCGATAGCCACGCCCTGAGGGCGCATGACTCGCTTAAATGCCGAGCCTTCTCCTTCGCCGGACAGCGGAACGCGAAAAGCGACGATAATCTCTCTTGAACGGTCAAAACTCGGTCGACCTGGCCCCTCGAAGAGCGTCTCAACAGGAAACCACCTTCGCCCCTCTGCAGAAGCGAGTTGGGCTTCCGCCCGCATGCTGATAAGTGCGATCGTCCCATCACCCGCTGGAAGCGCATGCCCCACATTGCCTCCAAGCGTTGCCACATTTCGAATCTGGGTTCCTCCGATGAGCCCACACGCTTCAGTGAGTCCTTGCGCGTGCTTCTGGATGCTGGCATCCCGAATAATTTCATAAAGCGGCACAGCTGCGCCGATGTGAAGGAAATCATCCTGTTTTTGAATCGCCGTCATTTCAGGAATTTGGGTTACGTCAACCAGTGTATTAACCGCTGAATGCCGGCCTTGCTGGAGATCGAGCAAAAGATCTGTTCCGCCAGCGACGACAGCGGAGCGATCGGGTTCAACGCCCAGCGCGACCAGTGCATCTTCGACGGTTGAGGGCTGCAGATACTTCTTCCAAAGAGCCATATTCGCTTCTACTGAGAGGGTTGAGGATCCGGTGGCACTTTACGGTTAGCGAGGCTGCTTAACGCCGGTCACAGATCCACTCTGTGAACGACCACCAATCCGAGGTTCACTGATTCTAGCACCTGGCAGGTCGCGTTTCAAGACCCTCAAAGAATCTCGCCGCCCGGTCGGCGATGGAGATAACGCCCCATCCCCGCCTTACCCTGCCATTTGCCTTCGTCTACAATTAGTCGTCCGCGCAGGAACACCTTCTCCGGGTACCCCTTCAATTGCCATCCTTCGTAGAGATTGTAATCCGTACGATGCTGGGCGAATTCCACACCGTAGGTTAATTCACGCGCCGGGTCCCAGATCACGATGTCAGCATCCGATCCAGGCAATAGTGCGCCTTTCTGCGGATACAACCCGAAGATTTTCGCTGCGTTCGTGCTTGTTAACGCGACAAACTGGTTGGGGGTGATCCTCCCTTGTCCGACTCCGTAAGACCAGAGGATCGGCATCCGATCTCCAACACCGGGAAGACCATTCGGGATTTTTGTGAAGTCACTTGCCCCCAGTTCCTTCCCGGGGATCTTAACACTCTTCCCCTCGTACTCAATTGGTTTGGTCCCATCATAGAAGAAAGGACAATGATCCGTCCCGATGGCCTGCAATCCACCATCCGCAAGCCCGTTCCATAGAGCTGCATTATCTTGCTCCGTCCGCATCGGGGGAGAGCAGATCCATTTAGCGCCTTCATCTCCGCGCAGATTCTCAATTGTGAAGAAGAGATAGGGAGGGCAGGTCTCGCCCATAACCGGAGTGCCATGTTGGCGTGCGTAGCGAATCTGATCCAGTCCACCAGCCGTATTGACATGCACGATATAGATAGGCGATCCGGCTTGCTCTGCCAGCGCGATCCCCCGCAAGACCGATTCGATGGCGCCCCAAGACGGGCGGGTGAGCGCGTGCCATTCAGGCGAGGTATGCCCTGCCGCAAGCGCCTCAGTGGTTAGTATCTCGATCACATCTCCATTCTCGGCATGCATCATCGTGAGCATCCCCTGCTCAGCCCCCAGGCGCATAACCCGGAAGATCTCTCCATCTTGGAGCCGGAGACGCCCGTTATAGGCCGTGAACACCTTTAGTGTCGTAATCCCTTCGTCGAGCAGCGCAGGGATTTCTGCCATGACGTCCTCATCCAGGCTGGTGATGTTCATATGAAAGCCGAAATCGACCGCCGCCTTCTCATCCGCTTTGCGGTGCCAATTTTCGATTGCCTGCCGCAGCGTAGGCTGATCTTGCGGCACAAAATCCATCACGGTCGTCGTCCCGCCGAATGCTGCCGCCTTGTGCCCTGTGTAGTGATCATCGGAGGAAACCGTATCGAACATCGGCAGATCGAGATGCGTGTGTGGGTCGACGCCTCCGGGAAAAATGAGCTTTCCCTCCGCGTCGATGACTTCGGCATCATCTGCGGCGATGTCTTCCCCAATTGCTGCGATCCGCTCATCGCGGATGAGCAAATCCGCTCGAATTACTTCACTGGCGGTGACCAGCGTTCCAGACCGAATAATTATCGCCGTCATTCATCTTCCTCTCTATTCCTGGTGGGATGATTCAAGGTTTCTAGCATCCCGATTGAGTTTCTTTATTTTCCATTATTATCTTGCGTCATTGATGCGGAGAACCCACCATCATTCTCCGATCGTTCACGGATGAGCTTCCACAAACGATCACGCTCACCGGATGGGGGGACTCGCAAATCACGAACATCGTTCGCCTGCGTCAAGCGCTCGCCGGTCGTATAAAGGAACGTAAAACGACGCCATTTTTCTGCCGGTATAGGTCTGGGCAGTTCGAGCAGTGGACCCAATAATATCTTGAAGTACGGTTCATCTGCTCTGGGATGATCACTTTCTTCCCGTAGAAGTTCCCCTCTCGTCAACAACTCATGCCCCAGGACCTTGGCAATATACCTCACAGACCACCTCTCATCGCCAAAAGCCGAGGTGAGAAAAAAGATGATCCAATCGACACGTACGGTTTTCGGTGCGGTTTGAAGAGGAATCCGATACCAGCCTAAAACCCTGGCAATCTCCAGATCACGCGGGTCCTTCATTACCGCTACCAGGATGAGATCTTCCGGATAGATTTCTTCCATCACGCCCAATTTTAATAAGGAAACGGACCGTCTTCAAGATAGCAAGAAAAGGTCACGACCCTTCGTACTCGGGAAAATAAAACAGGCGGACATTCCACACTCCGGTCTGACGATGGAATGGGACATCCGCCTTTCTTCTCAACAAGGTTCCCCTTTGAACAAGCGCCTTTATATCAAACCAACACGCTCGTTGAACTCAACAATCAATTGATCGATCTCTGGTAGAAGCGCCTGTATCGATGTCCAATAATCCCGATCGTACCACTGCGCCATGATTTCCTCGTAGGTCCGGCCCTGCTGCTCGACCCAGGTGTAGTATTTCAAGTTATGGATTCTGCGTCGATCCGTATAGCGAGTTTCTAGCATGTGGTCCGTTTTTAGCCCATGCAGATCACGGGCGAAGTGGGCTGCAGCTTCCTTCTCCAGATATTTCCCATGTTCCTCGTGCATCTCTTTCAAGCGGCTCTGATAGAGTTCCATAGAATCGGTAAAGACCGTGAGTACGATGTCGTTTTCGCCCAGTTCATAGTACTTAGCGAACTTTATCGCCATTGCCAGGTTGGCGATGCTGGAGAAGCCGAGCAGCTCCAGGTTCGCAATAAAAGCCTCGGGCACCCCTTTTTCAACCAGGTACTTGTGGCCAGCCGGCTCGTTGAAGAGACGGGCCAAGTTGACAATCACATTGTCGTCGAGAGAGATGATCATATCGGTATTCTTCACGTTGTGGATCCAGGGGACGTGTTTATCACCGATGCCCTCGATGCGATGTTCTCCGAAACCATTTTCGATCAAGGTTGGGCATTGCCAGGCTTCACCGGCAACGATCCTGCTCGTCGGGAAGATCTGCTTCAAGTATTCCCCGCAAGCTAGCGTCCCCGCCGACCCTGTGGTCAGCACTACCCCAGCGTAATTGTCGTTCGGGCGAAGCTCTTTTTTAAGCACTTCCTCCATCGCATGTCCCGTGATGTCATAGTGCCAGAGGTAATTCCCGAATTCGTCGAATTGGTTGAAGATGACCACGTCGTCGCGGGTCTCGCGAAGTTCCCATGTCTTGTCGAATATCTCTTTCACGTTCGACTCGCTGCCAGGCGTGGCAATAACCTCACCGGCTACTTTTTCCAACCATTCGAAGCGCTCCCTGCTCATTCCCTCTGGGAGGATGGCTATTGATTCACAGGCTAGCAGTGATGCGTTATAAGCCCCGCCGCGACAGTAATTCCCCGTCGATGGCCAAACTGCCTTGTCCTTAACGGGATCGAACTGGCCAGTAACTAACCGCGGGACCAGGCATCCGAATGTTGCCCCGACTTTATGCGATCCCGTGGGCATCCATTTTCCAACCAGGGCGATGATCCGGGCATCCACACCGGTTAGTGAACTTGGAATCTCCAGATAGTTCACCCCTCCGTAACCGCCACCCTTCGGTATGGCTTCGTTCTTCCAGGTAATACGAAAGAGATTCTCCGGCGTCACATCCCAAAGCCCGAGCGAACCCAGCTTCTCTTTTATTGAATCAGGGATCAAACTAGGGTCTTTCATCTGCGCAAAAGTCGGGATGATGAAATTGCGTTCTCGAATTCTCTCAACGGTTTTCTCTAGCCTATCTTCATAAATTGTTAGGTCAATCATAATGTTTCGTATTACCTTCCTTTGGATGATTTTTTGTCTTCTAAACTAATGGGATTCCGCACGATATAGAGCGGTCGGCCTTTTGCCTCATCATAAATCCGACCGATGTATTCCCCGAGGATCCCAAGAGAGATTAGCTGCACGCCTCCTAGAAATAATACCGCGATCAAGGTTGTTGCCTGACCAAAAAATGCCTGGCTTCCAACCAGTCTAAACGCAATTACTATGGGTATGGCGAAAATACTCACGCCCGCGGCGAAAAAGCCGAAGTAGGTCGCGATCTGGAGCGGGAAGTATGAAAAACCCGTGATGGCATTGAGCGCCAGGCGCAGCATTTTACGAAATGGGTACTTCGTCTCTCCAGCGAATCTCGCAGCTCGTTTATATGGCACTCCGGTCTGGCGGAAGCCAACCCACGCAGCCATAGCTCTTGGAAAACGATGCCTCTCGCGCATTTGAGACAGCGCATCCACTGCCTGCCGGTCCATCAACCGGAAATCCCCTGTATCGAGCGGGATCTCAACATCGGTGATGCGGTTGATCAAGCGGTAAAACAAGGCTGCTGTGGTTTTCTTAAACCAGGTCTCGCCCTCGCGCTCCGTGCGCACGGCATACACGATTTCATAGCCCTCGCGCCATTTCTCAACCAAATCGGAGATGAGCTCAGGGGGGTCCTGTAGATCAGAATCCATGATGATCACGGCGCGTCCCTGGCTGAAGTCCATCCCTGCGGTCACGGCGATTTGATGCCCAAAATTCCGAGCGAAAATCACAGGTCTCACATGTGGATCGTCCACGCTTATCGCTTCGATCCACTCCGAGGAGCCATCCGTCGATCCATCGTCGATGAGAATGAGCTCCCATGGCTCACCCAGGTCATCCAAGACCGCCTTCACCCGATCGTAGAGTTCCGGAAGCGACTCGATTTCGTTATAGACCGGCACTGCGACAGAGATGTTGATTTCGGATTTCGTCATTGGAGTCACCCTCCGCTGTTCTTCTTCGCGTCGGCATCTAAAGCACTTTCGAGTGCTTTAAGCGTCGGTTCAATCACAAGCGGTTCACCGGCGGCATCCATCGCCCGCGCTACGTCTTTCAACCCATTGCCGGTATTCAGCACAACGACACGGTCTCCCTCCGCAAGGAGATCCTTCTCAACTGCGGCTAACAGCCCGGCATAGGCAGCCGCTCCTGCGGGTTCGGCGAACACAGCCGCCTCACGGCCAAGCTCCGCAATCGCATCTAAAATGGCAGAATCCGGAACGGCTACGTAAGCTCCACCGGTTTCCGTTGCGGCTCGCAAGGCGCGTAAACCATCACGCGGCTGGTCCACCGAGATGCTATCAGCCAGTGTATCTGCGCTCACCGGGAGTATCTCCTCCGAGCCAGCCTGGAAGGCATTAAAAATCGCAGCTGATCCTTCAGATTGGATCCCATAAAGTCGTGGGATTCTGTCGATCCAACCTAATTTATGTAAATCCTTAAAGCCTTTATGCAAACCGGAGATGATATTCCCATCCCCAACGGACACGATTACGGCATCCGGCGTGGGCCATCGCTCTTTTGCGGAGCTCTTACCGTCGTTTTCAATCGATAATTGCTCACAAATTTCGAAAGCTGCGGTTTTCTTTCCCTCGGCTGTGAACGGGTTGAAACCCGTATTTCGACAATACCAACCGAATCGCTCCGCCGCCTGAATGGTGAGATCAAAGGCATCATCATAGGTGCCTTCGACGAGGACCACACGTGCACCGAAGATCAGGAGCTGCGCGATCTTTGCCGGTGGGGCTGTCGTCGGGGCGAGTATTACTGCGGGCATCTTCGCCGCTCCTGCCATACCTGCCAGCGCTGCCCCGGCGTTGCCGGTTGAAGCTGTAACGATTACATCCACACCGATCTCCTGCGCACGGGCAACTGCGACGGCGCTGGCGCGGTCTTTAAAAGAAGCGGTTGGGTTTCGCCCATCATCCTTCAACCAGAGCTTCTCAAGACCTAATTTCCCAGCGATCGGCTGCAAATCAAAGAGCGGCGTCCAACCCACTGCCCGCAAAGGAGTCCCCAAATGCCCCGGGTCTTGTACGGGTAGGAGCGGCAAATATCGCCATATGGAAGATTCCGCAGAACGTCTGATGTCACCGGGTGAGACATCACGACGAATCCTATCGTAATCAAGGATTACGTCTAGATTCCCTCCTTCATGCGGGCAGGTATATAGGACATCTTCTGGCCCGAGTTCCTGACCACAGATGGAACAGCGATAGCCTGTAAAGTTCGCCATTTACAGCCCTCGTTCACCGCGGATATAAGGCAAGCCCAGCGCTGCAGGTGCGCCCATGCGCTTGCGGATCGCCTCGCGTGAACCAATCACGAGGACGACGATGGTAAATGCATAGGGCAGCATCTGCAGGAAAAATCCCCAATAAGGATTGTAATAGAAGGGATTCCGAAGACCGAATATCTTCAACGGTCCCTGGATATCAAGGGTCATTCGCCGGAGAGCGCCGAAAGCGTAAGATCCTCCGGCTGCGCGTATCGGATCCCACTGTGCGAAAATCACCAGACCAATGGCGATCCACCCCTGGCCGGATGTGGTGAGATGGCTGAACCACCCCGGAGAAACAGCCAGACTGATCGTCGCCCCGGCAACTCCTGCGAGCATCCCGCCGACCAAAACATAGAAATAGCGCAAGCGGTTTACGTTGATACCTAAGGCATCCGCCGCTGCCGGATACTCACCAATCGCTCGCAGATGCAGCCCCGGTCGCGTGCGGTTGATGTAATACCAGGCGAGAGGAACCAGCAGATACCCCAGATAAACCATCACACTTTGGTCTTCAAACATGATAGGACCAATGTAAGGAATGCTCACCAGACCTGGAATGCTAAACGAGGGCAAAAGGGCTACAGCCCCAGCCTTGCTTAGCCCCTCGCCAAAAACCAGGCTCAGGCCGGTGCCGAGGAACGTCAGAGCCAGTCCGCTTACAACCTGGTCAGCCTGAAACTGGATCGTGATTAACGCATGAACCTGGCTCAGCAATCCAGCAACGAGCATGGCTACAAACATTCCAAGCCAGGGATTGCCTGTCGCCAAGGCTGTTTTATATGCGCTCATGGCGCCGATGAGCATCATCCCCTCAAGACCAAGGTTTAGAATCCCTGATCTTTCGGTGAAGATCTCCCCGATTGTTGCGAATAAAAGTACTGTTCCGGAGGCGATGCCAGCTTGCAGGATGATGATGGGATCCATGTCTATGCCTCCTGCCCGATTTGTACAAGCCTTATCCGATTGCGGAACAAGAAATCACTTCCGATCAGACAGACCAGGATGATCCCCTGGATGAGCATAGGAATACCGGATGGTTGGATCTCCCTACCAGCCAGGAGCAGTCCACCGAAGAGAATCGAAATCGGAACGACCAAAATAGGGTTGAGCTTCGCCAGCCAGGCGATGATGATTCCCGTGAAGCCGTAGCCGGATGAGATCGCCCCCTGAAGGCGATGTACAACTCCAGAGATCTCCAACATGCCGCCCAACCCCGCCAGTGCACCTGAAAGCATCATCACCAGGATCGTATTCCTGACGATGTTGATCCCCGCGTAGCGCGCGGCGCGCGGGTTGTCTCCGATCAAGCGAATCTCATACCCCCACCGGCTGCGGTACAGAATCCACCACACCACCCCAGCGGCAATCAAAGCTATGACGAATCCCAGGTGGATGGTAAGCCCTCGAAACACTGGCACCTGGGCTGCGTAATCCGTCAATCGCGGCAGCCAGGCCGTTTTGGGAAACTGATGGCTCATCTGGAATCCACCTTCGGACCATACATCGAAGATGAAAAAATTATTCCACGCCACAGCAATGTAGTTCATCATAAGCGTCGAAATAATTTCATTGACGTTGTATTTCGCTTTCAAATAGCCAGGAATAAATCCCCATAAAGCGCCTGCGAGCATACCCATGACCATCATCGCCGGGATCATCAACCACGGCGAAGTCTCTGGCGGAAGAAGAGGTGTCAGCACGACGATACTCGCCCCAAAGGCACCCAAATAGAATTGACCTTCAGCGCCAATATTCCACAAGCGCATCCTGAAAGCGACAACCGCCGCCAAACTGACGAGGATGAGCGGAGTGGCTTTTACCAAAGTGTCTGAGAACACACCAATATCACCAAAGGCAGCCTTGGCCATGAAAGAATAGGCACGGATGGGGTCTCCTCCCACGAGCATTAATACGAACCCTCCAAGAACCAATGCAAAGGTTACAGCACCAAGTGAAACGATTAATCCCAGCCACCCCGGTTGCTCCATGCGGGGTTCCATCCGCAGACGGAACCGTGCTCCACCACGGTATTGAGCAAATAATGAAGG
>CBDTTY010000084.1:0-9168 GCA_965363875.1 uncultured Anaerolineales bacterium
CGGCTTCGATGAGGGTCTGTTCATTTTCAGCAAATTCCCAAACAGCAGATTCAATGATCTCTGGCTCGGAATATACGCCAGTGTGAGGGCCCAATTCTTCGAAAGCGAGATTCCCAACTGCAATTCCGAAAAGATACGAAGGGATTGGCTGGGGCATCCTGTATCGATATAGGCTGGTCTCACCCAAATGTTCGGTCTCAATATGCTCTGCAGCCATGACGGCCACCAGCGGACGTTGAACCTCTACTGCTGCCTCATACGTGAAGCGAACGGATGGGGAATCCTGGCATGGGAATATACTGCGGGCGTGAATGGACTGACATTGACTGTAGAGGAAAGGATGGTCCCCGCCAGCAGTTTGCTTCGGTGTCACCCACTGCAAAGCGCTGGCTTCCGGTGAGGTGGTCGCCTCTATCGTGAACTCTGAAAGACCATCAATGTCCTTTAAGTGAAGGCGACCGCCCACTATCGAATCATGTTGATCAATTTCCCAAAGAATCTCCTGATCGTCCTTGTAAACTCGGGTGATATTCAGATCACGAGTGTCCAGGAAGAATGAGCCGCTTACAGGTTCATCAAGGCGATAGTTGGCTTTAATCTTCAGGACTTTCGCCGCGAAATCCACGTCTATCCAAAATTGGATATGGGCGATTTTCCCCTGTTCGGTATCTGTATACGAGTGAGGATCTGAGAATTTCATTGTTTTACCTCCTACCGGATCGTAAGCTATTAAAGGGTTGGGCGTCCTGCCGGCTGCACGTTCAGTAGATCAACGTGCATTGCTGCTCCTTGTAAAGCCAAGGGTGACAGAGAATCCTTCAACCGTGAACGGGGCGCACAAGCTTGAGAATATAAAAGCAACCTTGTACCGCCCACTTACGTGGCCGATGACCACTGCGACTAGCATATCGTCTCTGCTGATTCCCCGCCAGCCAGGCGATGAACTATGGTTTATTTGAGCCGACTACACTCTGTTGCTTAATGAGGTGTATTCGACGAAGCGTGATATTAAGAAGATGCTGCTTGCCCCGACAATTGCTCACTGACGCGCCATAACTGACGGGCTAAGTTTTGGTCATAAGACATCGGCGATGATTGAACAACCTCCCGCTTGACGTAATACTGGCCTGTCAAACCTTCAACCTCAGGTGAGGATGCTAGATAGATGGATGTCTTCGCTCCCTCTTCCGGCGTGATGGCGAAGAAACCCATAATCCACTTGAGCAGCGGCCCTATCAACGAAAAGTTGGTGCGCCAGATATCCGTCGCGATGTGTCCCGGGTGGAGGGCATTTACAGTAACCGCACTTCCCTCAAGCCGACGAGCGAGCTCGTAGGTGAACAAGATATTTGCTAGCTTCGAGCGGGCATACGCTTTCATGCCAAAGTACCTTCGCTTATATTCCAAATCGGCAAAATCCATCGAGCCATATTGATGAGCATCAGAGGAGACATTGATAATCCGAGCCGCGGGGCTCGCCTTGATCATGTCTAACAACAAGTTGGTGAGTAAAAATGGCGCAAGGTGGTTAACGAGGAACGTCATCTCTACACCGTACGCCGTTTGACGGCGGGAATTGAAGTATGCGCCTGCATTGTTGATGAGAACATCGAGGCGCGAATACTGGCTCTTAAAGGATGAAACGAGATCATGAATTTGCTGAAGATCAGCGAAATCGGCCAGTAGATACTGAACAGAATTGCTGCCGGTCTCAGACTGGATTTGTTGGACGGTCTTATCCGCTTTCAGTTGATTGCGACCAACAAGGATAACCTGCGCGCCTCTCGCCGCAAGAGCTTTAGCTGTAACCTCGCCAATACCAGAGGTGGCGCCTGTAACCAAGCATACTTTCCCATTCAAGTCTGAGGTCGAATTGGCGCCGTTGATCATCACTGTGGGATTGACACCTATCCCATCGACACGAAAAAGCCGGTGAAGTATGGAACAAGCCATATAACCCAGACAAGAACACTGAATTTATGAAAATTAGCGATTGCCTTCTCATCCTTGCGGATAAGCACGATGCTAGCCCAGGCGGCGTGAACGAGCATCAACAGGATTGCTAACACTCCCGTAACACCATGGATATCAAACGTAAGACCTCCAGCCATCTCCATCATCATCCCTGTCCCCACAGTGTCGAATACAAGACCTCCCCAGAAGAAGATCAAATGCCATCCTTTCAATCGACCAGCAAAACGCTCACTCCAAACGCCAATCGTGTAAAACACCAGCGCCAGGCTAATCAAGATCGTGGAAAGCATCATTTCACTTGCCATAGGAACTCCTTTTCATTCATTTCATCTCCCCTCGACTGCATCTTGAAATCTCTGAAATCGATCTTCAAGAAGACTTTAATCCTTCCGCGTAGGCTCAAGGATGGTCAGTTAAGGGATGCGCCTCGAAGAACGCCCACATCACCTGGCTTGCACTAATATCACGGCTTGTTTTGCCAACGAAAGTGGGCCGGCCTCCCGGCCATGTGTGTCCCCCTCCCTCGATCGTGTAAAAAACGATCTCTGATGTGTTCTTGCATCTTGTGTAGCGCACCCCGCCGGCATCTCCCTGCGCCGGGATGAGCTCAGGCACCATTGTACAACCATTGCGTTCTGCCCATGCCTCGATATAGGATTCCACAGACGGGAAAGAGACGGGAGGCGAGGATCGATGGATCAACTTGGAGATAAACGATTCGCTCACTATTCCACCTTCATAGGCGACGAGGGGATCTTCCGTCCCATAGAAAGCAATCAGCGGGATGGGTCGCTCCGGGTTGCATCCCCCCGGTGGTTCTACTGGTGGACCCGTGACTACTCCGACCGCGGCCACTTTGCCGGCCAGTTCACAGGCCACGCGGTTGGCCATTGAACCGCCGTTAGACATCCCATCCACGTAAATTCGAGTGGGATCGACAGCCACTATGGTAGATACTTCGTCAATTAAGTCAGCTAGGAATTGAACATCATCAACGTCACTATCCGTGAATGCTGTGCTTGAGTTCCAGCGGAGAGGCGAGGATGTGCCCTGCGGGTAGACTATGAGAAGACCTTCATTGTCAGCAACTTCGTTCCAGCGAGTCAAGTATTCCTGGCCTTTTGGGTTTGAGGTAAATCCGGGCAAGCTGATAATCAAAGGCAGCGATTGATCCCCGTCGTAATCAGGAGGGAGATGAAGCAGATAACAGCGCTTTAAGCCAGCGGACATAAGTGATCTGGCAGACGTGCCCGGTCGGAGAGATTCTGAGTTCGAGCCCATACACGCAGTGTAGGGGTTCATGGCCAGGAAAACGAGTAGACAAGAAACACTAGCCAGCAGCAAGGCGACGAGGCCTGCCAGGCGAAGAAGGAAACCCAATTTTGTACGTCGCATGTCAAGCCTTATTGCAGGGTCTCCCATCCCCTCTCCTTTGCGTATGATTCAAGAAAAGCATCAGGAATAACTGCAATGGGAAATCTGACAGCTTCAAGCAAGGGAATATCTGACTGGCTATCCGCGTATGCGAAGCTCTCCGACCAATTAATGTCCCTCGTACCATGCAGATACTCCTCAAGCCGCGTCACCTTATGTTGACCCTGGCAAACTGGGAATTCACTGCCACCCGTGTAGCGCCCATTCTTCATCACTATCGGTGTCCCCACCGTTTCCCTGACCCCCAACTGATGCCCGATTTCACGAAGCAGCGGAGAGAAAGTCCCAGAAACGAGAATCACTCGATCCCCAGCGTCCTGATGCGCGCGCAATCGAGCCATCACCTCTGACCGCACTTTCGGCAGAACATACTGCTCTGCAAGCCATTGAAAGGCTCCTTTTGCTTCCTCCTCAGTCCAGCCCCGCACTGTCCAACTCAGATCTCGAGCCCAAATCGAATGGGACGTCATTTTGGATACCAGACCTAACCGTTGCAGCCACCAAATGGGCATATGGGTGAGCATGAAAGCATAGAGCTCAAGCCTTTTTACACGATGAGTTCGGTGGTGCTCGGCAAGGCCAAGCGTGATGTGCCCGGTATATAAAGTCCCATCTAGGTCGAAGATCGCCGCTATATCTCCAGATGTATTATTTGCCACTATCCTCTCCCACCAATTTACGCATCCACATTCTCGGCGCCTTTTGACCGCTCGGAAGAAACTTCATGCGCGGTAGCTTCGGGTATGTGCTGCAGATTGCATTTTCGCTAAGGCTATTGCCATCAAGTGCAAAGCGCAAGCCAGAGCACTCAAACTATGCCCCGGCTTCAAAGATCACACTTCAGCTATTATCCTATTCGTCCCAGCCAGAACAAGGTTGCGATAATACCTAACTTTACAGATAATGCTCCCAATCCTACAAGACCAACTGAGCTCATCTGAGCGAAGATCGCATGGAGGCTATTTATGACAGCACTGCACACGATCGCCGAATTAATGGAGATTGCAGCAATAACCGCTCCCAAGACCCGGGGGCAGGATTTTGTGGTTGTAAAAACGGTCGAGGGAGAAGACCTTCATCGCCTGGGAAAGGGAATGAAAGATTACGCTCAACGAAGCGGGATCGATGGCTTCGCGCGCGATGGTCAGAACGTCCTGGATTCCGGCGCTGTGGTGCTTATCGGCATTAAGGATGGTGCGGTCGCAGACCTTAATTGCGGTGCGTGCGGGGCTGAAGCGTGCATCGTCATCAATACTTACGAAGGTGAATTTAAAGGGCCTCAATGCCCATTTCGGGTGCTTGATATGGGCATCGCTCTCGGCTCAGCCGTCAAGACTGCCGGCCTGATGAACGTAGATAATCGCATCATGTACAGGGCAGGCGTGGTGGCAAGAGAACTTGGTTTGATCGACGCAGACTACGTGATGGGCATCCCCCTATCGGTGAGCGGCAAGAGCATTTACTTTGACCGTTAGCAGTGAGGAGGGTAGATGCCGCATATTGGACCCTTCCCTCTCTCATTTGCTCTAAGCGACTATGAGTCGAGCCGTTCTCTAATATTTAGGACTAACTCCTCGACCGGTACATACATCCTCCCCCCATTCTCCGGGGCGCCGTAATCCTGAACCCACAGCACTGTTCCATCGGCGTCCACCAACACAAAGGTATGCCCGGGCTCACCGCTGCCTACAGCCCATTTCAACACACCAAAGACTTCCGACACCTCGTGATCCATATCCGTCAAGAGTGGGATGCGGGTCCCGTATTCTGCGGCGGCTTGAGTCAGCTCCGCGGGTGAATCAAAGGCAATACTGAGGAATGCAACATCGAGAGCTTGAAAATCTGGGTCGTTTTGCAGATCAACGATCTGCTGAAGGCAAGGCGGTCAACCAAGTGCCATATGAAAGTACAGCAGGACCGGCTGTTCCCCGCTGTAATCGGAAAGTGAAACGGTGTCACCATCGGCTGCTTGAAGGATGAAATCCGGCGCACGATCGCCCGCTTCTAACCCGGACTCCGGCGTGCCGCACGCAGTGATAAGAATCGCCACCAACGCCATGGAGACAATCAAGAAGAAACGTCGAAGTCTGCTTGTGGCAATCACTTCATGATCCATGTTTCTACCCTCCTAATATTTATCCCGACACTTACCCAGTCAATCCACGAAGCGTGCTGAACGGAAACGAAAGACATAGCGCAATGGGTTGAATCACGCATCAGCAAACCTCAACCTGCGCAACGTCTGCGCATTTATCGCCACCAAGACGGTGCTGAGGGACATAAACAGCGCACCGATAGCCGGGGAAAGTAAGAACCCGAAGGGTGCGAGAAGCCCTGCAGCCAAGGGGATGGCAACGATGTTATACCCGGTTGCCCAGATAAGATTCTCGACCATCTTCCGGTAGCTTGCGCGGCTCAACTCAATCACCTTTGCCACATCCATCGGATCGTCTTTTACTAAAATGACGTCTGCCGACTCTATGGCTACATCAGTGCCGCTGCCGATAGCAATTCCCACATCCGCTCGCGTGAGTGCCGGGGCGTCATTAACACCATCGCCCACCATGGCCACGTATTTCCCCGCGTCCTGTAATTCGGTGACCTTCCGATCTTTGTGCTCGGGAAGTACTTCCGCAAAGTATTGATCAATGTCGAGTTCTTCGGCGACCGACTTGGCCACCTCCACGCTATCCCCGGTCAACATCGCCACTTCAATCCCCATTTCGTGCAGACGCTGCACGGCATCTACGCTCTCTGGACGGACAACATCTGCCAGCGATATACCAGCGATGATCCGTTGATCTTTAACCAGATAAATGACACTCTGACCACGATCTCCGCTATCTCTTGCAAACAGCATCATTTGCCCGGTTGGTTCCAAATCGAGCCACTCAAGCAATCGAGGTCCCCCTAGATAGACCTTCTCTTCAGCGTACATAGCCTGGACGCCTCGCCCTTTTATGGCCGTAAAATTCGAGATTTGGGGCAATGATAAACCTCGCTCCTCCGCCTTCCTCCGTATCGACGCAGCGATCGTATGCTCCGAATCACCCTCGATCGCAGCCGCCATAGCCAGGGCTTGATCTGCATCCCAGCCATCCGCCGTGACGATGTTCACGACACCAAACTCCCCTTTTGTCAGGGTTCCGGTCTTGTCGAAGATCACCACGTCGATATGACGGGCATCTTCCATCGCAATCCGATCACGTATGAGTATCCCGTTCTTTGCCCCGGTGGATGTCGTTATGGCCACAACGAGGGGGATTGCCAGCCCCAGTGCGTGAGGGCAGGCGATTACCAGAACGGTCGCCACTCTGGCGATCACCTCCTCATTGAATCCAATAGCAAGCGTCCAGGCGATGGCGGTCAGGACGGCAACACCGACTGCGGCGTAGAACAACCAGCCGGCAGCCTTATCAGCCAGGACCTGTGTCTTCGATTTGCTCTGTTCAGCTAGCTCGACAAGCCGCATAATGCCTGCCAGCGCTGTATTCTCACCCGTGGCGCCTACCTGCACTCTCAGACTTCCTTCGCCGTTAATTGTCCCGGCGATGACCACCTCACCAGGACTCTTACGGACGGGTCGCGATTCACCAGTTATCATTGCCTCGTTGATCTCAGATTCGCCCGCAAATACCTTGCCATCTGCGGGGACACTACCGCCTGGTCGGACTAGCACATGGTCGTCTGTTCGAAGATCCGTAAGAGCAACTTCCTCGGTTTTCCCGTCTGATCGGAGGCGCTCGGCTGTATCGGGCAGCAACTTTGCCAACTCTTGGAGCGCTCCGGATGCCTGCCGAATACTTCGCATCTCTAGCCAATGGCCGAGGAGCATAACATCTATCAGCGTAACTAATTCCCAGAAGAACCCCTGGCCTAGATCCGCGAAAAGCGCAACCAGGCTATAGAAAAAGGCCACGCTGATTGCCAGAGAGATCAAAGTCATCATGCCGGGTTGACGATTACGGACTTCAGGGACAGCCATACGCAAAAAGGGCACTCCGCCAATGATAAAGATCACCACGGACAGGACAGGTGTAATCCACGGGCTGCCGGGGAATTCAGGCATACTGAATCCCAGCCATCCTTGGACCGTTTCACTGAACAGCAATACAGGGATCGAGATAGCCAAGCTTACCCAGAAACGATCCCGAAACATTCGTTCATGTCCGCCATGGTCAACCCGGTGGCCATGGTCGATCTGCTGGTCGTTCACATGATCGTCATGACGGGGATGATGATGATCGTGTTCTCTGGGTTCGTGTTGATCCATTTTGTTTGTTCCTCTGTATGATTAGATCTCAATCTAGTAAGTCTTCGCCTATAAGCTTGTACTGCTTGAGTGTGATTTCTCCCTTTGCATAGCGCTGGTCGAGGATCTCACGTGCGCTTAAACGATTTCTCTCGACCGAAATCCCGTTGTTCGGTCCGCCGGTTAAGATAACCTTTACCAGCCATACTGCTCCAGCGATCAACAAACCCCAGAACAGGAGCATAAGCAGCAGCCCTAAGAAACCAAATCCCATCATCATCGTTGACTCTCCTTACATCTGATGAAAAATAGCTGACAACTCGAAATCATCGGCCGCCTTGCGCTCTCATCAGTCTATTTCAAATCCGAAAGCATCTGTTGGTAGAGATCCCGGTCGATCTCTCCTCGTGCATAGCGAATATCCAGGATATCACGCGGGGATAGATGAGCGCTCCCCGAAGTTTGATTCGAGGTAAGTCCTGATCCACCTGCTGTAAAACGACGTACTACCCAGACGATCAACGAGATGACGCCGACGATGATGACCAGGTTTAGTAACAACCCGATCCACCCGAAAGAACCGAACCCCCCCAATCCACTTAACCCGCAACATCCTGAAAACCAACCCATCATGTGCCTAACTCCTTCCATTATGAAACGCTCTCAGAATTCTGAGCGTTCGCTACTGATCTGTAAGGATCATAGCCACCCTTCATAAAGGCAGCTTGGCGTTTAAGTAAAGATTCGGTAAAGATACTTTCGAGGGTTTAAGGCACATCTGTTAGAGAAAATTCACCATCCGATACTGGTGATCTATTTTTGTGCATGGAGAGTGCTCAACTAAACCAGGAAATTACACTCACAGGTCAATCTGAGCGCTCGTGAGGAGTAAAATATTAATGGAAATGCATCTGGGGTTACAAGTTTCAGGCGTGATTCTTCATGATTTTCCAATGCCACATGAAAGTGATACGTCAGCCAGCGACGGGCAGCGCGAAGGTGAATGTACTTCCCTGCGCGGCGCCCGGGCTCTCAGCCCAAATGCGCCCTCCATGGGCTTCAACGAGGTGCTTGGCAATCGTCAACCCGATTCCGCTGCCGCCCCCAGAGCGCGAGCGAGAGCGATCCACACGGTAAAAGCGGGTGAAGATTTGGTCGATGTGTTCAGCCTGGATGCCCACCCCTGTATCTTCTACAGAAATATGAACCTCGTCTCCAACCTGCCGGGCGCGAATGGTTACAACTCCCCCTGCCGCTGTGTATTGCAAAGCGTTCCCCAGCAGGTTCAGTAACACCTGCCCGATCCTGTCTTCATCTGCGTAGACCATTGGAAGGTCCTCACCAAGATCTATGTTTAACTCTACCCCCTTCTCCTCAAACTGACGGACCAGGGTAGTGTGTGTAATCTCGACCAGGTCTTGAACCCCTTGAAGGAGGAGGTTCATCTCATAGGCACCTGCCTCCACTCTGCTTAGTTCCTGCAGATCATCGATCAGGCGCTGCAGCCG
>CBDTTY010000085.1:0-9098 GCA_965363875.1 uncultured Anaerolineales bacterium
CGATTTGGTCGCTTCACTGGACTGCGCGGTCCGGGCATCTTCTGGGTTGTGCCGATTGTAAATGATATACCGGCTTGGATAGATCACCGCGTGATGGTGACCGCATTTAATGCGGAGAAGACGCTCACGAAGGATACGGTCCCCGTGGATGTAGACGCGGTTCTCTTCTGGTTGGTCTGGGATGCCGAAAAGGCTGCGTTGGAGGTGGCCAATTATCGAATGGCAATTACCTGGGCCTCGCAGACAGCGCTGCGGGAGGTGATCGGACAGATGGATTTAGCCGACATCCTGGTTGGTCGAGAGCGCATGGACCGCGATCTGCAGAAAATCATCGACGAGAGAACGACGCCATGGGGGGTGACGGTGCAGTCCGTAGAGATCCGCGATGTTGTGATTCCACAAGCATTAGAGGACGCTATGAGTCGGCAGGCGCAGGCGGAACGCGAGCGTCAGGCGCGGATTATTCTGGGCGAATCCGAAAAACAAATCGCACAATCGTTTGCTGATGCCTCCAACGCTTATATAAACAATCCGACCGCGCTGCACTTGAGGGCGATGAATATGCTCTTTGAAGGGTTGAAAGATAAAGGGGCACTCGTGATTGTCCCCTCCAGTGCTGTCGATACCATGAACCTGGGTGGCGTCACGGGTTTAACCTCGTTAGCAGCGATGACCGGGTCTATAGACGAAGAAAGCGGACAAGGGGGTGGGTAAGTGTCGCCGAACATGGAGTATCGCGTAGAAATGCTAGGGGGTTCGGTAATTTCCGCAAAACCTGAAGATCTTGAAGCAATGCTCAATGAAGCTGCCGAAGACGGCTGGGCGTATTTGGCTACCGCGCCACAATATAATTCGGCGCGAATCTGGGTCATATTGCACCGGGAGCTTGGGGGAACGCGCAGCGAAAAACGCCGCCGCGGGAGGTGGCTTTCCGAATGGGGATAAGCGATAAACATGGATGTTTCACGTGAAACACAGCCATCAGGTTTCACGTGAAACGCGTCGCTGAGTGCAGTTGTAAGGATGGAAGTCGTAATTATTGGTCCGGTTCATTGTGAGTCGCTGACCGGACGGGTGTCCTTGTTTCATTGAAAAACAGGATAGAATTACAGCGCTGCGGTTGGGATGGAAGGGGCTCTTCGGCTGTGGGGGTAGGCGTATAGTTCGGGCAGTGTCCAACGAAGCTCGTTGTGTCATCCAGTCAAGACTTGGCTGAATGATCGGTTTCAGGGAGCGATTATTATGCTCGCAGCGGCTCATTTACTAAATGGTTTGTTGATGATCGCCCTCCCTCTGGCTTTGGGAGTCGTGTTGGCGAGGCGGTGGCGACTCGGTTGGGGTTTGTTTGGTGCGGGGGCGGCGACCTTCGCCGCATCGCAGTTTCTGCATATCCCCTTCAACAGTCTGGTTCTGACGCCCTTTGTGACAGAGCGGGGGATGTTCGCGGCTGGCGGGCTGGCGTTTATGGTGGCCGCGCTGTTGTACGGCCTTTCTGCAGGCGTATTCGAAGAGGTGGCGCGCTTTGTCGTCATGCGCCGCTGGGCACCCGATGCTCGCAACCTGCCCAATGCGCTCATGTTTGGGGCCGGTCATGGCGGCAGTGAAGCGATTATCCTCGGTGGATTTGTTTTATACGGCTTTTTTCAAGCCGTAGCATTGCGCGGGGCGGATCTAGCAGAGACTTTGCCTCCAGAGCAAGTGGATGTCGTCGCGGCCCAGATGGCGCTCTATTGGAACATGCCCTGGTATAAGGCCCTGCTGGGCGCCGTCGAGCGAGCAGGTGCGATTTGTTTTCATTTGAGCGCGAGTGCGTTGGTTCTCCAGAGTGTTCGCCGCGGTGGATTGGGGTGGTTAGTGGGAGCCATAGCGTGGCATACGCTATTCAACGCAGCGACGTTAATCGTAATGGATCGCTGGGGTGTCTACGCGGCCGAGGGAACTGTTGTCGTTGGTGCAGGGATTAGTTTGTTAATAATTTTTGCAATAAAACGCATGGATGCGCCGGGAGAAAATTTAGAGGTGGATCCCCCGAGTATATTGCCGCCAAACTCAAGGGTGCGGCGAATTAAGGATGAGGAAATATCAGACAATAGTCTGGAGGATAGCCGCTACACTTGATCAGGAGAGAGCAGTTGTGGGCCGGGCGGATATCTGGTTTTGAGGAGAGTTAGGATGATTGTTGCGAAGGGGTTAACCAAGCGCTTCGGTGACGTGCTGGCAGTTGACGGTCTGGATATGGATGTCCGGCCAGGCGAGATCTTTGGTTTCCTGGGGCCAAACGGCGCGGGGAAGACGACGACGATCCGCATGCTGAGCGCGTTAATTTCACCGACTTCGGGGACAGCAAAGGTAGCTGGATATGAAGTCGGGCGAGAGGATAACGAGATCAGGCGTAGCTCAGGAATATTAACCGAGTCGCCGGGGCTGTACGACCGCCTGAGTGCGGAGAGGAACTTAAGTTTCTTCGCCGAATTGCATGATGTGGAGGATGTAGCCGGGCAGGTGGAGCGCTATCTGCGCCTGTTGGGGTTGTGGGATCGGCGCGGGGATGTGGCGGCGACTTTCTCAAAGGGAATGCGGCAGAAGCTGGCCATTGCCCGGGCGATGCTGCATGAACCCAAAGTGCTCTTCCTTGATGAGCCGACGGCAGGGCTCGACCCGGAGATGGCGCGATTGGTGCGGGAATTCATCAGCGAGTTAAAGGACAAGGGACGAACAATCTTCCTGTGCACTCATAATCTCAACGAGGCGGATCGACTGTGTGACCGTATCGCCGTGGTTAATACTCGCTTGCTGGCGCTAGACACTCCCGAAGCGCTGCGGGCGAAACTTTACGACCGCGTGGTCGTGATTCACCTGAGCGCAGCCTCTCCTGTATTTGAAAAAGTGCTAAGCGAGCAGCCTTTCGTACGCTCCGTTGAGATAAAGGATAACAAGCTGGTCGTCGGGTTAGACGACCCGGAGAGGAATAACCCGGAATTGATCCGGGCGTTGGTGGATGCCGGCGCGGATATTCAATTTGTCGGCGAGCTGCGCCGGTCTTTGGAGGAGATTTATTTGCGTCTGGTGAAGTAATTGCGTTTTTAGACATTGTTTAGTGGTGCGGATATCGGCCGCGAATCACTTTACATAACTACACTTATTTTTTATTAGGGTGTATTGGGGCGAAGGAAGAGCGGTGCCTACAAAACAGGTAGAATCTCGTTTAAGAGGTGGATCATGCGAAAAATTTGGGTGATCGCGCGTAAGGAGTGGGCCGAAGTATTCAAGAATCGCTTCGTGCTCTTTACGGTGGTTTTCATGCCGCTCATGATGACCGCCCTGCCGTTAATCATTCTCTATACCATGGGTACTCCCGGAGAGATGGCCGGGTTTTCGGCAGCGGATATGCCCGCCAGTTTCGCGGACTTGTGTGAGGGGCTGAGTGGTGAAACATGCGGACAATATTTCATCGTGAGTCAGTTTATGTTGCTGTTTATGTTAATGCCGCTTGCCATACCGGCGACCTTCGCTTCCTACAGTATTGTGGGTGAGAAAACGACGAGAACGCTGGAGCCGGTGCTGGCGACGCCGGTGACGACTCTAGAACTTCTTGCTGGCAAGGCGGTGGCGGCAGCGCTGCCCGCGATCGGCGCAACATGGCTATCCTTTATAGTTTTTTCACTAGGAGTGGTTATCCTTACCGAGGGCCCTGCGTTATTTCAGAAGGTTACCGACCCCATCTGGCTATTTGCGATTGTTGTGGTGGGCCCATTGTTAGCTATTGCGGCTGTGAGTATCGCCATCATGGTATCCTCTCGAGCCAATGATCCCCGTGTGGCCGAGCAGATATCTATGCTGGTCATCCTTCCACTTCTGGGTCTTTTCTTCGCTCAGATCAGCGGATTGATCTTTATCAACGAAACAATGATCCTGTGGATGGCAATTGGGGTCACCGTGCTCGATGTTGGTTTGCTGGCTTTCGCCACGCAGCTCTTTCAGCGCGAGGCCATCCTAACCCGCTGGAAGTGAGGAGTGAAGATGAGGAAGGTGAAGATACTTATATTCGTGCTGTTGGCTTCTGTGTTAACTACTCCTGCATATGGCCAGGATGGTAGCGATCGGTTAACAATACACCTGCGGCGAGACTTCGGGTACAGAGCCGCTGGACGAATTCAGGGACGGTTCACGATCTCTACCGATGGACCGCACGATCTGGACCGGGTTAATTACCTGCTCGATGGGGAATTCTTTGCGGAAGTCTCAGAAGCTCCTTTTAAATTTTCCTTCAGCACCAGCGACTATGCAGTGGGCGCACACACGTTTTCAGCCGTTGGTACGACGGCAAGTGGCGCAGAGGTATTTGCGGAAGAAGTAAGATTGGAGTTCGTCAGCGCGGAGGAGAGCTGGCAACAGGTGGCCAATCTCGCCGTCCCGCTGATCGCGGGGATCGTTGTGCTCATGGTGCTTGGAACCCTCCTTCTTACGCTGATCGGCCGCCGCTCGGGCAATTTCAAACTTGGAAAGTACGGCTCAGCCGGAGGTGCGGTCTGTCAGCGCTGTAGCTTTCCTTATCCCCGACATTTTCTCTCACCAAATCTTTTGGTTGGGAAGCTGGAGATGTGTCCGCATTGTGGCAAATGGGGGATTGTCCCCCGGGCGAGTCGTCCTGCTCTTGACGAGGCAGAGACACGGTTTCGAGCCGATGCAGAGCGAGGATTGCTGGAGCAAGAGTCTGAAAACGGTGCGGCGCAGGAACAACACAAACTGGACGAAACGCGCTATTTTGATTCTTGAACTTGACTGGGTGGCTGACACCATGAGTTTGAGAGAGTACAATTGAGATGATATTTCGCCGGGCACGCAGGTGACCGGCGTTTCTATGGTGTGAAATGAGCGAATGCCAACCTCCGATTTGTGATTATGAAGGCTCAGATTACCAGGAAAAATTCTGGGAACATGGGAGCCGGGAATACGAGGATCGAGTAGAGGCGATCGCTCTCCAGCGATTGCTGCCTGAAGGTGGATCCCGCTTGCTGGAGGTAGGCGCAGGTGCCGGGAGAAATACATCTCGATATCAGGGTTATCAGCAGATCGTCCTGCTTGATTATTCACGAACGCAGATTGAGTTGGCGCAGCAGCGGCTTGGCGAGAGTGAGCGCTATGTTTATGTCGTCGGCGATGTCTATCGCTTACCCTTTGCGCAAGAAGCATTCGATGCCGCCACGATGATTCGAACGCTTCATCACCTGGTGGAACCGCAAAAGGCGCTGAGCCAGATTAGACCTACACTTGTCCCAGGGTCAACCTTCATCCTCGAATACGCGAACAAACGAAACCTCAAGGCCATCGCCCGCTGGGTCTTTCGACGGCAGACATGGAGTCCCTTCGACCCTGAAGCGGTCGAGTTCGCAGAACTGAATTTCAACTTCCATCCACGGGTTGTTTACAAATGGTTGGACCAAGCGGGTTTTTCGCCCGGGCGAAAACTAACAGTTTCCCACTTTCGTATAAATCTCCTCAAGCGCCATGTACCTCTTAATGTGTTGGTGGCTCTTGATTCAATGATGCAGCGCACGGGGAATTGGATTCAGCTGACCCCCAGTGTTTTCCAATTTGCCTCGGTCGAGGGTGCGCCCGGGCGCGTGCGTGAGGGCTCGATATGGCGCTGCCCCGAGTGTGACTCACTCGAACTGCAAACGACTCCGGAGGGCTTGAGCTGTAAAGGGTGTAAACGTATTTGGCCTGTGAGGAACGGGATCTACGATTTTAAGAACCCGCTGTGACCCAGGCGTGAAAAAATCCGGAAATGTGAGATCAGGCATTCAAGCCTTGAAGATGCAGTAGGATAAAGGCAGAAAAATCAGCGCGACTTATTCATAACATCTGCGTAAATGGAAACAGGAGGGTGACATGGAGCAAGGACAGCGATCAAACTTAGTGGCCGGGTTGCTCATCATTCTGATTGGTGCCGCTTTCTTGGCAGTTCAAATATTTCCTGACATCTTCGCGTTCATAGATATTGAACTGAATTGGCCCCTGCTTGTGATTGGGGTGGGCGTTTTCCTTTTACTGATGGGGTTGCTGACCAGCACACCGTCTCTGGCGATTCCAGCTTCGATCGTAGGCGGGATCGGCGGGATTTTATATTGGCAGAATGCAACTGGCAACTGG
Source organism: uncultured Anaerolineales bacterium (assembly GCA_965363875.1). Classification (GTDB taxonomy): domain Bacteria; phylum Chloroflexota; class Anaerolineae; order Anaerolineales; family E44-bin32; genus E44-bin32. The sequence goes on from CBDTTY010000085.1 coordinate 6,154, forward strand.
GGAAGCTGGGCGTATATCTGGACGCTTATACCAGGTTTCGTGGGTGTAGGTGTCATCGTCTCTGGTGTGCTCGAAGGTAAGGCCCGCGAGGCGCTGAAAGATGGCAGCCGAGCCATTATTGCGAGCCTGATCATGTTTGCAATCTTCGGTTCTTTCTTGGGCGCAGGGCAATTCTCAGGATTGTTGTGGCCGATTATCTTGATCGGTGCCGGCTTGATGATCCTGTTGAGTTCTTTATTCCGTCCGCGCTGAGGTGCGACGTAGGCGGCTACAGAATAATTCGGTTGGGCGAAATTGTCTGCTTGCCGTCCCAAGATGGGGCTGATCATAGCATTTAGCTACATGGGCGGGTGCTGTGCTTCGCTCATATGCCGAGTAAGGAGTAAATGAGATGAATGATCGCTATCGTAGACCCAGTATTGCAGGACCTATTATCCTGATTTCCTTTGGCGTGATTTTTCTATTGAACAATTTGGACGTGATAGAGTTGAACGCCTGGGACGTTATCATGCGTTTCTGGCCGATCCTGCTTATCGCAATTGGGCTTGACATACTTATTGGTCGCCGCACAGCCTGGGGAGCGGCAATTGCAGTAGCAGTGGTTCTCGCCATTTTGGTTGGCGGTATCGCCTTCTTCGATAAACAATCTCAATGGACATACGCATCTGAGAATTTCGAGATCCCTCTGGGAGATGCAGAGGTGGCCACTATTTCCCTCGATCCCGCCCTTGGATACCTGCTCGTGGACGCATTACCAATGGGATCGAATGTACTGCTACGAGGCGAGGTTCGACCATTCAGCGGTGAGGAGATTGGTAAAACCGTTGATTTATCTGGCACACAGGCGACGATCGATCTGCGGACTGAAGGTGTCATCGTGGCGCCATTCTTCGGCGAGTGGGGTAACAAACCGTCGTGGGACCTCTCGCTGCATCCTGGCGTGTTCACTTATCTGATCGTTGACCTCGGTGTGGGGAAGGCGGAGCTCGACCTCCAGGATCTCCAATTCGGCGAAATACACGTTGAGCAGGGAATAGGGCAAATGGTAATATTGTTGCCATCCACTGACAACATGGACATTAATCTCGACGGGGGCATAGGAGAGATCCAGGTTGTGATCCCTGAAGATGTGGGGGTGCGGTTTAGTGCCGACGTTGGAATTGGGAATGTGTTGGTTCCAAGCGACTATACACGTGATGGGGATTTCTACATCTCTCCAGGCTATGCTGCCGCTGTGAACCAGATCGAAATGGTCATTGATCTTGGTATTGGTAGTGTACGGGTGCGCTAAACGAATTCCAACGCTAGTTTCCCGACGTTTCTTGGTGTCAGACCTAAGGCGAGGTGAATGAGTGCTCCCACCTGAGCGTGCACGATTTCCCCTAACCAGCAACGAAACATACCCAGAGAATCTTCTTTAAAGCACGTACGATTCCATGCCGACCGATCCTGCATCGGCGTTTACTGCGCGATTGTTGAAGTTGATATAATGGATGAAATTCGGAGGGCGAAGTGATGTCTGAAGGGCAAGGAGCGAGACGAAATTTAGAGGGGAAGATTTCAAAAGAGGGCAGACTCCCTCCCGGACAATCGTTGACGGTTAAATTCCCGGTTCTGCATTATGGACCGGTCCCAGCGTTTGACCCCTCCTCATGGGAATTCCGAGTGTGGGGCGAGGTGGATCAAGAAGTGACATGGACCTGGGATGAGTTTTTAGAATTACCGCGCACAAAGATCAAGATGGACATCCACTGCGTAACCCGCTGGAGCAAATTCGATACGGAATGGGAGGGCGTTTCATTGCAGGCGCTCGTGCAGCAGGAGATCATTAGAGTCAAACAGTCGGCAAAATTCCTGTTACAGCATTGTGATTATGGTTATTCGACAAACATACCCATATCTGTAGCCATGTCGGATAATTTCTTATTGGCAACACACTTCGATGGGCAACCGCTAACGCCTGATCACGGTTATCCGCTCCGCGGAGTCGTCGGAGCAATCCCCGGAAGGGAAGGTATGAAAGATATCTATCTTTGGAAAGGCGGGAAGTGGTTGAGGGGATTGGAGTTTATGCCAGAGGATCGATTGGGCTTCTGGGAGCAAGCCGGGTACCACAATGATGCGGATGTGTGGGATGAGCAGCGCTTCGCTTCTGATGGCTGATAATGCTCATTGAAAAACCTTTTTTTCGACGTTTGCCCGGGTAGTTTACCGGGCAACCAGTGTTATCTCGGAAGTCTGCACGGGCGTATAATCGGAATTAGCGAGCATGTCTGAGAAGGAAGTATATTCACACGAACGCAAACGTATGGTCGACCAGCAAATGGTCAGCCGGGGAATCCACGATGAGCGTGTGCTCGAGGCGATGCTCGCCATTCCACGTCATGAATTCGTACCTAAAGATCAAGTGCGCCGGGCATATATCGATGCGCCTCTCCCCATCGGAAACCATCAGACCATTTCCCAGCCATACATCGTTGCGTTGATGACCGAGTTCCTTAACTTAAAGGGTGATGAGACCGTACTCGAAATCGGTACCGGATCGGGATACCAGGCGGCCATCCTGGGGTATTTAGCGAAAAAAGTTTACAGCATAGAGCGGATTCCAGAGTTGGCCGAAAGATCGCGGTCTTTGCTGCATTCACTGCAGCTGGGGAACATCGAAGTTGTAGTGGGCGATGGATCGTACGGATTACCCGAGCATGCGCCGTATCAAGCCATCATTGTGACGGCGGCGGCGCCCGAGGTTCCTAAGCCGCTCGAGGATCAACTGAGCGATGGCGGAAGATTGGTTGCCCCAGTGGGCGGTCGGATGGGGCAGGTGCTCGAGCTCTGGAGGCGTGAGGGGAAGAAGCTGGTCTGCGAGAAGCTGACTCCTGTAGCCTTTGTCCCTCTCATCGGTGAACACGCCTGGTCAGACGAAGGAAAATCTCAACGTTAGCAAA